>VBGJ01000037.1 GCA_005880445.1 Chloroflexota bacterium | reverse complement strand
CTCGTGCTCTGACCAGCGGACGTGCAGGCCGGGCACGTGGTCTCAGACCACCACCGTGCTGCGGCGGCGTGCGGTCGCCAGGGAGAGCGTGTTCCGCAGGAGCATCGCGATCGTCATCGGGCCCACGCCGCCGGGGACGGGTGTCAGCCACCCGGCGACGGGTTCGACCGACTCGCGATCGACGTCGCCGACGACGGTGCCGTCGCGCGGTGTCGTGCCGACGTCGATGACGCACGCGCCCGGCTTCACGTAGCCGGCGTCGATGGCGCCGGGCCGGCCCGTCGCGGTGACCAGGATGTCCGCCTCACGGCAGACGCCCGGCAGATCGCGCGTCCTCGAGTGACACATGGTCACGGTGGCGTCGGCGTTGGTGAGCAGCAGCGCGAGTGGGCGGCCGACGAGCAGGCTGCGCCCGACCACGACCGCACGACTGCCGCTGATCGGCACGTCGTAGCTGCGCAGCAGCTCCATGCAGCCGAGCGGGGTCGCGCCGGCCGGGGCCGCGCGTCCCTCGGCAAGGCGGCCGAAGTTCGCTGGGTTGAAGCCGTCGGCATCCTTGTCCGGGGCGATGGCGTCGGCGATCACGTCGGGGTCGACGTGGGACGGAAGCGGGAGCTGGACCAGCAGTCCATCCACTGCCTCGTCGGTGTTGAGTCCGGCGACCAGACGCAGGAGGTCGGCGGTGGAGGTGTCCGCCTCGCACGTCTGCAGTTGAAACCGAAAGCCAACCTTCTCGGCGGCCCGTCCCTTGTTTCGGACATAGATGGCCGAAGCAGCGTTGTCGCCGCACAGGACGACAGCGAGACCGGGCGCTCGCGACCCCTGCGCGGTCATGGCGGCGACGTCCCTCGCGATGCCCTCCCGTAACCTCGCCGCCACCGCCTTGCCGTCGATGATGATCGCGCTCACGATGAGCTCCTGCCGCGACTCACGACGACGGCACACCGCTCGATCGTGCCGGGCATCGGCGGTTCTTTGGCGACGCGCACGCGGACCGCGTCCGCCTTGGGCTCCGCGAGCAGCGCGCTCGCGATGCGTTCGGCAATCGCTTCGAGCAGGTGGTACTGACTGTCCTCGACGATCTCACGCACGATCGCGTAGCAACGCACGTAGTCGAGTGTGTCCGTCAGCTCGTCGCTGCGGCCGGCCCCGGAAAGATCCGCTTCCAGCTCGACGTCGACGTAGACGCGCGATCCCAGCGCACGCTCAGCCGCGACATCCCCGTGATGCCCGAAAAACTGCATTCCCTCGAGCAGCAATCGATCCGCGCCCACCCGCCGGATTGTAGGCGGCGCACCCGAGCCGGCCCGGCTACACCGCTCTAGCTTCGGGCTCCACGTGAAGGACCTGCTCGCGATGGTCCACGGGATTGACCATCACAACCTGGAAGAGATCCTCGAAGTCACAGTCGAAAAGCTGCATCAACGCCTGACGCAGCTTTGGTCCTGGATTTCGAGTCCCCGCCTCGAGGGCTGGGATGTAGTTCTGCGTGACGCCAAGCCGGCGTGCCAGCTCACGCTGCGTCAGGTGGTGCTTGAGGCGCGCGGCGCGCAGTCCGGTGGCTCTGACCTCGACATTCATGACGACTACAACTTATGACCCACCAGTTTGTTTGTCAATGCCAAGAACGCCTGGCCCTGACCTGGCAGGGCTAGTCTGGTCTCGCCATGTGCCGGGTGTGCCTGAAGCGGCCGGAGATCCCCGAGGAGCGGTACGGCCGCTGCGAGGCGTGCGCCAAGGCCGGCCGGATCGCGTTCCGGTTTCGCCTCGGGCCCGGCCGGGGCGGCGCAGTCCTCGCCGTCAAGGCCGGAGAGCTCTCGCCTCGTGCGCTGCGCCAGAGATGGCGCGAGCCGCTGGCGGCCTTCGGAGGCTATCCTTCGGTTCGCCCTCATCTGGGCCTCCACGAGCTCGAGCTCGTCACCGCCGGCGCCCGCCTGGAGAGCGTGAGGGTGGCGCCGGATCTCGGCGGCAAGGACCTCGAGGTACTGAGCGCGCTCCGCCTTGCGGCCGATCGCACCGACGCCAGCTGGTAGGACACGGGCGAGGCGGACGCCGGACGGTCACTGGTGCAGCAGCCGCCACCACCACGGGGGCGGGCTGATCGCGACGCGGGTGGAGAGCTGCCACGACACCACGGTCGCCGCACCCACCGTTGCCACGAGGCGGCCGACGGAGGCTCCCTTCCCGGGCGTCGCTCCGACCGTCACCGTCATCAAACGCGTCGCGAGCACGGTGCCGAGCCGCGCCACGACCACGCCCCGGGCGGCATGCACCGCCACGCCGGTGCTCATCCCCCACGGTGCCGACACGGTCCCCGTGACCCCCGGCATGAGGGTGGCGAGGTTCACGGCTTCGTAACCCGCGAACGCCTCTTTCATCACCTGCTGCGCCGTCGCGAACGCGGCGCCCAGCTCCGGATGCTGGACATCGGCGGACGCAGACGGCGGCTGGCCCAGGACAGCGCCGTACACGGTCACGGGAGCGGCATCGGTCGCGTAGGAATGGCGTGCGGCGAACAGCAGGCAGCCACCTGCCTGGTGCGTCCATCCGGTCTTGATCCCCAGCCAGTCTGGCGACGACCCAAGCAGGATGTCGAGATTGGCCAGCGGGGTGCCGTCGGGCAGCGTTGCGTTGCGTGTGGCCACGACCGCGGCCAGCGCCGGCACCGCCATGGCGGCTCGGGCCAGCTTGAGGAGGTCAGCCGCGCTCGACACCGTCTGCGGGCTGATCCCACTCGGGTCGGCGAAGCGGGTGTTCTGCATGCCCAGTGCCGCGGCCTCGGCATTCTCACGCGCTACGAAGGTGTCGCGGGTGCCCGACACCCAGCGGGCCAGCGTCTCGGCGATGTTGTTTGCGGATGGCAGCATCAGCATGAGGAGCAAGTCGCGTTCGCTCAGCCGCTCGCCGGCCGTCACGGCAACGGCGGACCCCTGCCCGGCGATGGCCTCCCGGTAGAGCGCGACATCGGTCGCGGTCATCGTCAGGACGGGACCCGGCGCATCCGTCGTCAGCGGCTCCGCCTGGAGCACCACGAACGCGGTCATCGTCTTGGCCACAGAGGCGATCGGGCGCGGCACGTCGGACGACACGGCGGCGAGAAGCCCGGTCGCGCTGCTGACCACGGCGAGACTGCCCGTGGGCGGCAGGGTGATGGGCGGCGGGCTGCCTTCCGTCAAGACGATGGATCTGGATGCGTGGATGACGACGCCTGCCGCGGGCAGAGGCGCCGTCAACCGGTGCGCCGCCACGACCCCGCCGGCGCTGAGTCCTCCGGCGACCGCGATGACCAGCGCCACCGCTGTAGCCCGTACGATGCGGCGGTGAGCGACGAACCGCTCGCGCACGCGCACGAGCACGCCGGACATGTTCACGGTGTGGCCGCGCCGAGTGGCGGCGGAGCGCTGCGCGTCGTCGGCATCAGCTCGTTGGTGCTCGCCGCAGTGGCCGCGCTGGAGCTGGCGGCGGCGGCGATTTCGTCGAGCGCCGGGGTGCTCGCCGACGGCCTGCACAACCTCGGCGACGTCTCCACCACCGTCGCGCTCGCCATCGCGTTCGTGCTCAGCGGCCGCGCGCCGACGAAGCAGTTTCCGTACGGGTACCACCGCAGCGAGGATCTGGCCGGCCTCGTCGTGCTCGCGCTGATCGTCACGAGCGCGGTGATCTCCGGCGTCACGTCGGTCGAGCATTTGATACATCGACCGACGCTGACCAATCTGCCCCTCGCCATCGTGGTTGCCGCGATCGGGTTCGCCGGCAACGAGGCCGTCGCCGTGTACAAGATCCGCGCCGGGCGACGCCTCCGCAGCAAGGCCCTCGAGGCGGACGGCAAGCACTCACGACTCGATGGACTCGCGTCCCTGGGCGCCGCCGTCGGGGTTCTGGGCGCCGCGCTCGGCGCGTCGATCCTCGACCCGATCGCCGGCTTGGTCATCACCGTGATCATCGCCGTCGTCGCGTGGGAGACGGGGAGAACCGTGACCGGCCGTCTCCTCGACGAGGCCGATGCCTCACTGATCGCGACCATCGAGGAGGTCGCCGCCGCCACGCCCGGCGTGCTGGGCGTTTCCCACGCGCGAGGTCGCTGGACGGGGCGGAGGGTGATCGCCGAGTTGACCCTCGAGGTGTCGCCGGACTCGTCTCTGTCGCAGGCCCATGCCCTTGGGGAGGAGGTACGTCACCGCCTGTTCCACAGGATCAGCCCACTCGCAGAGGTGATCGTGCATCTGGATCCGGCCGGCGACAGCGCGGCTCACGAGGCGGTATCGCATCACGCCCCGTGACCCGGCGGACGCCGGCGCGTCCGTGCCATGAGAGCGTCCGCGCGCGTTGCACGCTCCGACATGTCTGCCACCATCGAGGGCATGTCGGAACCCGCGGCCCCGGCCACGGCCAATCTTGGCAAGCGGGCTCTGAAGAACACAGTCCTCATCCTCGGCGCGCGCGTCATCTCCAGGGTGATCGCGCTGGTCACGGTCGTACTCATCGGCCACGTCCTCGGCGACGCGAACTTCGGCAGGATGCAGACGGCGGTGACGTACAGCGCGCTCGCGTCCATCGTCGCGGATTTCGGTTTCGCCACCCTGTACGTGCGCGAAGGCGCCCGCCGTCCGGACCTGGTGCAGCGGCTCCTCGGGTTCGCGATGTCGATGCGCGTGTTCCTCACAGCCGTCGCGGGGCCGCTTCTCTTCGCCGGGTTGTGGTTCGCGGGCATCCAATCACTCTGGCTCCCGGCGTTTGCCATCATCTTCATCGGCGGGTACCTGCAGCTCTTGCGAAGCACGCTGTACGCGACGCAGCGCCTCAACTTCGAGATCGCGGAGATCATTCCGGAGAGCCTTCTCCTTCTTGGACTGGTGGTGCTCGGCGCGCACATCAATGCCGGCACCGGATACTTTCTCTGGGCCTACGCCATCAGCTATGCGGTCGCGACGGTGTACTTCGCCGCGGTGATCATCGGCCGTGGAATGGCGAGGCCGAGCTGGAATCTGGACCGGAGCCTGATCCGCCCGTGGTTGATCACCGGCCTGCCGTTGGCCATCACGTTCCTGTTCACCACCGTGTACTTCAAGGTCGACGTCCCCATCCTGCAACACTTTCGCAGCTATGCCGAGGTAGGTTGGTACACGCTCGCGTACAAGCCATTCGAAGCGCTCTTGTTCATCCCGGTCACATTGCGCAGCGTGATCTTTCCGGTGCTCTCCATCTACAAGCGGGCGGCGCCCGAGCGCGTGCTCCCCACCGCAGAGAAGTTCCTCAAGGGACTCGCGCTGCTCGGTTGGCCAATCACGGTCGGGGTGTTCCTGCTCACCCCGCAATTCAATGACCTCTTGCAGCTCTATCCGCAGTCCGAAGCCGCGTTCCACATCCTGTCGCTCGGCATCTTCTTCGCATTCATAGACAACACGTTCGCTGCCACCTTCAACGCGATCGACCGCCAGAAGAGCTTTGCCTACATCGCGCTGTCGGGACTCGGCATCAATGTCGCCCTCAACCTCTTCTTGATCCCGGCGTTCGGGTATCAGGGGGCGAGCTGGGCGACGGTGCTCACGGAGGTGGCGCTCGTCGCGATCGGGTGGACGGTCCTCCGCGCACAGGCAGGGACGCTGCGGATGATCCACGCGACCTGGCGCATCATTCCCGCGGGACTCGTGATGGGCGCCTTCGTGTATGTCGTGCACCCGCAAGGGCGCATCCCGCTGCTCCTGGAGACGCTCGCCGCGGCAGCGATCTACGCGCTCTGCATCGTGCTGTTTCGCGCGCTGGACGCCGAGGATTGGGGTGCGCTTCGCGCCGTCGTGCAGCGGCGTTTCGCGGGGTGAGCGCGGGCATCGTGACGAGCGAGGCCACAGGTACACCCGGCACCGAGGATGCGCTGCCGCTGCGCGGAATCCCAGATCCAACATGGGACTCCCGCCTTGTCGCCATGGGCGGTCATCTCCTGCAGAGCCGCGCCTGGGCGCGGTGTCAGGTACGCATGGGTTCGACCGTGTTCCACTGCAGCGGCGGTGACTGGATGTGGATCGCGCTCACCCGCAAGGTCGGACCCTTCCGCCGCCTCTACCTGCCGTACGGGCCGCAGGTCGAGAGGCCAAGCGCACTCGCCGATGCGCTGCGACCGGCTGCGCAGCTCGCCCGCGAGAGGGGCTGCGCCTTCGTCCAGTTCGAACCGGGCGGAACGCAGTCCCTCGATCCTGCGTCCTGCGGAGCGCGCCGCGCGCGCACCCGTCAACCGGAGCACACCTGGCTGCTGCGCATCGACGTGGACGAAGCGACGCTGCGTGCGGGACAGACCAAGGGGCATCGCAGCAGCATCAACGCGGCGGAGCGGAAGGGGATCTCGTTCGAGCGCGCAGGGTCTCCGCAGGAGCTCGGTCGATTTCTCGATCTGCTGCACGAGACGAACGCCCGCACGCACATGCCGATCTATCCGGACTCGTACTACCGCGCCATCGCGGAGGAGCTGATTCCCACAGGTGAGGCGACGCTGTACTACGCGTGGCACACGGGTCGTGTGCTCGCCGCGGCGATCGTCATCGATCTCGGCACCACGCGGTACTACGCGTACGCAGCGTCCAGCTCGGACCCGGAGGTGCGGCGGCTGAGCCCGGCGGCGCCGCTGGTGTGGCGCGCCATCCTGGATGCGCGTGCTGAGGGCAAGGCATGGTTCGACTTCTGGGGTGTGGCGCCCCCCGACCAGCCCGACCACCCATGGAGCGGCTTCACGCAGTTCAAGCGGTCGTTCGGCGGCATGCTGCTCACGCGCGCGGGGACCTGGGACCTGCCGGTGCGCCCGTGGCTGTACCGGACGTGGTCGGCCGCCCAGAGGTTGCGGCGATGAGGCCCGCGACCTCCGCCGAGATACGCGATTGGGACGAGCTGGTCCTGGCCAATCCCGATGGTGGACACATCCTTCAGACCCGTTCGTGGGGGGAGTTCAAACGGCGGTGGGGATGGCAGCCGCATTACTTCATCGCCGACTCCGGGCGCGGACACGTGGCGACGCTGTTTCTCACGCGGCGTGTCCCAGGTGCGGGCACGCTGTGGTACTCGCCGAAAGGCCCGGGCATCGCGAAACCCGACGAGCTGTGCGACATCCTGCGCGACCCTGAGGGATTCGACCGTGGATTCCTGGTCAAGCTGGATCCCGAGATCGACGCGGCCGCCGACACGTCACCGTGGCGGAGCGCCGGCATGCAGAAGGCGCCCACCGAGGTGCAGAACAGCACGGCGACCATCCTCGTCGACCTGCGCGGCGAGGAGGATGGGATCATCGCGTCCTTCAAGCCGAAGTGCCGCTACAACATACGGCTCGCCGCGCGACGCGGAGTGGTGGTGCACAGGCTTCCGGTGACCGACGCCACCATCGACGTGATGTACCGGCTCATGCGCGAGACGCAGGTGCGCGCCGGGTTCATGCTGCGTCCGCCTCGCTATTTCGCCGACTACTGGAGGTTGCAACACGCAGCCGGTCAGGGCGAGTTCTACTTCGCGACGCTGGGGCACGAGGTGCTCGCCGGCTGCTTCGCAACGCATTTTGGCCACAAGGGCTGGTACAAGGACGGTGGCTCGAGCCGGCGTCATCACGAGCTGATGGCGCCGTACCTCCTGCAGTGGGAGGTGATGCGGTCACTTCGCGAGCGCGGCGTCCAGACGTACGACCTGGTCGCCGTCCCACCTGCCGCCGAGCTCGACCCGTCGCACCCGTTCTACGGTCTGTACCGTTTCAAGTCGGGGTTCAACGATCGCATCACCGAGTTCGTCGGCACGTGGGACTGGCCGCTGCGCCGTCGCCGCTACCGGTGGTGGACGCAGGTGGGCGAGCGTCTCGCCCGTCAGTGGACGTATCGTGTCCACCACGACTTCTTTTATTGACGGCGTTCATTTCCCGCTGATAGCCGTCAACGCCGCGCGCCACCTACTTCTTGGCGCGCGAGCGGCCTCCCTTGAGCGCCGACGACAGCGTGGTGCTCGGCGAGAAGCGCACGACACGACGTGCCGGGACGCGCACTGACTCACCGGTCCGCGGGTTGCGGCCCACACGCGCCGCCCGCTGCGCGGTTTTGAAGGCGCCGAATCCGTGGATGCGGACCTCATCGCCCTTTTCGAGCGACGAAGAAATCGAGTCGAAAAACCAGCTCACCTCGTCGCGCGCGGCGGCGATGGTGATCTCTGCGCGATCTGCAAGCTTCTTGGCGAGCACGTCGCGTGTAACCACAGTTGCCATGCGATCTCTCCATGATGTTGACCGTTGAGGCCGCTGCATTGTAGGGAAACGCTTTACCCCTTGGCCAACTTCGACGAATCCTGGGACGCCGACCTCCTCGCACTGGACGGACATTTCCTCCAGAGCTCCGCATGGATGCGCGTCCAGGCCGCGCTGGGCTACGACGTGACGTGGCGGCGCGGGCCGGGCTGGCAGTGGGCCGCCGCCCTGCGGTCAGGGCGTTTTCCCAGGTACCTCTATGTTCCGTACGGACCGGCGGGCGCCGACACGGAGGCCGCCCTGCGTGATGTCGCCATCGCGGCGCGCACACTCGGGCTCGACTTCGCGCGGGTCGAACCCTCTGTGGGCGCAATGGCGGCGCTGCGCTCGCTCGGGGCCCGCGCCGCGCCATCGATACAGCCTCGATGGACGTGGGTGCTCGATCTCACGGCGGGCATCGATGTGCTGCGCGGCGGGCTCGAGGCCGGCCACCGAAGCCGGATCAACGCCGCGCCGCGTCGCGGCATCGGCGTCTGGCAGACGGAGAATCCAGCCGATATCGACATCTTCCTGACCCTGCAGCGACGGGCACGCGGGCGCACCGCGTTTCACGGGCAACCCGACACCTATCACCGTACGGTCGCCGAGACGCTGATGCCGCTGGGCGCGGCAAGGCTGTACGTCGCCGGTATCGATGACCAGCCGCTGGCCGCGTCGATGTGCTTCGACTTCGGGCACACGCGCTACTACGCTCACTCCGCCTCCGATCCGGATGCGGGCAGGCGTCTCGGCGCCGGGGCACCGCTCCTCTGGCAGATGATCGGCGACGCCAAGGCACGCGGTGCGGCGACCTTCGATTTCTGGGGCGTCATCCCAGACGACAACCCGTCCCATCCCTGGGCCGGGTTCAGCCGGTTCAAGAAGGCGTTTGGGGGAAGGCTGCTGGAGCGCGCGGGGACCTGGGAGCTACCGGTACGTATGACGCGCTACCGCGCATACGCGGCGACGCGGCGGTGGCGACGGGGGTGAGATCGATACGCGCGTCCCCGGCGGCTTGGGATGATCCGCGCATGTCGACGCCAACGGTGCGCACATTGCGCACGGCCGGGGTGATGACGGTGGTCATCGATAGGCCGGAGGTGCGCAACGCGGTCGACGGCCCTACGGCGTCGGCCCTCGCCGGCGCGTTCCGAGAATTCGCCGTCGACGATTCGTTGAACGTCGCCATCCTCACCGGCGCTCGTGACACGTTCTGCGCCGGGGCCGACCTCACCTCGATATCGCCTGACGACCCGCGTGGGCCACGCCTCGACGTCGACGGCGACGCACCGCTCGGGCTGTCGCGGATGCTCGTTGGCAAGCCGGTCATCGCGGCGGTGGAGGGACACGCCGTGGCCGGTGGTCTGGAGCTCGCGCTGTGGTGCGACCTTCGCGTTGCCGCGGAGAACGCCGTCTTCGGAGTCTTCTGCCGCCGCTTCGGCGTTCCGCTGATGGATGGCGGCACCATCCGTCTCCCCCGCCTCATCGGTCACGGCCGCGCGCTCGATCTGATCCTGACCGGGAGGGCCGTCGACGCGACGGAAGCCCGCGCGATCGGCCTCGTCGACCGGGTGGTGCCGCGTGGTACCGCCCTCGCCGCGGCGCAACGGCTGGCCCAGGAGCTCGCGGCGCTGCCGCAAACGTGCATGCGCAGCGACCGTCTGTCCGTTTACGAGCAGTGGTCGATGGACACGCCGTCTGCCCTGCGCAACGAGACGGAGCACGGGCTGCGGGTGGTCGCCTCGGGCGAGACGGTCGCCGGAGCGGAGCGTTTTCGCCACGGCGAGGGCCGCCACGGAACCCGGCTGCAGCAATAAGTGGTGCTGATCGGGATCGGGACATGCGCTTCGGCGCCTCCTGAGCTATGGCGCCTGCGCGCACGTCCCGATCCCCTGCGCCACGCCCTGCGAGCCGGTCGCGTGCGTTGGCGGGGAGGAGACACTCGCGAAGGCGGCCTAGCTCAGGAGACGCCGCAGCGAGTGTCTCCTCCTCGCCTCAACCACGCCCCCGAGCGAGTTATCTCCAGATCCGCTTCATGATCACCCGCGCCAGCTTCTCCGGATCGTGGTGCGACGACACGCGCGTGGAGACCACATCGGCGAGGATGAAGTGCACAGGCTTGCGCGACGAACGCGCGCGGTCGAACGTGACCCGGGAGATGCCCGCCTCGCGTGCCGAGGGTGGCAGCGGCGGTGTCATGTTGCTGTTGACGATGACGTAGTCGAAGATGTTCCCGCCGATGTGCTCTTCGATGGCATCGAGATGCTCGCTCACGGTGTAACCGAGCGTCTCGCCGGGCTGCCCTGCGACATTGCACACGTAGACCTTGACGGCGGGGCTCGCGCGCATCACCTCCACCATGCCGTCGACCAGCAGGTTGGGCAGGATCGATGTGTAGAGCGAACCTGGACCGACCACGACGAGCTCGGCATCGAGAATCGCAAGCTCCGCTTCCGGGTTGACCGGAGCATCGCCGGGGTCGAGGAACACCCGATCGATGCGCCCGTTGCCCTTGGGCACGCGGGACTCGCCGACCCGCACCTCCGCGCCGGCAGCCGCGCACAGCGTGACGTCCCGGAGCGTGCTCGGCACGATCTGGCCGCGCACTGCCAGCACGCGACCTGACTCGCGGATGGCGTGCTCGAAGTCACCCGTGATCTCGGCCATCGCGGTGATGAACAGGTTGCCGAACGAGTGGCCGCTCAGCGAGCCGTCACCGCCAAATCGATGTTGAAACAGCTCGGTCATCAGCGGCTCGGTTTCGGCGAGCGCGGTGAGGCACTGACGTATGTCGCCCGGCGGCAGCACCCGATACTCGTCGCGCAGGCGGCCGCTCGACCCGCCGTCGTCCGCCACCGTGACGATGGCCACGATGTTGCCGGTGTACTTCTTGACCCCGCGGAGCAGCGAGGAGAGCCCTGTCCCCCCGCCGACGGCCACGACCCTGGGTCCCTTGGCGAGAAGCCGGAACGTGTACAGCTGATCGATGAGCCCGCGCTCTGCGTTTCTCCCCAGCAGGAACGGCCCCAGGATGGACTGCCCGAGTTTATAAAAGGCCAGCAGCAGCAGCCCGGCTCCAGCCACAGCAAACAGGAGGGCGCGAATGGAGCGTGGCAGGAATTGCAGACTGACGTTCCCCACCCACTCCGGGAAACGGAAGCCCCCGCTGTAGAAGTCCCGGAGCAAATAGCCGACGGCCAGGCTGATCATGACGATGGCTGCGAAGAGGAGCAGCAGCCAGCGCTTGACGTGTAGCCCGGGCGTGAACCAGCGCATGAGGTTCTGACTGGGGCGAAGCTTTGGCTTCATCAGGGCCAGTCGATTGTCCCACCCCTGGTCCGCGCCCGGGCCGCCCGGGAGGTCAGAGGACGGTTTCGGCTCCAGCGAAGGCATGCTCCGCCTCGCCCCGACGCCGCCGGAGCTTGGCGAAGCTGTGTTCCGCCTCGATGTATCGGGTGGTGCCCGAGTACGAGCGCATCACCAGGCTCTGCGTGTGGCAGCGATCGTCGCCCAGGAAGCGGACGCCCTGGAGCAGCTCGCCGTCCGTGATCCCGGTCGCCGCGAAGAACACGTTGTCGCCTGCGACGAGATCATCGAGGTCGAGCACCACATCTTCTCGTTTGCGCTCGCTCTCCATGGTCGCGCGGTCGCCGTTGCGCAGCCAGAGCCGCGCCTGCATGCCACCGCCGATGCACTTGATGCCGCACGCCGCCAGCACCGCCTCCGGTGCACCACCGATGCCCATCAGAACGTCGATGCCTGTGCGGTGTTCCATCGCCGCCATGAGCCCCGCCGCCACGTCGCCGTCCATGATCAGCTTCACGCGAGCTCCGGCGCTGCGGATCTCCTCCAGAAGATCGGTGTGACGATCGCGATCGAGCACCACGACCGTGAGGTCCCCAACACTGCGGTCCTCCGCTCGAGCTATGCGACGCAGGTTGTTCGCGACCGTGTCCGTGATGTCGATCACAGGCGCGGCCTCCGGTCCGACGATCAGCTTCTCCATGTACGGGATGTGCGTTTGGTACATGGAGCCGCGTTCCGCGAGCGCGACAGTCGCAATGCCGCCGGGCAGACCCCGCGCAACGAGCCGGGTCCCGTCGATGGGATCGACCGCCACGTCGACTTCGGGCGGACTGCCATTGCCGACACGCTCTCCGATGTACAGCATGGGCGCCTCGTCCTTCTCGCCCTCTCCGATGACCACCAAGCCGTCCATGTCGACGAAGCCGAGGCTGCGGCGCATCGAATCGACGGCAGCCTGGTCGGCCGCCTCCTTCTGGTTGCGCCCCATGTACCGCGCCGCGGCCATCGCCGCACCCTCGGTGACGCGGACCAGCTCCAATGCGAGGTTGCGGTCGATTGGCGTGCCCAGATCACGACCGCGATTGCCGGTGACGGCCATGGTGGCGCGGATCATACGTCCGCGGGACGCCCCGCACCAGCGCCGGCGAGCGCGCTCAGGCCCGCTGTCCCGAACGTGCTGACCGCGGCTGCGGCGCACCGTACGCCCTCTGCGAGCGCGTCCCCGAAGAACGCCGGGTCGGCACGCTCGAAGCGTGCGCACAGGCCCAGAAATCCTCCGGCGAGCGCGTCCCCGGCCCCGGTCGGGTCGAGAACATCCTCAACCGTGGGCGCAGCGATCTCCAACGATTGCTGGCCCACCACGCACGCCGCGCCATCCGGCCCCTGTTTCACCACGACGGCGGGAACGCACCGACGCGTTGTTTTCGCGCATGTAGACAGTCATCGAGTCGGCGCCAACGAGGCCCGCGCCGGCCTGCGACAGGACCTGGTGCTGCAGGCGGGGATGCATGCTGCCGAGGAACAGCACCTCTGCGCTCCGTGATGTGGGGCCCAGTCGTGGCTCCCACTCGGGGTCGCACCCGGGCTCCTCTGACTCGCTGGAGGTCACCCACCGGTCGAAATCGTGCACGGCATGCCAGACAAACGTGGGTGTCCGGCTGACGACGAGACCGTCCATGTCGATCGGAAGTCCCTCGAACATCGCGCGAAAGCGCTCCGCAGTGTCCACGCCGACGATGCCGTTGAGGTGCACCCGCGTGTGCCGCGCTGCTGCGAGCGCGAAATACACGGCTGACCCGCCGAGCGAACGCGCGTGACCGCGCGGAGTGGTGATGTCGTCGCGGTGCAGCGTCCCCGCCACGGAGATGTCCCAGCTCACCGAGGAGCTCCTCGCGAGACTACTGGGCGGCGGCGGCGCGAGGCGTATCGCGGAAGAGCGGGATGATAGGAGCCAGGGCAGGCTGCTCTGCTTGGCGGACCCGAGCCAGGAGAACCTCCTGGGCGCTGAACAGCACGTCGGCTACGTGATCCGGGTCCCGGTTGATCCCGAGCTCGTCACGCAGCCCTGAGTCGACGTCTCCCACGGCACGCACCACGGCGCTCCAGAGCGTCGACGGTACGAGCCGCCACCCACGCAGCCGGCACTCTTCGATGAGCTCGAGCAGACCGTCCGACTCACGCACGGAACGGCGCGCACGGCTCACGCGAGTCCGCCTGAACGCCGCCACGCGCTCGGCTCTGGCGATCTCCAGACAGGTGCGCTCCATCGGCCCGATGCTCGCAACCCCGAAGGCGCCTTTCACGAGCGGATTGTACTCGCGGCGGCGAACAGCTACCGCCGCGCGCGACAGAACCGTTCAGGCCGCCACCTGCAGCTCCGCGACCTCGTTGTAGGTGGCACCGCGATCAGGGTCGGTCCATTCGGGCAGATACCGGACGCCCCTGACCTGCACGCCGCGAAGACGGCTCATCGCCGAGCCTGCTTGGGCCGACACGAAAGCGTCCGACGATCCCCAGCTCCGCTGGCAGTCGGCGCTGAGCTGCTCGAAAGCACGCCGGTACTGATGCGCGCGCATCAACTCGATGAAGAGCGCCTCGGAGAATGCGGGGTTGCCGCGCGGGCGCCGCGCGTCACCGGGCGGCACTCCCGCCTCGTGTGCGGCGATCATCTCGGCCACCCGGTCGCGGCTGCCCCCCCGAGATCCGAGGCCCGACTCAACCAGGGCCCCCGGAAGCTCTGCAGGCGACGACCAGAACGTGTGCGTGTGCGCGTCGGCCACCGGTGGGGTGCGATCCGTGGCGACAACGGCGCCGGGAATGCGTTCGCCGTCCGATGGGATGGTGGGGCGCCGCATCAGCCTGTCGAACAGGCGCTGGCGGGAGCGCTGTGTGGGGACGTAGTGCGCGAGCGGCGTCATCGCCACAGCGAAGTGTGGAGTGCGTCGCGGGTGCACGTCAAGACTCGCGTTCTCGGTACCCTTGGCCGCCGATGCCCCGCATCCTGGTCGCGGAAGACGAGGCGAAGCTTGCGCAACCGGTGATCGACCGCTTCACCGGGATCGGATACGAGGTGCACTGGGTGCGAGCCGTGCGCGAGGTGCGCGCCGAGTTACCCATGTTTTCGCCGGACGTTCTCATCCTCGACACGACGCTGGACACCGACGGGCTCGAGTTCTTTCAAGCGATCCGCTTCGCCCCCGAGCATCCGCCCGGCGGGGTGGTGATCCTCACCGAGCCGGGCGACGTCGGCACACGGGAACGGGCGCAGCAGCTCGGCGCCGCGGCGGTGATCAGCAAACCGATACGGGGCGACGAGCTCGTGGAGATCGTCGAGGACCTGCTGACGTTCATCTAGCGACCAGGGCATCAGTGGTTTTAGGCAGGCGGCACAAGCGCTCCGGCCGCTCCTGAGCTATGCGGCCTACGCGCTTGTGACCGCCTGGCCCATGACCACCCGCAAGACACCCTGACGGTAGGCTTTCGCCGCATGACGACGATCGCGGTGCTTCGCGGTGACCAGACCGGCGAAGAGCTGCTGGAGCAGGCGCTGCGGGTGATCAGCCCTGGCGTCATCGGCATCGCGCTCGACCTGCGCTTCTTCGACCTATCCCTGGACCACCGCCGCGCGACCAGCAACGCGGTGGTGGTGGAGGCGGCCGACGCGATGGTCGCCTGCGGTTATGGGCTCAAGGCCGCGACGGTGACTCCGGAGGACGCGAGCGATGTCGGCAGCCCGAACGCGCTGTTGCGTGAGCGCGTCGGCGGCAAGGTGATTCTCCGCACCGGGCGGCGCATCCCAGGAGTGGCCGGCATCGCCGGAGTCGGCGCGCCGATCAGCGTGGTGCGCATGGCGGTCGACGATGCATACAACGCCAAGGAGTGGCGCGAGATCAGCAACTCAGACGAGCTCGCGTTTCGCACCGAGCGGATCTCCCGGAACACGTGCCGTGTTGTCGCCGAGTTCGCCTTCCAGCACGCGCGGACCGTGCACGCCCGGGTGTTCGGCGGTCCAAAGTTCACGGTTTCGCGTGTGTACGAGGGCATGTTCAAAGAGGAGATGGACGCGGCCGCGCAGCGCCACCCGGACGTGACGTACGAACCGCAGCTCATCGACGCGACATACGCGCTGCTGTTCAGCCGCGCAGGTGAGCCGCTCGTCATCCCGGCTATGAACCGCGACGGCGACTGCCTGAGTGACCTCGTGCTCCAGATGTTCGGCAGCATCGCCGGTGCGGAGTCCCTGGTCCTGGGATTTCACGACGAGGGGCTCACGCCAAGCGTGGTGATGGCGGAGGCACCTCACGGCACGGCGCCGGCGCTCCAGGGAAAGAACATCGCCAATCCGATGGCGATGATCCTGGCAATCGCATCGCTTCTTGCGTTCACCCCCGACGCGCCGGCACGAGCCGCGTCGCGTGCCATCTACGAGGCGACGTTCGAGACGGTCCGAGCGGGCACGCGCACCGCAGACCTCGGTGGGCAGGCGTTCACGAGCGAGTTCACCGACGCCGTGATCGCCCTGGTGAGGGCCAAGCTCGCCCCGGACGGGCTCACGCGGGAGACGGAGAGGTCGAGCTGATGCCGATCGCCGTGCGGACCGCGATCGCGTCGTGGGACGCGGTGGTGAGCAGCTGAAAGATCTGCGGCGTCAACGCGCTGATGGCGCTCAAGCTCGGCGCGGTCGCCGCCTGCTCGAGCACTGTCTCCAGCTGTGCGTCATCGCTGAGCAGCTGGGTGACCACGCCCCGCGCGGAGGGCGGAAAGGTCAGCGCACGGAGAGCTTTGTCGAAGGTGATCGTCGCCTGCCGGTCGGCACTGAGCGCCGTCTCACAATGCATCACGTCGGCCGTGGGCGCGGCGGGGGCACAGTACTCGTTCTCCGCCTGCAAAACCGGACCCTCGGCGGTGTTGTAGGCAGCCGCCGCGGCCTGATATCGCTCCTGTAGCTGGCTGGTCGGCAGCGGCGTCGCGGTGGGTGTGGTCTGCGCTCCGGCCGGCCCGCAGGCGGCGAGCAGCGCCACCAGCACGAGGCCGGCCCGAGGCAGTCGCGGCACGGCTGGAGCGCGCATGGAACGCCACGCACTGTACCCAACCAGTCCTCCAACTCCGGCGTCCAGAGGGTTCCCGGGCGTATAATCCTGACTATGTCAGTCGGGATTTCTTCGAAGCAGGCCACGCAGCCCTCGCACCGTCACACAAGCGAGCCGGCGGTGGTGCCGGCCGCCTCCTTCTCCATGAGGGTGAGCTCGAAGGCTCACTACGGGTTGCGCATGATGACCGAGTTCACGCGTGGCTACGGGAAAGGGCCGATGAGCATCGCCGAGGTGGCGCGGGTGGAGCACCTGCCCGTCGCGTATCTCGAGCAGCTGGCCGCGCAGCTGCGGCGAGGAGGCCTGATCGAGAGCACCCGCGGCGTGCATGGAGGGTATGCGCTCACCCGCCCGCCGGAGCAGATCAGCGTCCTCGACGTGGTCCGCATCGTCGAGGGAGAGGTGTCGCCCGTGGAGTGCGTCGCCCACGACTACGTCTCAGGGTCGTGCATCCGCGAGGGCGAATGTGCCTCGCGGGGACTCTGGCTGCGCCTCAAGGAGAGCATCGACACCGTGCTCAGCCAGACGACGCTCGGCGACCTGCTGGCCGATCACGCGCTGATCGATTCGATGGCGCCGGGGACACCCGCATGAGCGGTCCAGCCAGGCTAGTGACCCAGGGCCTCCGCGCATCGGTCGAGGGCAAGGAGATCCTCAAGGGCATCGACATCGAAGTGGCGCAGGGCGAGATCCATGCGCTCATGGGGCCCAACGGCTCGGGGAAGAGCACGCTGGCGTTCACCGTCATGGGGCACCCGAAGTACGAGGTGACCGGCGGCGCCATGTCGTTCGACGATCAGGATCTGCTGGGGCTTCGCGCAGACGACCGCGCCAAGCTCGGTTTGTTCCTGTGCTTCCAGTACCCCACCGCGATTCCCGGTGTGACGACGGTGAACTTCCTCCGCGCCGCGCTCCGCGCACAGGGCAAGGAGATGCCGGCGCGCGAGTTCATGAAGCGGCTGAGCGACGAGATGGCGGCGCTGCGCATCGACGAGAGCTTCCGCTCCCGCTACATCAACGACGGCTTCTCCGGCGGCGAGAAGAAGCGGAGCGAGATTCTCCAGCTGGCGATGCTGCGGCCGCGGCTCGCGATCCTCGACGAAACGGATTCCGGCCTTGATGTCGACGCGCTGCGCACGGTCGCGGAGGGCGTGATGCGCATCGCGGGCCCGGACATCGGCGTGCTCGTGATCACCCACTACCCACGCATCCTCGAGTACCTGCGGCCGCACGTCGTGCACGTGATGCACGACGGCCGGGTCGTCATGTCGGGCGGGCCCGATCTGGCGCGACGCATCGAGCGCGAGGGGTACGAGCCGATCTTGGGGACCGCGGTCCCCGAGCCCGCGAGAGTTTAGGAGCAGGTAATGGCCGTACAGGCACGCGAGCTGACCAAGGACTACAAGTACGGGTTCCACGACGAGGACATCTCGGTCTTCCGCACGGCCAAGGGGCTCTCGCCCGAGGTGGTCGCAGCCATCTCCCAGCACAAGAGCGAGCCTGAGTGGATGCTGAAGTTCCGCCTGAAGGCGCTCGATCATTTCCGGAAGCGGCCGATGCCGACGTGGGGCGCGGATCTCTCGGGGATCGACTTCGAGAACATCTACTACTACGTCAAGCCTGTCGACGAGATGGGTCGCACATGGGACGACGTGCCCGAGTCCATCAAGCGCACGTTCGACCGCCTCGGCATTCCCGAGGCCGAGCGCAACTTCCTCGCCGGCGTTTCCGCGCAGTACGACTCAGAGGTCGTGTACCACAACATTCGCGAAGATCTCGAGAAGATCGGTGTCATCTTCAGCGACTGCGACACGGGGCTGCGCGAGCACGAGGACATCTTCCGCAAGTACTTCGGCACGGTGATCCCGCCCAACGACAACAAGTTCGCGGCGCTCAACAGCGCGGTGTGGTCCGGTGGCTCCTTCGTGTACGTGCCCAAGGGCGTGCAGGTCGACATCCCTCTGCAGGCGTACTTCCGCATCAACAGCGACAACATGGGCCAGTTCGAGCGGACGCTGATCATTGCCGACGAGGGTTCGTCGGTGCATTACATCGAAGGCTGTACCGCGCCGAACTACTCGAGCGACTCGCTGCACTCCGCGGTGGTGGAATTGATCGCGCACAAGGGAGCGAAGATCCGCTACACCACCATCCAGAACTGGTCGGACAACGTCTACAACCTGGTGACCAAGCGTGCCATCGCGCACGAGGGTGCGACGGTCGAGTGGATCGATGGGAATTTGGGCTCCAAAGTGACTATGAAGTACCCGAGCGTGTACCTCATGGGCGAGCACTCGCACGCCGAGGTGATGAGCGCGGCGTTCGCGGGCTCGGGCCAGCATCAGGACGCCGGCTCGAAGGCGATCCACGTGGCGCCCAACACCACGAGCAATATCGTGTCGCGGTCCATCAGCAAGGGCAGTGGCCGGACGTCGTACCGCGGCCACATCAAGGTGCTGCCCAAGGCGCACGACGTGAAGGTCAACGTCCGCTGCGACGCGCTGCTCCTCGACGAGGAGTCGCGCAGCGACACGTATCCATACATGGACATCGACAACCCGGACGTCACCGTGGGGCACGAGGCGACCGTGAGCAAGGTCGGCGAGGATCAGATCTTCTATCTCACGTCCCGCGGCATCGGCGAGCAGGACGCCACCGCGCTCATCGTCAACGGCTTCTTCGAACCGTTCGTCAAGGAGCTGCCGATGGAGTATGCGGTCGAGCTCAACCGGCTCCTGGCGCTGTCCATGGAGGGGGCGATCGGGTGACGTCCGTGGCCGGCGGGCCGGTGGCGGTCGAGCTCGGCCCGGACGAGGCAGCCGCCAGGGTGGCGGCGTCGCCGCCGTGGCTTGCCGCGCGACGGCGGGCGGCGTGGGACGCGTACACCGCCCTCCCTATGCCCTCGTCGCAGCGCGATGAGGACTGGCGGCGCACCGACATCAGCGGGCTGCACCTGGAGCGCTTCACTCCTCTACGGGACGTGGACGCCGGGCTGCTCGCGGCGATGCGCCTGCAGCGCGACCAGGCCGCGCCGGGTGCAGCCTTCGCACTCGATGCACCAGCCGCAGACCTGGTGATCACCGACGCCGACGGGCTGCTGGCGCAAGGAGTCATCGTCACGACATTGCAGGACGCGGCGTCGCGGCACACCGAGCTCGTGCAGCGCGCACTCGCGGCACATACCGTCGACGAGTCCAAGTTCAGCGCGCTGTGGAACGCGATGTGGCGCGGCGGCGTGTTCGTATATGTCCCGTCCGGCGTCGATGCCGTCGCACCCGTGTGGATCGCGCACGCGGCGTCAGGTGATGGCGCCGCGGTGTTTCCCGCGACGGTGATCGTCCTCGACGACGCCGCCTCCCTGACCGTGATCGATGCGTACGCGTCGCCTCGAGGGTCGCAGCCGTTGTTCAGCGACGCCATCGCCGCGCTGACGGCGGGACGTGACTCCCGGCTCGACTACATCGCGCTGCAGCAATGGGGCGAGGGTGCCTGGCATGTGGCCACGCACCGTGCTTCCCTCGGTGCGAACGCCAAGCTGCGATTCTTCGGCGCCACGTTCGGAGCCCGCCTGCAGAAGGCCTACTGGGAGGCCAGTCTCGACGGCACCGGCGCCGAGGCGGACATCGCGGGCGTGTGCTTCGGTGACGGCGAGCAGCACCTGGACCACCAGTCGCTGCAGGCACATCGCGCGCCCGAGACTCGAAGCAATCTCCTCCTCAAGGTCGCGGTGCGGGATCAGGCCCGCTCGGTGTACAGCGGTCTGATCGAGGTCGCACCCGCAGCGGTGCACGCCGACGGATACGTGCAGAACCGCAACCTCCTGCTCAGTCATGGCGCCAAGGCCGATTCAGTGCCGCGCCTCGAGATCCGCGCCAACGACGTCAAATGCGGTCACGGCGCCACGGCGGGCCACATCGACGACGAGCAGCGCTTCTACTTCATGACGCGTGGCGTACCCCGCGAGGATGCCGACTCGCTCATCGTCCGCGGCTTCATGGACGACGTGATAGCGCGCGTTCCGCACGTAGGGGTTGCCAACCTGCTCGGTACGCTTCTCGACTCCGAGATCGCAGGCGAGCCGCAGTCCGGCGTGACGGAGGTGGAGGGGTGACCGTGGCGGAATGGGTGGACGTGGCGCGAGCATCCGACATCCCTCCGGGACACGCGGCGCGCGTCGAGATCGACGAGGTCCCCGTAGCCATCTTCAACGTCGACGGTGCCTTTTACGCGCTCGACGACACGTGCAGCCACGCGGAGGCGTCGCTCAGCGAAGGCGACCTCGATGTCGATCGCTGCGCCATCGAGTGCCCGCTGCACGGATCCACCTTCGACCTGCGGACGGGTGAGCCACTCACGCTGCCCGCCGTGGAACCCGTGCGCGTGCACCACGTCGACGTCGACCAGAACGGCGTCCTGCGCGTCGCCCTCAACGGAACCGGCGCATGACCGAGCTCGCGACCGCGCCGGCGCTCGATGTCGCGCGCGTCCGTCAGGACTTCCCCATCCTCCAGCGCGCGGTGCGCGATGCGCCGCTGATCTATCTGGACTCGGCGGCGACATCACAGAAGCCGGTGCAGGTTCTCGACGCGGTCGAACGCTACTACCGGACCAGCAACGCCAACGTGCACCGCGGCGTGCACTCCCTCGCCAGCGAAGCGACAGATCTCTTCGAGAACGCGCGCCGCCGCGTGGCGCAGTTCATCGATGCACCTGCCGAAGGCCTCGTCTTTGTGCGTAACGCGACCGAGGGGCTGAACCTCGTCGCGTCCTCGTACGCACGCGAGCTGCTCTCGCCCGGTGATCGCATCGTGCTCAGCGTCATGGAGCACCACAGCAATCTCGTTCCGTGGCAGCTGGCCGCGGACCGCGCAGGTCTCGAGCTTGCCTTCCTGGACATCACCGACGACGGCCGCCTCGACCTCACCCGGCTCGACGAGCTCCTCGGCGCGCCAACCAAGCTCGTCTGCCTCAGCCATCAATCCAACGTGTTGGGAACGATCAACGACATCCGGGGCATCACGGAGCGAGCCCACGCCGCCGGGGCTCTGGTCTGCGTCGACGCCGCGCAGTCGGTGCCGCACATGCCCGTGTCGGTTCGCGAGCTGGGCAGCGACTTCGTCGCGTTCAGCGGACACAAGATGTGCGCCCCCATGGGCGTCGGCGTGCTCTGGGCGCGCCCGGAGCTGCTCGAGCGCATGCCACCGTTCCTCGGCGGCGGCAGCATGATCGCGCGCGTGACACTCGAGCGCACCACGTGGAACACGGTGCCGCACAAGTTCGAGGCGGGGACGCCCGACGTCGCGAGCGTCGTGGGGCTCGAGGCCGCCTGCGTCGACGAGGTCGGCGACGTGACGATCTTCGGCCCGCGCGACGGCTCGCCCCGCGGCGGCGCGGTCAGCTTCAACCTCGGCGACGTGCACGCCCACGACGTCGGCACCATCCTCGACCGGCATGGCATCGCGGTGCGCGCCGGTCACCACTGCGCACAGCCGCTGATGCACCGCTACGACGTCGCCTCGATGGCGCGCGCCTCCGTATACCTGTACAACACGCACACCGAGATCGACTCGCTCGGCGCCGCTCTCACCGACGTGCGCCGCGTGTTCCGCCTGTAGCGCGTTCCGTGGTCTGCGAGGGGCGGGACATGCGCTACGGCGCCTCCTGAGCTAGGGCGCCTGCGCGCACGTCCCGCCCCTCCTAGTTCGACGCCAGAAACGCCGCGATGCGGCGCGCCGCATCGTCCTTGACATCGAGCAAACCGTGCCGTTGTCCCGGGTACGTGAACAGCTCCGCGCGCTTCAGCTTTCGCGCCTCGCGTTGTAGCAAGTCCAGCGTCGCGAACTGATCGCGCTCGCCCGACAGCAGCAGCACCGGACACGCGATGCGCCGCCAATGATCAGTGCGCAGCTCCTCCGGATGCCCCGGCCGGTGCAGCGGATAGCTCAGCAGCACGAGCGCGGCCACCGGTTGCGCGGCCGCGAGCAGGCTCGCCACTCGGCCGCCGTACGAGTGTCCACCGATCGCCGCTTCCGGCTCGCCGGCAAGCGCTCGCTTGAAGACCTCGGCCGCTCTGTCCGCGTTTGACTTGGGAAGCTCGAGTGCGACGCCGGCGACACCGTGCGCGGCGAGCGAGCGGACCCACGGTTGCATCGACGCCGCCGTGCCAGATGCGCCGTGGCCGAGCAGCAGGGCGTGCGCCGGCATGGCTAGACGGCCTCGCCTTCCCGCATGGGCAGCACCGGAGGCAGCGCAGCCACCACCGCCGCCGGATGCCGCGGCCTCGGGAGCGATGTGGCACACACGATCGCGGCTAGGACGAGCATGGCGGCGCCTCCCCAGAATGGAATCCCTTCGCGGACGCCGTAGAGCGAACCCAGCACCGCGGCGCCCAACGCACTCCCGCCGAACTGGAAAAAGCCGCCCACGCCCATGGCTTGGCCGCGCTCGTGCTCGGGCGCGCTGTCGCCGATGACCGCCAGCAGGCTCGGTTCGAGGAACACGAAGGCCAGCGCCTCCACGGTGCCGATGATGAGGATGACGGCCAGGCTTCTGAGCAACGGGTAGCTGGCTGCACAGGCGGCCGTCACCAGCATCGCGGCGGGCACCAGTCGGCGGCGGTCGAGGCGGTCCGAGAGCCGTCCGCCCTGCCCGGCGAGCAGCAGTATGGGCACGGCAAACAGGCTGATCGACAGTCCGATCACGAATGCGCTGTTGCCGCGTGCCGTGAGGTACTGCGGCCAGACGACGTCGTACATCGAGAACACTGTGCCGATGGCGAGAAGACCCAGCGCCGGCACGATGATCCCGCGGATCCGCCACCAGCGCAGACGCACCGCGTCACGCCGCGACGGCCGCGCCGCACGCGTCTCGGGGAGGCGGAGCATCGGAAGTATGCCGAGCAGCACCGCGATACCCGAGACCCCGAATGCTCCCGACACACGCCACAGGGCCACGGCGCCGCCGAGCGCCGGCCCGAGCAGCAGTCCGGCCATCTCGCACGCCTGGAGCTGACCGAAGCGTCTGCCTCGCGACCCCGGCTCACTGAGGTCGGTGAGCGCGGCGAGCATGGCGGGCACGTATGCCCCGCTGCTGGCTCCTTGGAGAGTGCGCAGCAGCGCCAGCAGCCAGAGCGGCCCCGCATCGGCGAACAGCGCGAGTGAGACCACTCCGTAGACGACGCGGGTGCCGATGAGCATGGGACGCCGGCCCAAGCGATCGGCGAGGCGCCCGGCGGGTACCTGCACCAGCGTATTGGCAAGGAGCGGTCCGGCGATGAAGAGCGCGATGGCGGAGGACCCACCGCCATGCGCGGCAACGTACAGCGGCGCCACGGGAAAGAGCGCCGCGATCCCGGTGAACATGATCAGCTGTCCGAGCAGCAGCCAGAAGGCGGGGTCGTGCCGCCCGCGAACGACGCGCGCGAGCGATCCGAAGGGAAACACCGCGCCATTCTCCGCCGGTGACGAGTCGTCAGGTTTCGCCATAGCGCCGTTGGACTACGATGGATCCATGGCTGCGAGCTTCACGCCGGTGGACGACGATCTCTACCGCGAGATCATCCTCGACCACTACCGCAACCCGCGACACAACACGCCATCGGTTTCACCGGCCGCGGCTGTTCGATCAGCCAGGCATCCGCGAGCATGCTGTGCGACAGCGTCACCGGAATGGCGGCGAAAGACGCAACCGCCCTGGCCGGCCGCTTTCGCGCCATGCTCCAGGGATCCGATGCGCCCGACGATCTCGGTGATCTCGAAGCGCTTCGCGGTGTGCGAGCGTATCCCGTGCGCGTCAAGTGCGCGGCGCTGGCCTGGAACGCGCTGCTCGAGGCGCTGCAGGACGGTGCCACCGCCGCCCATCTGACGGTGACATGAGCGACCTGTCGCAACCACACGAAGGCCCCGTGCCGGAAGAATCCGCTCCGGCAAACGGTGAGGCACGCGCATCAGAGGAGCTGGTTCTCGCGGCGCTCAGCGAGGTCTACGATCCCGAGATCGGCATCGACATCGTGTCGCTGGGGCTCGTCTACGGGTCGCATTTCGAGGATGAGGGCAAGCTCATCATCGACATGACCCTGACGACGCCGTACTGTCCATTGGGACCGGTCATCCAGACCCAGGCACATGCGGTGTGCTCGCCACTCCCAGGAGTTCGTGACGTACATGTCAATATCGTGTGGTCGCCGCCCTGGGACCCGCGCACGATGGCGAGCGACGAGGCCAAGCTCGAGCTCGGCATCTACTGACTCTTCGGCGCGCGGCCTGCCATTGTTGAGTCTGTGGAACGCATCTTCTCTGAGGACGAGGCCAACTCGCTGCTGCCGCGGCTGACCGAGCTGCTCACCCAGCTGCAGGGCGCGCACACCGAGTTTCAATCCGTCGGTCGTACGGCACAGCGTCGTGTCGCGTCGAATGGCGCTGCCCCGAGCCCGCCCGAGAGTCAGGCGAGCGGCGGCTACACGCGTCTGCTCGAGGAGGTCAACGACCTCGGCGTCGTGGTGCGCGATCCGGAGTCAGGCCTGGTCGATTTTCCCGCTATGCGCAACGAAAATCCCGTCTATCTGTGCTGGCGCCTGGGCGAGGCCGCCGTCGGGTTCTGGCATCCGCGCGACACCGGCTTCGCGGGTCGCCAGCCGCTGTAGGCGGGAGCTGCCACACCTCCAACATCGCCGGCCACCCCGTACACTGTCGCTGCGTCTCTCGGCCCCGCGTCGCCCCGCACCCAGCAATGACGCATCGCGGACAAGCGGCGTCGGCGGCACTCAGCCAAAAGGAGGACCTTCGCCCATGACCGATTGTTCGAGTACCACCTCCTGCCCGACCCACGTGGTGGGGAGCTGACTGCCGGGGTAACAGGTCAAACAACACCGGAGAGACGCACGACCGCCCGTTGAGCGGTCATCTCCCGCCATGACGCGTGTGCGACGCGATCGCCGCGTGACTGCGCGCCCGCGGGCTCAGACGAAGCGAGCAGCGTCCGCCTGAGCCTCGCGGGTGGCGACGTCCGGGGCGGCCACGATCTGGTCGCTCTCGACGAATCCTTCCGTGCCGTCGCGCAGCCGGACACGCACGAACGGCCCTTCGCCTCCGGGGACCGCCTCCAGCTCCGTCGCCGTGAGGATCTCGATGCCGCGAGGTGCATCGAAGCGCGGTTCCGCAAAGAGCCGGTACGGCATGCCCGCCCAGGACGCCACCAGGCTGACCGGCCCGGGTGGGATGCTCCTGCGGCGGTAGAGCGTGCGCTGGTCACGATTGCCCGAGGTCAGCAGCCGCACCAGCTGCAGGGCCCGGGAGTCCGGGCCGCCGTCGGCCTTGCCCAGGGCTTTGAAGACCAGGCCGCCCCCAGAGCTCGCCTTGACCTCCACCCGCGTGCCGGAGGGTCCGGCGTCGGCGCGGCACGAGATCCAGCGCACGGCGATGCGCGGACGGCCCCAGTTGCCGAAAAAGCCCCGCCGCTGGACCTCCAGGGCGCGGGCCTCGTCGTCGCCCACCACCTGGAAGCGGTAGGGCGGCGTGCCGATCAGTTGTTCCATCACGGCGAACACCTCCCGCGGTGGGGCGGCGGCCGTGAAGCGCCAGCTGTGCTTTTCCTTGGCGGTGCCGAACACGGGCTGGATTCTACGTGCCCGCCGCCGTGCCCTCGGGCGGCGGCGGAGCGGCAGCCCCGGCGAGGTGCAGCCCATACCGCTCACACATCGCGTCGAATCGCCCCGCCGCGTACGGGTCGAGGAGGTCGCGGTGCTCCTGGATCAGCGGCGCCAACCGGGAGCGCAGGTACACCCCGCGAGCGATCCACTGGAAGTACGACCTGCCGCCGTGGTGATATGGGCCGTACAGGGCACCCCCCGGAAAGGTGCGATCGATCCACCGGAACGTTTCCTCATGGCGGACGTGCATGCGAAGCGTGATCTGCGGTTGACGACCGTCCCCGCCAAAGTGGCCCTCACCGACGAGGAGCCCCACGAGAAACCCGGTTGCGATGGGCTCGACTGGCACACAAACAGCTAACCACAGCTCTGTTTCACCGTCAAGATTCTCGTGGAACGGCTCGAGCGCTCATGGCGGCGTTTCCGGGTGGGCCTTATCCACAGAGCTGTTAACGACCTGGGTAAACCGTATTCGCAAGACGGTCTGGCCGCAAACCCACCCCCTGGGGAAAACGTGGAAAACCGGTTCACGGTGGCGGCACCCTGCCAGATCGTCCTGGCTGCCCACATAATCCGCACAGCCATGGGCGCCACCATTCTCGCCGTCGCCAACCAGAAGGGCGGCGTGGGCAAGACGACGACTGCGGTCAACCTGGCTGCGGCCCTGGCGGATCGGGGACGGCGCGTGCTCCTGATCGACGTGGATCCGCAGGCGAACGCGACCTCGGGCCTGGGGGTGGATCGGGGGGCCGTCCGGGCGAGCAGCTACGACGTGGTGGTGCTGGGCCGTCCGCTTGTCGACGCCCGGATTCCCACCGCCGTGCCCGGCCTCGACATCGTGCCCTCCGACGTCGCCCTGGCCGGCTCCGAGATCGAGCTGGTCGGCATGGCACGTCGCGAGCATCGCCTGCGCTACGCGCTGGAGGCCGCCGGGGACAGCGGCGACGAGTACATCTTCATCGACTGTCCGCCGAGCCTCGGTCTGCTCACGGTCAACGCGGTGGTCGCCGCCGAGGCGCTTCTGGTGCCGATCCAGTGCGAGTTCTATGCGCTCGAGGGGCTGGGGCTCTTGATGCACACGCTCGCACTGCTTCGCCGGGAGCTCAACCCCAGCCTGGAGATCGCGGGCATCGTGATGACGCTCTTCGACGGCCGTCTCGCCCTGGCGCATCAGGTGGTGGACGAGGTCAGGACCCGGTTCGGCGACCAGCTCCTCACCCCGCTGATTCCTCGCAACGTCCGGCTCAGCGAGGCGCCCAGCCACGGTCTGCCCATCACGCGCTACGACCCGAACAGCCGCGGTGCCATCGCCTACCGGGAGCTGGCGGCGACGCTCGACCAGCGCCTCCGGCGCGACGCAGTGCGGGCGTCGGACATCCCGCCGGCGTGAGCGACGCCCCCTCCCCGGCCCGCAGCTTCCGCCGCAAGGGGCTCGGTCGCGGCCTCGAAGCGTTGCTCAATCCCGCCAGCCGTCCGGAGGGCGCCGAGCCCGCGCTGATCAGCGTCGCCCCCGACGAGGTCGGACCGAATCCCCAGCAGCCGAGACGCGCGTTCGACGAAGGGGATCTCGATGCGCTGGGGGAATCGATCCGCCTCCACGGCCTGCTCCACCCGATCGTGGTGCAGCGCGATGGCGCCGCGTACCGGCTCGTCGCCGGGGAGCGCCGCCTACGCGCCGCACAACGGGCGGGCGTCACGGTGATCCCGGCCATCCTCCGGCCCGCCGCGGAGTCCGATCGCCAAGCGTTGGAGATCGCCCTCACCGAGAACCTGATGCGGACCGACCTGAACCCGATGGAGGAGGCCGCCGCCTACGCCCGGCTCGCCGACACGTTCGGGCTGTCGCACGAGGCCATCGCACTGCGGCTCGGGAGGAGCCGGCCGGCGATCACCAACACCATCCGCCTGCTAGGTCTGCCGGCGCCGGTGCAAGAAGCCGTGGCCGACGGTCAGCTCAGCGCCGGTCACGCCCGCACCCTCCTGGGTTTGCCAGGCGCCTCGCTGCAGGAATCGGTGGCGCGCGAGGTGGTGACGGGCGGGCTCTCCGTCCGCGAGACGGAGCGCGTCGTGCAGGAACGCACGGCGCCGCGGACGCCCGGCGCGGCGCGGCCACAGCGCCGCGAGGCGCACCTCCACCCGGATGACGAAGCGCTGCGGCGCGGGTTTGAATCGGCCCTGGGTCTCCCGGTTCGAATCGCACGCAATCCCAGGACCGGGGGCCGGGTGATGATCGACTTCCTCGACGACTCGGACCTCGACGCGCTCTACCGCCGCCTCAACGGGCCGCCGCTGTAGCTGCGGGGCGCCGCTACCCGATCGGGCGTTCCGCCGAGCCGGTCAACCGGGCTTCCGCTGCCGTGAGGTCGAGGTTGGCGAGGAACGACTCGATGTACTTCGGCCGGTCCGCCGGCTTGTAGTCCAGCAGGAACGCATGCTCCCAGACGTCCATCACGATGATGGGCTTGAACCCAGCGATGTTGCCGTCCTCGTGCAGTGTGATCCAGTGGTTGCTCAGGCGGCCGGACGCGGGGTCCAGGTATGTCACGGCCCAGCCGACGCCGCGCATCCCGCCGATCGCGGTGAAGTCCTTCTTCCACGTCTCCGGGTCACCGAAGGACTCTCCGAGAGCGCGTCCGAGAGGCGACGAGCCGGAGATATCGGCTCCGCCGTCCGTGGTCATGTTCCCGAAGTACCACTCGTGCAGAACCATGCCGTTGTACTCGAACCCGAGCCGGCGCGTGAGCTCCGCGTACGAGGGCGTACCCGCCTTGCCTGACTGCGACATCTCGACCAACTGCTCGTTGAGCAGGTTCGTGTTTTTGACATACCCGGCATAAAGGCCGAAGTGCACTTCGAGAGTCTGGTCGGAAATCCCTTTCAGGCCATACAGATCGAATGACCGCTGCTTATAGGGATTCTGCGTCAGAAGCGCCATGGCTCGCCCTCGCGTGTGATGGTTGACGCCGCGACCCGCCGCTTTCGGGAGCTTGTCACCATTCTGCCAGCGACGGCGCTCCAGCCGCTTCCCGCGGCATAATCGAGACGGGTGACTCAGACAGCGACGCCTTCCCCAACCGTCACCCCCAAGCGGTCGCGGAGAGGCAACTGGGTCCGCGACATCCTTGAGGTGTTGCTGATCGCGCTCATCCTCTACATCGTCATCTGGAGCGCGCTGCAGACGGTCCGCGTGGACGGCTCGAGCATGGTCGGCACCCTGCAGGACCAAGACCTGCTGCTCGCCAGCAAGGTGTCGTATGACTTCGGCGCCAATCCCTCGCGGGGCGACATCGTCGTCCTCATGCCGCCAAACGACCCAACCCGCGACTTCATCAAGCGCGTCATCGGCGTGCCCGGCGACAAGCTTCAGATCAACGGCAGTCACCAGCCCACCGCGGTCCTCATCCAGGCCGGCGGCAAGGGGGCGTGGCAACAACTCCACGAGCCATACGTCGCGCAGCCGTGGACCACGCTCAACTACTGCTGCCGTTCCGACGGCACGGCGTCGGCGTCGGCGCTGCCGGTCACCGTCCCGCAGGGTGCGTACTTCGTCATGGGTGACAACCGCAATTTCTCGAGCGATTCGCGTTCGTTCGGATTCGTACCGCGGAAGAACATGCTGGCCAAGGCGTTCCTCCGCATCTGGCCGCTGGGTCACTTTGGCGGGCTCGGTTCGGGACCCACCCTGCAGCCGACCCTGGCGGCCGGGATCGGCGCCCCCGCGGTTGGAGTGGTGATCCTGGAAACACTCCGCGTGCGCCGCCGTCACCTTCGCGCGCGCACGCTGCGGAGCTGACGAGACGGTGGTCAGCCGGTCACCCAGCGGCTGACGTCACTCCTCCACTCCACCATCTCGGCGGGTGCGAAGAACAGGTTCGTGCCCGGCGGCGCATTCGTGGGATCGGTTGCGCCGATCATCGCGCGCACCAGCGCGACCACCTCCGGACCCTCCCACACCATCGCAACGACCGGCGACGCCGTGATGTACGTGACCAACGACTCGAAGAACGGCTTGCCGGCGTGCTCTGCATAGTGACGCTCGGCCAAGGCGCGGTCCATCACCAGCAGCTTCAGGCCCAACAGATGCAAGCCCCGTCGCTCGAAGCGCGTGATGACATCCCCCACGAACCCGCGTTGCACACCGTCGGGTTTCACGAGCACCAGCGTGCGTTCCACCGCCACGGCGGCCAACTATAGCGGGGCCCTAGGAGAGGGCTGCCTCGAAACGCGCGGCGCCCCGAAACGGCCCCACCACGGCGGCGCGCAATCCCGAGTCGAGGACACGGCGAGCTGAACGCAGCACGTCGTCAGCGGTCACGGCGTCGACGCGAGCCACCACCTCTGCCGGCTCGAGGATGCGCCCGGTCAGCAGTTGCTGCTGACCCGCGTACTCGCACAACGCCGAGGTTCCCTCCAGCTGCAGCAGCAGCCTTCCCTTCGCGTACTCGCGCGCCTTCGTGAGCTCTGTGTCATCGACCGGTCGCTCTGCCAGCAAGCGCAGCTCCGCCACGGCAGCGCGCATCGCAGTCGCCGCGTGACGCGGATCGCAACCAAGACCGATGCCGAGCACGCCGGTGTCGCTGAGCCGGCTGACGAACGAGTGAACGTCGTACACGAGCGCGCGATGTTCGCGCAGCTCGAGGAAGAGCCTGCTCGACATGCCCTCTCCGAGCACGACGTTGAGCACGTCGCCGGCGTACCGCTCCGGATCCAGATATGAGCCGGTGCGGCCTCCGAGAAGGACCGACGCCTGCTCAACGGTGCGTCGTTGCACGCGGAGCGGCGGGCCTGAAGCGGGCGTCGCCGGCGCGGGTGCTTCCCGATCGCGGCGCGCACGCGACGCCCAGTCCTCGAGCTCTGCGCCGACGAGCTCGCGGGCGATCGCCGGTTCGATAGCGCCGGCGACGCTGACCACGAGCGAGTCGGGGCGGACGTGCGCGTCCAGGTGCGTGCGGCACTGTGCGTCGGTGAAGCCGCGCACCGTCTCCTCGCGCCCGGCGACGTCGAGCCCGATCGGGTGGTCCGGCCACATCACCTCGTCGAACAGGATCTGCGCCGACTCCTGGGGATTGTCGTGATACATGCGCAGCTCTTCGATGACGACCAGTCGCTCCTTCGCCACCTCCCCGGGGTCGAGCACCGGGCGCAGGACGATGTCGCTCAGCACCGACACCGCCAACCCGACATGACGTGCGGGAACGCGGGTCCAGAACATGGTCGCCTCGCGGTCGGTGGCGGCGTTGAGCACGCCGCCGACCCCTTCTATCGCCTCGCTCACGGCGCGCGCCGTCGGGTACCGTCCCCCGCCCTTGAACACCATGTGCTCCACGAAGTGACTGATTCCACTTTCGGAATGCGGCTCGTATCGTGAGCCGACCGCGACCATCATCGAGACCGCCACCGACGCCCGATCGGGCAGAGGCACAGTGACCAGCGTGGCGCCACCCGGCAGCGCCGACACGGTGAACGTGGCAGGCCCGGAGCGAGGCGAGGCGGTAGGGACGGTGTCGAGCGCCGTCTGCAGGCTCAGAAGCGCCGGCCGAATGAGGGTCCGCGGCGCGGCCCAAACTCCCGTTCCGGCGGGCCGCCCTGGGCCGGGCCGGTGGGATGGATGACAACGCGGCGGGCGGGCTCGCGGCCCGAGCTCTCGGTGCGCACCCCGGAGTCGTCCGCGAGCGTCAGGTGGACCACCCGCCGTTCGTATGCATGCATGGGGTCCAACGCGTAGCGCTCACCGCTCCGCTTCACGCGGGCTGCGAGGCGCAAGGCGAGCTCGCGCACCTGATCTTCGCGCCGTGCACGGTATCGCTCGACGTCGAGCACCACGCGCCGACCGTCGCCACTCTCGTCCTCGCCCATCATGAGGTTGAGCGCCGTCTGCAGCGACCGCAGCGTCTCCCCTCGCCAGCCGATCAGGAGCCCGAGGTCGTCGCCCGAGATGTCGAGGATCACGGGCGGAGGCCCGCCGGACGCGCTCTGACCTCCGCGCCGCACGGTGACGCGGCACGGCACCTCCATGCGCGTGAGGAGCTCCTCGAGAAGCGCGCGCGCGCGGGCTGCGTGCGCGTCGATGCGATAAACCCGCACGTGTGCCTCGGGGCCGGAGAGCCGCTCCCCGGGAAACCGGCGTGTGCCGCCCGAGAGCACCTCGATCTCGGCCTCGTCCCGGGTGATGCCGAGCTGGGTCAGCGCTGTTCCCACCGCCTCCTCGACGCTGGCGCCGCGCGATTCCACGACTGGCTCGGCACCGGCCTGCTCGGATGTCGCCGCTTCCCCGTGCACGCTCTCGCTCACCGCATCTCTCCACCGCGCTTGCTCAGCGCCTGCGCCTTCTCCTGTTTCGCTCACGCGCCCGGGCAGCCGCGGATCTCGCTGCACCCGTCCGCACCGGCGGCGATCCCGCCGTGGCGGTGGCCGCTTCCCGCGCCGTCGACCCGTCCGCGCCCTCGCCGACCGGCTCCCCGGAGCCCGCGGCGGCCCGGCCGCCGCGACCCGGCGCTCGGCCGTTCTGGCTATCTTTGGCACTAACAAGAGCCGGTACGGGGGCCGGCTTGGGATACGAGAGTGACGTCACGCGATGTGCACCCGGCCACCACGTGGGCACCTTCAACCCGCCCCAGCCGACGACATACCACTGCTGCAGCACCATGAAGAACGTGCCTGTCACCCAGTAGATCGCCAGTCCCTGCGGGAAGAGCAGCGCAAAGATGAAGATCATGACGGGGAAGAGGTAGGACATCTGCTTCGACACGTTCTGCATCGAGCGTTCCTGGTCCGTCATGTCCGGACGCGGTGGCGGCATCATCATTCGCGATTGCGCAAACGTGAACGCACCCGCAAGCAACGGCAGGATCAAGAGCGTCGGGTGGGTGAGCAGGCCGCCCCAGTTTCCGTTGGCACAGCAGGCCTGTTGCGACGACTGGCTGACATTGCTGATCCACAGAAAACCCGGATGCCCCACCAGGTGGCCTGGGGCGCTCGCGTTTCTGATCGCGTTGTACAGACCGATGAGCACCGGCGCCTGCACGAGTGCGGGGAGGCAGCCGGTGAGCCCGCTGAACGGGCTGATGCCGTGTTCCCGGTACACCTTGTTCATCTCAGCGCTCAGCTTCTGCGGCTCTTTCTTGTATTTCTTGCGCAGCTCTTGAATCTGCGGCGCGACCTTGCGCTGCTCCGACTGGATCCGTCGCGACGTTCGCAGCTGCCAGTTGAAGACTGGGAAGAGCACCGCGCGGATCGCGATGGTGGTCACGATGACTGCCAGACCGAACGCGCCGATGGAGGCCAGCGGCGCGACGCCGTTGAATGTACGGGTCAGCTGCTCCAGCAGCCACTGCAGCGGCGCGGCGAGAAACGTGAAGATGATGAATGGGTTCACGGCCGCGCCCCCTGCGGCGTGGAGGCTCGGGCCTCCCTGTGCAGACGGCGCGCGCTACGCCACGTCACGTATGTCTCCGGTACCGGGTCGATGCCACCGGCGTGGAACGGGTGGCATCTGGCGATGCGCCGCACGGCGCACCACCAGCCGCGGCGCCAGCCGAATCGTCGGATGGCTTCGTAGCCGTAGTGGGAGCAGGTCGGCTCGTACCGGCAGCTGCTCATGGCACCGAAGAGCGGTCCCAGGGTGACCTGGTAGACACGGATCAGCGCCAGGCTGATTCGCGTCATCGACCACGCGCCTCCGCGATCGCGCCGGAGACCAGCGGGACCACCGCGTCGCGCAGCGCGTTCGCCGCGACCGCGTCCAGCGCCGCCGGGGCGGACACAACGATGTCGACCCCGGGGTGGTGGCTCACGATGGGCGCCACGAGAGCGCGGAGCCGGCGGCGTAGGCGGTTGCGGGCCACCGCGTGCGGGGCCGACATGATGGCGAAGCCGGCCCGAGAGATTGGGAGCCCGTTGGCGGCAGCCCGAACCCGGATCCCTCCTGAGCGTGTTTCCACGCCGCTGGCGCGAACCGCGGCAAAGCGGCTTCGCCCACGCAGGCGATGCCGGCGATTCACCGTGGCGCTTCGGGAGTCAGGCGTTTGCGACCCTTCCGGCGCCGTGCCTTGATCACCTGCCGGCCTCCTGGAGTCGCCATGCGGGCACGAAACCCATGGGTCTTTCGCCGGTAGCGCTTCTTGGGCTGATACGTCCGCTTGATCGCTCTCTCCCGAGCTCATCGCGTCCGGGGCGCAAAAGCACCGCAAACCGGACGGAGGTTCCGATCGCGAGTATACCAACCGCTGAGGCCAGCACCTGCCGGCGAATACCGGCGCGGACACTGGCGCGCGCCCATTGTCCCAGCCGTTCCGCATTGCTAGACTTGCCGGGCCGCGGCACGGGCGCAGCGCTGCACGCATCCTCAGAAGCTCCCGACGGCGGTGTTCTCACCTTCGCTTATCCACGTCTGTGAACATCGTGTGGATAAGTGGTGGTGCATAGGAGCAGTGCGGGGTGTGTGCCGTGCGTGGAGGGTCAGTGGTGCCGACGATTCCGACGCGCCGGGGACGTAGATGGATCAAGTAACCACGGCCGATGGAGACGCCAACGCTCCCGCGACCCTTCTCGACCCGCAGCAGGTGTGGCAGATCGCCCAGGAGGAGTTGCGCTTCCAGCTCTCTCGGCCGGGGTACGAAACGTGGCTGGCCAATGCCGTGCTCGTCGAGTTCGACGGCCGCACGTTCACCGTGGGCGTGCCCACCCGGCTGGCGCGTGACTGGCTGACCGAACGCTATGTGCCGCTGATCCGGGAAACGCTTTCCGGCGTGCTGGGGCACGACTGCGACGTCGTCGTCACGGTCGATCCCGCTGCGGCACCTCCGCCCGACGAGCCTGAGCCGTTCCCCGACTACGGAACCGCGCTGGCTCCGCTGGCGCAGCGTCAGGACGGCGCCAACGAGTCGCGCCTGAACCCGAACTTCACGTTCACCACATTCGTGGTCGGCAACTCGAGCCGCTTCGCGCACGCGGCTTGCCGCGCCGTGGCCGACGCGCCTGGCAAGGCGTACAACCCGCTCTTCTTGTACGGCGGCGTGGGTCTCGGCAAGACACACCTCATGCACGCAATCGGCCAGAACGTGCGCGAGCTGCATCGCCAAGCGAAGGTCGCCTACATCACGTCAGAGAAGTTCATGAACGAGATGATCACGGCGATTCAGGAGAACCGATCGCCCGACTTCCGTGTCAGGTACCGGTCCGTCGACGTCCTGCTCATCGACGACGTTCAGTTCTTCGCCGGCAAGGACCGGACGCAGGAAGAGTTTTTCCATACATTCAACGCATTGCACGAGATCCAGAAGCAGATCGTGGTGAGCAGCGACCGCCCGCCAAAGGACATCCCGACGCTGGAAGACCGCCTGCGCAGCCGCTTCGAGGGCGGCCTCATGGCGGACATCCAGCCACCGGACTTCGAGACTCGCCTGGCGATTCTCAACACGAAGCTCGGTCCGTACGGCCGTCTGGTCCCCGACGACGTGTGCGCGTTCATCGCCCACCGCATCCAGAAGAACATCCGCGAGCTGGAGGGTGCGCTCATCCGGGTGCTCGCGCACGCTTCCATCAACGGGCAGCCGGTGACACTCGACGCAGCCCAGCAGATCCTGCGCGACATCATCCCTGTGCAGGACGTCGCCCCCGTGAGCATCGAGGCGATTCAGGAGGCCGTGGCCGACCACTACACCATCTCCGTCGACGAGATGAAGGGCAAGCGGCGCGACAAGCACATCGTCTATCCGCGGCAGGTGGCCATGTACCTGATCCGCGAGGAGACCGAGTCGTCGTTGCCCGTCATCGGCGCGGCGTTCGGCGGTCGCGATCACACGACAGCACTCCATGCAATCGAGAAGATCACCGAGCTCGTTCGCGAGGACGCGCGGTTGCAAGGTGATCTTCGGCAGGTTCGGACCCGGCTGCACAGCCGTTGACAACCCTGTCGACAACCGCGGGACCACCTGTGCATCACCCGCTCACTCGTCCAAAGCGGTGGACGCCCGGTGCACATCTCTGCCCGTCCGTGCACAGTCCCACGGCCACCCGGAGCCATGGAAGGAACTCAACAGCGGCGGTTTTCCACCGACATCGTCCCCCTATAGATACATCTGAGTCTCTTAAACTCAGCTCGTCGTTAAAGACTCGTCTGGTGACAACCGTATCTGCCGACAGGAGTACACGTTGATGAAGGCCACGGTCTCCTCTTCCTCTCTCAGCTCCGCGCTGGGCCTTGTCGCCCGCGCCGTGTCCCCCCGCTCGACCCTGCCGGTCCTCGCCAATGTGTTGCTCGAGTCCGTCGAGGACGGTCTCCGAGTCACCGCGACCAACCTCGACCTGTCCATCGCAGTGAGCGTCCCGGCGACCGTTCTCGAGGAAGGCAGAACGACGGTGCCGGCCCGTCTCCTGAGTGAGTATGTCTCGTCGCTTGGGGACGCCCCATGCACGATGGAGCTCGACACGGCGACCCAGGTGCTGCGCTTGAGCTGTGGTGTGCACCGGGCCAATCTGCATGGCATCGACGCTGTGGAGTTCCCGCCGTTGCCGAAGCACGACGCCGAGACGGCGATCGAAAGCGATGCTGCGGCGTTGCAGGGGGCGATCGCACAGACGGTGATGGCCGCGAGTGCCGACGAGGCGTCGCCGGTTCTGACGGGGGTGCTCCTTCAGGTGGAGGGAAGCCGGCTGACGCTGGCCGCCACCGACCGGCACCGCCTGGCGGTGAAGACGCTCGACGTGACGACGAAGGCAGCGTCGCCGGCGTCGGTCATCGTTCCCGCGCGACATCTCAATGAGGTCGCGCGGGCGGTGAACCCGACGCGTCCCACGGTGGCCATCGCCTTCTCGGAGGGAAAGAACCAGGTGTTCTTCACGCTGAAGGACGTCGAGATCTCCTCGCGGCTCATCGACGGCACGTATCCCAACTACCCGCAGGTCATCCCAGGCGAGTCTGCGACCACGGTCAGCCTGCCCACACAGTCGCTGCTCCGCGAGGCGCGCACCGCTTCGGTGCTCGCGCGCGACGCCGCAAATCCGGTACGGCTGCAGGTGGGCGATGGGACGCTGACCCTGAAGGCGCAGACCGCAGAGGTGGGAGATGACGAGGCGCCGCTGGCCGCCAGCGTGAGCGGCGATGACGTGCAGATCGCGTTCAACGCGCGCTACATGCTCGACGCGCTGTCCGTGCTCGACTCCGATGAGGTGCAGCTGTCGTTCAACGGTGCGCTCCTCCCAGCGGTGATCCGGCCGGCGGGGCGCGACGACTATCTCTGCATCATCATGCCGGTGCGCGTGGCCTAGCGATCACATCGCGCAGAACCGGAGACGCCGCACCGCCGGGCTTCCGAGCGCGTCATTGAGCGCCGCGATCAAGCGCGGTGACTCCAGCTGCAGCTGATGTGCCAAGGCTGTGTTCGCAGTGGCGATGAGAAGGGCGCCGCGGTCGAGCCGCTGGGCGCGGCACAGGGGCGCGAGCGCCGGCCCCACCGCTTGGGCGAACAGCTGGCGCACCTGCTCTTCGCGCACCCGGCCGCGGACGCCGAGACCCCGCAGCGCCGGATCGAGCAGATCACGAAGCCGGTCGGCTCCCACTCAGGTCTCCCTGACGGTTCCTGACTGCACGGTGTACCGGCATGCGCCGGCGAACCCGTCGAGCCCGGTCAACGTCTCCGTGGTGGTGATCAGCACCTGACCCGCTGCGCCAGCTGCGAGCAGCGCCACCAGACGCCCCCTGCGCTCGTGATCGAGCTCGCTCAGCACGTCGTCCAGCATGACCACGGGTGCGGTGCCGGTGGAGCGCCCGACGAACCGCATCTCCGCAAGCTTGCACGCCAGCACGATGCTTCGCTGCTGCCCCTGCGACGCAGCGGTGCGTGCAGCACGCCCATCCAGGCCGATCTCGACATCGTCGCGATGGGGTCCAACCACGGTGACACCGCGCGCGAGCTCCTCGGGGCGGCGATCCCGCAGCGCGGCGCTCAGCTCCTGCTCTGTGGTGTCGTCATCCGAGCATGACCCGCCGTGCGAGGGCGCGTACGTGAGCGACAGATGCTCGCCACCCGAGCTCAGCTCCCCGAGGGCCTCCGCAGCCAGTGGGGCCAGCTGCGTCACCAGCCGCGCACGCGCGACCGCGACGCGGGCCCCGTGGTGCGCGAGCTCGCGGCTGAAACCGGGCAACGCGTCCGCACCGTGGCCGTCCGCGCGGAGGCGGTGCAGCAGCGCGTTTCGCTGCTGGAGAATGCGGCGATAGCGCAGCAGGTGGGCGGCGGCTCGCGGATCCAGCTGCGTCAAGAGTGCATCGAGCAGCCGGCGCCGGCCCTCGGGCCCGGCCTTGACCAGTTGCAGGTCTTCCGGCCAGAACAGCACGACCGGGCAGACCCCGAGAAGCCTGCGTGCCGGACATGGCTTGCCATCGACGCTGGTCGCGCGGGACACGCGTGCAGTACCTGGATCGCGGGTAAAGCGCACGGCCAGGACGCTGTCACCTCCCGAGCGCGACACAGCCGCCTCGACGAGGCACTGCTCGTCGCCCCAGTGCATCAGGTCCGAGGCGGTGCCGGTGCGCGGCGAGCGAGTCAGCGTAAGAGTCGCCACCGCCTCGAGCAGATTGGTCTTGCCTTGGGCGTTGCGGCCAGATATGACATTAAGCGACGGACCAAGATGCACCGTCGCCTCGACGTAGTTGCGGAAGCGAAAAAGCCGGAGCCGGCCTATGGCGCAGGACCGCTTCGAGACGATGGTGTCGGTCATGCGCGAGCCGTGGTCAAGGGACGCTGCTCGGTTGCTGTTCGCGCCATGGACCGCACGAGCTCGGCGATGCGGGCCGTGGCGTCGGGTCGGGCGGCTTGACGGACGGCGGCTCGCATGCGGGCGAGCCCAGGCGACGCGGGCGCCGCGAGCTCCGCGACCGCGTCCACCAGCTGCGCCGTGCGCGGCACGTAGCGCCCCAGGCCGGCGTCGATCACCCACTCGACGTTGCCACGCTCCTGGCCGGGCAGGTACGAGGTGAGCAGGACGGGGACGCCGCAGCAGAGGGCTTCCGCGAGGGTGCCCGGACCGGCCTTGGTCGCGACGACGTCGGCCGCGCGCATCCAGTCGGCCATGTTGGTGACGAATCCGTGCATCGCGACGGGATGTCCGTCGCGGTCGATCAGGTTGCGCAGCCGGTGGAGTGCGCGCCGGTTGCGCCCGCAGATCACAGCGAGCTCGACGTCGAGACCTGACGCTGCAAGGGCGGCCGCGTGGCGGGGGATCCCGCCCGAGCCATCCGCTCCGCCGCACACGAGCACCACGAACCGATCCGGATACAGGCCAAGGCGCGTGCGCAGCTCGGCGCGCTCGGCAAGCGTCGGAAGCGGCGCTGTGAACGCCGGATCGACGGCAAGCCCGATGTCGTGGCAGCGATCGGCTGGGATGCCCGCACGGCGGCATCGGTCGAGGCCACCCGGGGAGGGCACGACGATCGCGTCGACGTCAGCGCAGGCCCACGACGCGTGCACGTCGACGAGATCCGTGATCACCGTGATCACCGGAACGCCCGGCGACGCGCTGCGAACCGCTCGCACCGCTCCGTGGTTGAGCAGTGGGTGAAAGGACACCACCGCGTCGGGCCGCGCGTCCTGCACGGCGCGTTTGACGGCGCGGTCGACCACGCGGAGAGCCGACGCGCTCAGGACCGCGACGGCGGCGCGCGAGTTCGTCGCGTGATACAGGGCACCCCACGCCCATCGCGCGTGCCGGGTCAGCGGTCCGTAGAGATCTGCCGTGCGCCTGACCACGCGCGGACCCGCGTCTGCGAAGGGGTCGAGGATGGTGATGGCGTAGCGGCCCGGCTCGGTGGTCTCGAGATGGCGCGCGACCGCGGTCGCAGCGGCGCGGTGCCCGCCGCCGGTGTCCGCGATGAGGAAGAGAAGCCGCGTCACCCTGTCAGCGTGACGCTCACGGCGTCGAAGGTGCCGCTCGTGAAGGCCGTGAGCGCGGTGGGGTTGCTGCCGTCGGCGTTCTCCACGTATGCGTTCACCCTCCCACTCGGCGCTCGAGCCAGGTATGCGAGCTGCCGGCCGGACGGCGAGACCACGACCACCGGCGCGGAAGGCGCTCCGGGTATTCCTGGGAGCGCGATCTGTTCGTCACCGGAGATGCTGACGCGCACGATTGCCGGGTTGCCGCCCGGCGGCGCCGCGAGGGCGACGAGGGTCCCCGGATCGGTGAAGCCGAGCGGGGTGAGGTTGGGATCGAGCCGCCGCGGCGGGGCAGAGCTCGCACCCACGCCGGCGAGCCATGTACCCCGCGACGTGCCGGTGCGATACAAGGCCACCAGGGTGCCGTCCGGCGACACGACCGGGGCGGTCGCCGGGCCGCTGACGCCGGGAAGCGCGTAGCGCGCCCCGACCAGCGTATCGGCGAGCTCCACGTGCGGTTCTGACGCGCTGCCCGACGAGGTCATGCTGTTCAACACCAGGAGCTCGCTCGCCGGGCCCCACGCCGGGGGCGCGACCAGTGCATCGCCGTCGGGCAGCTGCGTCGTCCGACCGTCGGCAGGGCGGTAGATCCGGACCGAGCTTCCCTGCTGGTACGCGAGGAGCGAGCCGCCCGGCGACCATGACGGCAGCGCCGCCCCGCTGATCGCCGTTCGGATGGCGCCCGCGGCGGCATCGAGCACCACCAGCGTCGAGGGAGCGCCGGGCACGGTTTGATCCTGCTCGACCACGGCCAGCCAGCGGTGGTCAGGCGAGAGGATCGCGGATGTGTAGGTGTAGAGCGGTGCTCCAGCGGCGGCGATGCCGCACCCGGAATGGACTGCGCAGGATGGCGCCGCCAGCGCCGTCTCGGTGGCGATCGGGAGCCCGTCTTCGACGGCGGAGAGCGACGTGACGATGATCTCGGTGGCGCCCTGGGGATTGGCGGCGGCGAGCACGACCCCGTGACCGCCGGGCGATAGCCCGCCGGTCGTGAACGAGGCGGACACCCCGGCGGCGAGCGCCTGCCCGTGGAGGTCGGTCGCCGTGCGGTCGACGGAGAGGCGGTAGGGGATCCCCGAGATCAACAAATGACCGGGGAGCACCATGAAACGGCTGTGGTCCTTGGTGTTGGGGATGACGCGCGTGCCCGGCACCGGAGGGTCGAGATGGATCGCGGGCTCGGTTGTCGCAGCGGCCATACCGCTGTTGAAATCGATGGTGAGCGGAGAGTCGACGGGAACACCGGCCGAGCCATCGGCGGGATTGACCGCGCGTACCATCGGGGCGCCTGCTGTGGTCAGGAACCAGCTGTGGTCGACGGTGTTCACCGCGCCGACCGGGTCGCGGAAGCCGCCCCGCAGCGTGAACGTGTACTGCTGGTCGGGCAGCAGGATGGCGCCGGGGTGCTGCAGCACGAACTCGGAGTTTCCGCTGAGCCAGCGGATGCGGCAGGGTGCGTCGGCGGGCGCCGTGAATGCCGTGGAGACGTCGCAGTTCGGAATCGACGGAGAGACGGTGAACCGGCCCGAGACCGACCCCGGAACCACGGCTCGGTCGAACTGCACGACGATCGGCGCATCCGCCGCGACACCGATGGTTCCGCGGTTCGGATCGAGGGCGATGATCTGCGGCGGGCTGTCGAAGCAGCCGGTCAGGGACAGGCAGAGCAGCGCGGGCAGAAGCCAGGCGGTGCGGCGCAGGCGGGGCGTCTCAGTACGGACGGGCGAGCGCGGCGTCGACGTCGATGGGGGCGACGCGACTGGCGCCGCCCTTCACCTCGATCCTTGAGGTCCGCTCGGCTGCGAGCGCTGCCACCGCGGTCGTCGCTTTGTCCCAGGTGGGTTGTGATTCGGTGTACGCACCCAGGACGGCGCCTTGCTGCATGAGGATCACCCCGACTTCGCTGGCCCCGTTGACGATGACCGAGCCGTCGAGCTGCTCCTCAGAGAGATATTCGAGCAGCGCCTCCAGGTTGACGAACCTACCCAGTAGCCCGGTGAAGATCGGGGGACCGGTGAACAACCGAGCGAGCGCTTGCACCGTGTCCCCGTTCAGCTCGATGACGTCGAGGACACCGTCTCCGCTGTCCATGTGCCGGCGGATCTGGAGAAACGACTCTTCTCCCTGGACAGCCGCGCCGTTGCTGCACACGGCTTCCAGTGGCATGCCTTCATGGAGCAGGATGAAGCCGCTGTAGCCCGAGCCGGAAAGCCGCACGTAGCCGGTGTGGCGGTCGCTCCGGAGCGTTCGCAGGAGACGCGGAAAGTCGACGAACGCGCTCTTCAGCCCTTCGTAGTGGGCACGCCCGGAAGGCAGCGGATACACCACCACCTCCGCGGCCGCCTCGCGAGACCCATACGGAGCGCGTACGGCGGGTTCGGACGCGGCGACCGGCACCGGAGTAGGAGCTGGGGTGAACGCCGGCGGCGCGGGCGCCTCGTACGGCACCGGTTCCGGCGCGGTTGCCACCACCTCCTCCTGCGCCGCCTCCCAGGAGGCGAGCCCCGATTCGGCGGCTGACGGCTGCGGCTCGGGGAAGTACGACGGCTCCGGTGGCACGTACGGCGTGTACGTCGGCTCCTCAGGCGTGATGTGCGGCTCACCGACGATTGCGGGTTCCGCGGTGCTGGGCTCGGGCCATCCACCTGCGGCGACGCCCGGTCGGCCCTGTGCCGAGGCGATCAGCTCGGCCGGCGACGATTTGATCGTCTCCTCGGCCGGAAGCTTGGCCCGCGGATCGAACTGGTAGCTGCCCGCATCCCATCCCAGGGCGTCGACCACGACATCCTCGCCCTGACCGCGGGGACCGCTTGCGTGGAACAGGTGACCGAACAGAAAGTAGAGCGAGCAGGTGTCGTTGCCGCTCTCGATAGCCAGGGTGCCCGTAGCCCTCTCGGCTTGCATGGTCTGCAACAACGCGCCGAGACCGCCGTCGGTGAGGGAGCCCTGTGTCTGCACTATGAGAACACGTACCTGCGTGACAATTCGTGACCGGATCGATCACCATCCGGCCGGGGGGAATTCGGCCCGTATAGTAGCAACCCGGCCACCGTGGCGAACGCAATCGCATAATCGCTGCGAGGTACAACCCGAGGTCAAGACGTGGACGCTCAACAGGTGAGGGTGCTCGTCGTCGACGACGACACGCTCATCCGCAAAGCCGTGCGCCTCACCTGCGAGAGCGAAGGCTATGTGGTCCAGGAAGCGGAGCGAGGCGCGGACGTCCTAGACGGAATCAATCGTTTCCATCCCGACATCGTCCTGCTGGACCTGATGCTCCCGGATCTCTCTGGCTTCGACGTGTGCCGTGAGATCCGGCACGCGGGGCATCGGATGCCCGTCGTCATCCTGAGTGCCAAGAACGAGGAGATCGATGTCGTCCTGGGGCTCGAGATCGGGGCCGACGACTACATCAACAAGCCCTTTCGGCCGCGAGAGCTGCTCGCGCGCATCGCCGCGCATCTGCGCAAGGCGAAGGAGGCGCGCACCGACTCGCGCACCCCGGACGGCAGGCTCGTCTTTCGGGATCTGGTCATCGACACGGCGGAGCGGCGCGTCACGCGCGACAACGAGGACGTGATCCTCACCCACACGGAGTTCGACCTGCTCGCCTACCTTGCCACCAATGCCGGGAAAGTCCTGTCGCGTGAGCGCATCCTCAGCTCGGTGTGGGGCTACGAGCATCCCATCGAGACGCGGGTGATCGACGTGCACGTGCGCAACCTGCGACGGAAGATCGAACCCGACCCGGCGCAGCCGCGATACATCCTGGCGGTGCCGGGCATCGGGTACCGGTTCGCCGGGGTCAAGGCCTAGGTCGCAGCGACGCCAAGTAGACTGGTCGCGTGGCCACGCCCCCAATGCTGAGGCCGCGCGAGCCGCTGCCCAGAACGCCGCCCGAACCGGACCCGGTGGCGGCCTTCACCGTGTTCACGCTCGCGCTGATCGCCCTCGGACTCTTCGTGGCGGCGATCCTCGCCGTCTACACGTACTCGACCCCCGCGGTGGAGCTGCCGCTCGTCGTCGCCATCGCACTCGCGTTCTCGCTGCTGCTACTGGTCAACCTGCTCCGCCTCGGCGTGCGGCAAGTGCGGCAGCTCCGGGCCGGGCGCTGACGGTGGCGGTGCCCTCCAGCGGCCAGCCGAGTCCCGAGCCGGTCGCAGGCAGCCCTCCGTTTCCTTCCTACGAGGAGTTCGCCTCGGACCTGCTCGAGGCGATCGACAGGGCCGGGCTGAGCATCGAGGACGTCCGCCACCATGTCGAGCCGGGCCTGGGCGAGCGCCGCTTCGAGTGCACCATCCGCCTCGCCGGCGACCCGCCGCCGCGGTACCACGTGCACCTCAGCTTCACGTGGGATGCGCTGCTCACGTTCATCTCCGCGTACGGCCCCGGCGCCGACTGCGAGCTCTACCACGATGACGAGGAGGCGCAGGACTGTCCGCACCAGCAGCTCACGCCGCAACCGTTTGTCGACGTCGAGGCCGAGTTCATCCTCGGTGACGGCGGCTACGAGCTGCACGAGATGGAAGAGGTGTCGACGTGGATCGACACGGTCCAGACGTTGATCGGCAAGGCGTTCACCGACGAGGACCGCCCGAGCGTGCACGTCGGCATCGCGGTGCTCGGTGCGACGACGCTGGTCGAGAAGTTCACCGCCGAGCACTCCTGGTTCCTCGATTTCGAGAAAAAGCCGGATCTCTCCGGGATCGCAAGTCAGATCGACAGCGCGCTCAAACTCGTGCCGCAGCTCGCGGATCGTCTGCCGATCTAGAGACCGCGTAGCGGCGACGCCGCACCGCTTCGCTCGGACTCGCGGTCGGGCGGCGCTGCCGCCCGCCGCTTCACTCGCCTCGCCCTCTGCTCCGACGACAGTCCGGCTCGGCTCCGTTATGTCCTCGCTCCGGGTGCGGCGCCGCCGCTGCCCAGCCCGATCTCAGCGAGCAACCTCAAGAGAAAAGGGCGTTCTCGCAACCGCGGGTGAGGCACGATGAGGTCGGGCTCGTTCACCGTGATCTCGCCTTGCTCACCGAGCAGCAGAATGTCCGCATCGGCGACGCGCGGCCCCCACCGGTACGTTCCCTTGCGCCCGGCCGCGGCCTCTGCTGCTTTGCAAAGCTCAAGCCAGCGCAGTGGTGACAGCGCCTCCGAGCTTCGCAACCGGATGACCTGGTTGTGGAAGTCAGCCTGGCGTGTGACGCCAACCGGGCGAGTGAGAATCTCGGATGACGCCGCCTCGATCACGACTCCGTCGCGTTGTAGCGCTTCTCGCAGACGCGCCAGCGCGGCGCCGCGGTGGCCGACGTTGCTGCCCAGCGCGATCCACGCGACGTCGGTCGCGTCATCCGGTTCGGCACCACCGCGCGTCACGGGTCAGCCGGTCGGCCCGGGGGCGGGGAGGTCGCGCACCGAGTCGGGCGTGCCGCGCACCACGGCGTCTGCGACGCGCACCGCGCGCACCGTTTCTGCGACGTCGTGCACGCGCACGATGTCCGCGCCTCCCGCGATCGCAAGTGCCGCCAGCACGAGGCTTCCTTCGAGTCGTTGCGCGGCGCCGGCACCGCCGGTGAGCAGTCCGATGGTCGACTTGCGCGACGGGCCGACGAGAATCGCTCGACCGATGCCACGCAGCTCGCCGAGCCGTCGGGTCAGCTCCAGGTTGTGTGCCGGTGTCTTTGCGAAGCCGAAACCAGGATCGATGACAACTCGCGCTGGATCGATGCCGGCGTCGGCTGCGACGACGAGACTCTGTCGAAGCGCAAACGCAACATCACGCATGAGGTCCGAGTACTCGACGCCGCGCTGGTTGTGCATCACGATCACACCGACGTCGTCGCTCGCAGCGACGACCGGCGCCATCTCGGGGTCCCCGCGCAGCCCCCACACATCGTTGACGATCGCAGCACCTGCATCGAGGGCAGCGCGCGCCACCTCCGCCTTGCGCGTGTCGACGCTGATGGGCAGTGGGAGCGAGCGCGCCAGAGCCTCGATCACCGGCAGCACGCGACTGCGCTCCTCACCCGCGGACACCGCCGCGGAATTCGGCCGCGTGCTCTCGCCGCCCACATCGATGATGTCGGCGCCGTTCTCCGCCATCTCGGAGGCGATGCGGCACGCGGCCCTGACGTCGCCGGAGAGCCCGTCCCCGGAGAACGAGTCCGGCGTGACATTGAGGATGCCCATGACCAGCGTGCGGCGGCCGAACTCGAGGCGGTGGCCGCGCGCGACGAGTGGCGCAGGCGGCGCCCCGCGGGCGACCAGCGTGTTCCCGATGGCCCCGCCGAGCTCGGCCGCGTCTCCGCCGTGAGCTTCGAGGAGCCCTCCCAACGCGCCGGCCAGGCTCAGCGACGCCATCACCACCGCTCGCGTCCCGTCGGCGCTGCTGAGCACTTCCCCGCCGCGCTCGCGCACAACCTGGTGGAGCAGCTGGGTGAGGTCGGACGGCAGCCCTTCGAGCGCGAGCGCTTCTACGACCGCGTGGTCCGCCAGCACCGGCAGCCGCTGCGCCGCCACACCGAGGCGAACCACAGTGTCGCGCAGTGCATCTTCCGGCCCCGGGAGCAGCGGCCGGACATTGAACCGTGCCGCGGCTCGCACCGCAGCCGCGACCATGTCAGGCGGGACTCAGGCTGCCGGTTCCGGCGCAGCGTCCGGCGACAGATCTGCCGGCTGCAGCTCGCCGGCGGAGCGCTTGGGCACCAGCACGCGGCGCCGGAAGACGCACACGCGCTCACCGCGCTGATTGAGTGCACGCGTTTCCACCGTGACGACACCTCGGTCCGGCTTGCTCGACGACTCGTGCTTGTCGAGCACGGTCGTCTCCGCGTAGATCGTGTCCCCGTGAAACGTGGGGTTTTCGTGCTTGAGCGACTCCACCTCGAGGTTGGCGATCGCCTTGCCGCTGATGTCGGCAACGCTCATGCCGAGCGCCAGGCTGTAGATGAGGTTGCCGACCACGACGTTGCGCCCGAACTGCGTCTGCGTCTCGGCATAGTGCGCGTCGGTATGCAGCGGATGGTGGTTCATCGTGATCAGACAGAAGAGATGATCGTCGTATTCGGTGATGGTCTTGCCGGGCCAGTGCCTGTACGTCGCACCGACTTCGAACTCTTCGAAATATCGCCCGAACTGCATCAAGAGACCCGCGTGACGCTTACGCAGGGAGCTGGACCGCCGGCGCGCCGACGCGACCCAGCGCCGTGAGGACGTCTGCCACCGGGGGATGATCACCGGCGCGACGGCTCAGGTACGAGTAAACGACTGCGTCGCCAGGCGCCATCACCACCACGCCGCCCTGCTGAAAGGGATGGCCACGGACAGAGGACTGCCGGGCTCCGCCGCGCAACGCGCGAACGCCGGCGCCCCACGTGCGAGGCCCGAGGGTGTTGAGCACGCCGGAGCGGGCCCCGATGATGCGATAGGAGGCGAGCTCCGGATCGGTGAGCACGGTCGCGGTCGGCACGAACTTCCTGTTGAACCACCCCGCCGACCGCGGGCTGCCGTTGCCGATGAAGACGAGCGATGCCCCCCGCGCCTCGATGTCGGGCCTGGCCTGGGTCATCTC
>VBGJ01000143.1 GCA_005880445.1 Chloroflexota bacterium | reverse complement strand
AGAAGGTCAAGCTTATCCTCGTTTACCCGATGACGACCGGCCGCAACTTCGACGAGGTGCTGCGCGTCATCGACTCACTGCAGCTCACGGCCAAGCACCGCGTCGCCACGCCCGTCAACTGGAACCAGGGCGAGGACGTCATCATCGCCGGCTCGGTTCCGAACGACGAAGCGAGGCAAATCTTCGGTGACTGGAAAGAGCCGAAGCCCTACATCCGCATCGTCCCGCAGCCGAGGTGAGGCTGCCGGTCCGCATCGTCATCCTCGGCGCGGGCTTCGGTGGTCTCGAGTTGTCGTCACGGTTGTCGGCAGAGCTCGCGGGCGAGGTCGAAGTCACGCTCATCGATCAGGGCGACGCCTTCATCTTCGGCTTCTCGAAGCTCGCCGTGATGTTTGGCCGGCGGACTCTGGAAGACGTCCGGCTCCCATACCGCCGTATCGCCAAGCCTGGGGTCGAGTTTCGCCAAGAGACGGTCGTGTCCATCGACCCGGAGCGCAAACGAGTGGTCACCAATGCGGGGACCTACGACGCCGACATCTTGGTCGTTGCTCTCGGAGCTGATCTGGCTCCGGAGGCGACGCCCGGTCTCGTAGGAGCGGGACACGAGTTCTACACACCCGAGGGCGCGGCACGAGTCCGCGAGATCCTGCCTCACTTCGAAGGCGGCAACGTCGTGATCGCGGTGCTGGGCGGGTTCTTCAAGTGCCCGCCGGCGCCGTACGAGACGGCGTTCATGCTCCACGACTACCTAACGCGTAGGGGAGTTCGGGAGGGCAGCAGCATCCACCTCGTCACACCGATGCCCAAACCGATCCCGGTCTCCGACGAAACCTCGAACGCGATCGTGGCGCTGCTCGACGAGCGTGACATCACTCACTCACACTCGTCGTGGATCACGTCACTCGACTCCACCAAGGTCGCCCACATCAAGGACGGACGCGAGCTGCCCTTCGACCTCTTCCTCGCCGTACCAGTCCACCGGGCGCCGCCCGTCGTGGTCGAATCCGGCCTCACAGAGGACGGATGGATCCCTGTCGACGCCAAGACGCTGTCAACGAGGTTCACGGACGTGTACGCGGTCGGCGACGTCACTAGCGCACCCGTGCCCCGGGCGGGCGTCATTGCAGAAGGCGAGGCGTCCACGGTCGCCGATGTGCTCATCAACCAGATCAAAGGTGGACCGACCCCAGCCCCGTTCGCTGGCGAGGTGATCTGCTACATCGAGATGGGCGATTCGACGATCGGAAAGGTCAACGTGAACTTCCTTTCGGGCCCCGCGCCGACCGCGCTGTTCACGCCACCATCGCCCGAGGCCGCTGAAGAGAAGGCTCTCTTCGCGTCCACTCGCCGGCAGCGCTGGTTCGGCTGACCTCCTGGGGCCAGTCAGTTCGGCTCCGGTCAGGCCGTCCGGGTCGCGGTCAGGTCGCCGTGATCGTCGCCGAGAACACTTCCTCGCCGATCGTGTTGCCGGTGGCGTAGTCCACAGTGCAGTCGAAACGGGCGTCGGTCCACACCGGGTGGATGCTGCCGCCATGCGCCGCGATGCCCTCGTAATCACCGTACTGGTCGTGGGTCTGCGCGCACGGGTTGGCGGCACTCTCGTCGCTCATGACAGTCGTGACGCGGGTGTCGTGGGCGAACGTGGCCCCTCCGTCGGACGAGCTGGTGGCGTACACGTCGGTCTTGGTGCTGTTCGGATCGTTGCGCGTGTCGTACCAGCTCAGATCGACCGCGCCGGTCACCGCGTCGGCGGCCAGCCAGTTGTAGAACTGATCGTGGACCACACCCGTCGGGTCGTCGTTGACGCGCCGCTGAGCGCTCCAGGTTGCGCCGCGGTCGGTTGAGCGCGACAGGAAAATGTCTAGACCATTGCTCGTCGTCTGATCCGCCCACGAGCAGTACAGCGTGCCTCGCAACGATCCACTGCTACGGTCGGCATCGCACGATGGGTAGATGAGCACCCCCCGGGTGGCTTCGGCGGGAGCGGCGATCGCGAATGGGATCACCGTCGGCGCGATGACCACCGGTTGCCCGAACGTCACGCCGCCGTCGAACGAACCGTTGACCGTGACCTGGCTGTTCTGCGCGTCCTGCCAGGCCACGTAGACCTCGCCGTTGGGACCCACGAAGGGATCGGCGCCGATCACCGCGCTCGGACCGCCATGATTCGTGCTCACCGAGATTGGCGCGCTGAATGTCGTGCCGCCGTCGGTCGAGCGCGAGACCAGCAGCGCATCGTTTGCGGATGACTTGCCGTTGCGAGGCGACGCGTTGTCCCACGCCGCGTAGACGCTGTCCCGGAACGGGCTGGTCAGATTGCTGTCCACGGCGATCATCGGCTTGTCGTTGAACTTGCCGCTGCCGCTGTTGAAGTTGAAGAACGTTACCTGCGCCCAGGTGGCGCCGTGGTCCGACGACTTGGCCACCGCCATCTCGGAGCCTTGAATCGACGCGAAGAAGCGGTTGAAGAAGACGACGATGTACCCGTAGTAGACGTTGCCCCGGGTGTCGAAGGCGACGGTGGGGTCGGAGCCGAAATCGACGCCGTTGGTTGACGACGCGGGCGGCAGCGGGAGGTCGACCGCACCCCACGTGCTGCCGCCGTCAGCGGAGAAATAGCCGCGCATGGGCAGACGGTTGATTTCGTTGGAACCCGCCACGATGTATTTCGGGTGCACCGGATCGATCGCGATCGAGGTCTCGCTCTGTGGGCCGTCCTCGTTGGAGATGTCCACGTTGGCACCGACGCTCAGTGTTGGTGTGCTCGCAGCGGCGCTCCGCGTGGAGGTTTGATGCAGTAGCGTCTGGTACTTGGCCCACCACGTGGGTACGGCAGGACCGGCTGATGAAGTCGCGGACGCGAAACCGGGGAACATGGCGGCGCCGGCAGCGAGCAGGAGGCTGCACACCACGACCAGGGAACGCCGGCGGAGAGCGATGCGCGAGGCCATATCGATCCTCCTCGTTGGCCACCCCTCCGGCTGGCGTTATTTGTAGGTCGTGACCGCCGTCTGCAATGGAGCGATCACGTTCGCGCCGTAATCCCTGCCCCGCGCTGAGGCAGTAGGAGAGATGAGATTTGCTGACGCGGTCGTAGGCACTGTGTACACCCACTGCTCGGCGTCGAGCTCGTCAAGCGGAACACCAGTGAAGGCGTTGTCGCTGTCTGCGGTGAAGAAGAAATGCAGCCCCATCTCGCCGATCGCTCCCTGGAACGGCATTTGCTGCCACGCTGGCACCGCGGGATTGCCCGCCTGCGAAGGCTGACACTGCAAGTCGGCATAGGTCAACGACGACGGGGCGCCGTGAGCCTGCCAATACTGGACGTAGCCGTTCTCGACATTGGTGCTGTGCGAGTCCTCACCGGGCCATGGGCGGGGCACGGGTGCGTCACCAGTGCCGTCGTCGAAACAGGCATCGTCGCGATAGAAGGGCACGACCGCAGGCTGGAGGAGGCTGGTTGAGCCGGTGGTGTCGGCCACGAACACCATCGACCCATGAGTGCCCGCGATTTCTTCAGGATTGTCAATCGCGGAACAGACATCAAAGGATGGGTCGCACGTGTTGAAGTACGCTGGCTGGCCGCTCACCGGGACCTGGTCGACCTCGCCGACGCCGTGGCTGTTTTGCCCGTTGATGGGCACGCCGGTCTGATTCCTCTGGTTGTAGTAGGTGTCCACGGCGCCGAGGCGGAAGTCCCAGGACGTGTACAAGCCGTCGGGAGGAATGGGGTGCACACGCACGTGGTAGGAGAAGTCGTAGCCGTCGCGGTAGTAGAACTCGGTTTTGGTGACGTTGGTACCGGAATCAGCGCCCCACACCTCCCGGATGGCCCGCACCGGCCCCACCTTCCAGCCGAGCAGCGTGGAGTTCAACTCCCAGTTGGTCTGCTCGTCCTCGAAGCCGACCAGCGATATCGACGAGTCCGGGCTGGATTGGAACGCACGTCCCTTCCACCGCGAGATGAGGTTGGGGCCGTACTGGTACCTCGTGCCGGGCGCCGTAATCTGCAATTGGCGCACCATCCAGCGGCCGGTCGCGTACACACCGTAAGTGGGCGTCCTGATGGTCATGCCGTCGCGTGGCTGCCGGTCGTTTGACGGGCGCGGTTGCCCATCGGGTGTCGCGATGGGCGGATTGGCGTCGTTGTTCGCCGCAGTGCGGCAGACGTCGCCGCCGATGTTGGGCCCGTACCCCACATTGCTGATGCCGATGCGCTCGGGAGCACCCGGTCCCCAGCCGTAGCGGTCGACCCACTCGTCGGCGTTGGGGAGGTTGCTCGTGGGCGTGTCCGAGCCCACGTCGCGGATCATCTGCACGTAGCCGTTCTTCCACGTGTAGTGCGAACCACCCGGTTGCAGGAAAAGATAAATGTAGCTGGCAGGCGCGCTGCCGTCGGTAGGCGCGGTCGGGTCGACGATGGTGATCTGTTGTCCGTTGTTGGCGAACGTCCCCTTGGGCTGCGGGGTGCCCGCGGGCGCTTGCGCACCGGCGTCGCCCGCCATCATCGCGAGTTGGTCGTCATCGTTGAGCTCCGGTGTGCCGGCCGCGCTATTCACCGGGTCCTGCATCGCCTGCGTGTAATCGTCTGGGAGGATGCCCGGATCGTGCGGCGGAGAGACGACGCCGTTGGCGATCGCCTGCTGCAGCTCGATCTGCCCCATCGGGCCGGGCAATTCGTTGCGGGCAAGGCACGGATTGGGGTCGTAATACGCTGGGTTGGTGATACCGGTGATGCCGCCGAAGACCTTCTTCCACGACTCCTGACCAATGGAGTGTGCGGTCGGATTCCAGGCGTAGGTCAACTCTTGGTCGGTGCCCGAGTACACGCTGAACGACGAGTGCCCATTGGCTAAAAAGTACGGAAACAACTGGTCGACCTGGACCGGGATCTCCGCCCAACGCCCGCCAGCCCAGCGATACGCGGCGATCTG
>VBGJ01000036.1:19010-29622 GCA_005880445.1 Chloroflexota bacterium | reverse complement strand
CCGCGTTCGCGGAGATCGCGCGCGAGGTCGATGCGCTGCTGCTCGTCGACATGGCGCATTTCGCCGGGCTCGTCGCGGGCGGCGCGCATCCCAGTCCCGTGCCGCACGCGGACTTCGTCACCCTGACGACGCACAAGACGATGCGCGGCCCGTGGGGCGCGATCGTCCTGTGCAAGAGCGAGCACGCCGATGCCATTGACAAGGCGGTGTGCCCCGGAGTGCAGGGTGGTCCGCACCCGCACGGCATGGCGGCGAAGGCGGTGATGCTGCAGCAGTGCCTGCAGCCGGAGTTCGCCGCGTACGCCCGCCAGGTGGTGGCCAACGCCAAGGCACTCGCGGCCGGCCTGATGCAGCGCGGGGCGGTGCTCACCACCGGTGGCACCGACAACCACCTGATGGTCATCGATCTCCGGCCGTACGGTCTGCGCGGACGTGCCGTGCAGGCCGCGTTCGACGAGGCCGGCGTCACCGTCAACGCGAACACCTTCCCGGGGCACGGCGGCACGCCGTTCAACCCGAATGGCATCCGCCTCGGCACCCCGTCGGTGACGTCGCGTGGCATGGGCGATGCCGAGATGGACGAGATCGCCGGCCTGGTCACGGCGATGCTCGCCGACCTGGATGGACCGGACAACCGGGAGCGTGTCCGCCAGCGCAGCCTGGCCTTGTGCCGCCGGTTTCCGCTGCCCTACCGGGCCGCGCGCGGGTGATCGGCAGCTCCGCGGCGTGGCTGCCGGCGCTGCCGCCGTTTCTGGTGGCGAGCACCGTCTGCATCGCTGCCGTGCCGGGCTCGATCTGGCTGGCGCGGCGGTCGCGAGCCGTGGCGGAGCCCGACCTGGACCGCCATCTGCACCCTCAGCCGACGCCGAGGCTCGGAGGCATCGCCATGTTCGCCGGCTTCGCCGTGGCGTTGGCGCTCTTCGGCTCAGCGATCGCGTACCGGTGGCAGACCGTCGCCGTATGCGCTGCGATCACCCTCGCCATGGCTTTGGACGATGTGTTCGACCTCACCTGGCGGAGCAAGTTCGTCATCGAGATCGGCGCGGGGGTGCTCGTCGCCCTGACCGGGATCCTCATCACGTTCATCGCGGTGCCCGGGATCCACTCGACGACCGTGTGGCAGCTGGGACTGCTGGCTGCGCCGGTGACGATCGCGTGGATCGTCGGCATGCAGGTGTCGGTGAACTTTCTCGACGGCGCCGACGGCGTGGCCGCGGGGGTGGTGGCGATCGTCGCGGGGATCAGCCTGCTGGCTGCCATCAATCGTGTGCAGGCGCCGGGCGACGTGCAGAGCGGGGTGATCATCCTCAGCGGCGCGCTGATGGGGTGCTGCATCGGTTTTCTCGTGTTCAACCTGCCGCCCGCGCGTGTGTTCATGGGCGATGTCGCGCTGGGTCTCCCCATCAGTGACACGGCTTTCGCCATCGTGCGCCGGAAGCGGGCGGGGAGGAAGATCGCGGAGCCGGACGCCGGCCACATCCATCACCGGCTCCTCGCGCGCGGGATGACGCCGCTGGAGACCGCGCTCACCTTTTATTTGGCCACCGGGATTCTCGGCTGCATCGCGCTCACCATCTACGGCCATCGCAAGATCATCGACGCGGCGCTGGGGCTGCTCGTGATCTCCCTGATCGCCATCATCTGGCGCAGCCGCCGCCGCCCGCAGCCGGCGCTGCAGCTCGAAGAGAACGATGAGTACGTCATCGTGCCGGGGCACCGCGCTGTGCCCACGCGCATGCGGCACGGAGGGGAAGCCGACTAGACCAATCGCGGCGAACCGTGCTCACGTTCGCCTGTGCTAACGTCCGGCGCGTTCGGTGACGGGCGAAATGGGCTCTTTTATTGATTCAGCGCGCTTCGGCGACTCCGTCGCCGCGTGGATGTATGTCGTGACTCAGTCCAACGGAGAGCCCGGTCCGAACATCCCCGCCGCCGGTCCGGGCGGCCGCGAGCTCCTCGGGCTGGGAGTGACGATCGCGGTGGCGGTCGTGGTCCCGCTCTTTCTTGGGCTGGGTCTCGACGCCCTGGTCCACAGCAGTCCAATTGGGCTGCTCCTCGGCCTGGCGGTCGGCGTGACGCTCGCGTCGGTGACAGTGTTCCAGCAGTTCAGGCGGTATCTGTGATCCGCAACGACCTGTCGTCGCCGCCGGGCGCGGCACACATGATCCGGCACGTATCGATCGTCTGCGCCATTCTGGCGGCAGCCGCTCTCGTGGTGTTTTCGCTGTTGGCGCGACCCCTCGCGGGAATCGCGCTCGCAGTGGGCTTGCTGCTCGGAGCCGGCAACGGGTTCCTGGCGGCGCGGTTCCTCCGGCTGCCACTGCCGTTTGTGGCCAGCAGCCTGGCCCGGCTGGTCACACTTTCGATGATCGGCGTGGCTGTTGGATTCGCGCTCGGGGTCGCGAACATCTGGCTGGTGATCCTGGGCGTCGGCGCCTCGCAGTTCGTGCTCGTGGCGTTCGCGGTGCGTGCGGTGGCGCGCCGATGATCGCACTGGCACCGGAGACGATACCCGGCTCGCATCCGACGATCATGGCCTGCCACGTCAGCAACTTCATTTGCACGTTCAACTACGACACGTTGATATCGAGCGCGCTCGCCCTCGCCGTGACGCTGGCGATCGGCTTCGTGTTGGTGCTCACCCTGCGCCGGGGCACGCCGCACAGGCTGCAATGGATATTCGAGGTGCTTCTCAACTACGTGCGAAGCCTCACGTCGGACACGGTCGAGGGCGACCAGGGTGCCGCCTTCGTAGTCCCCCTGGCGGCGACCATCTTCTTCTTCATCCTGTTCGCGAACTGGCTCGACGTGTTTCCGCTGGTCTCTCCGGTCGAGCCGGCCAATGCCGACATCAATTTGACGCTGGCCATGGCGCTCGTCGTGATCATCGTTGTCGAGTGGTACAGCGTCCACGTGCTGGGCTGGAAGAGGTTCTTCTACCGCTTCACCCATCCGTTCGATGCGCCGATCCTCATGCGAGCGGTGTTCGTCCCCATCAACATCATCACGGAGATCGCCAAGCCGATCAGCCTCGCGCTGCGGTTGTTCGGCAACATCTTCGGCGGCGTCGTGGTCGTGTACCTGCTGACGCTGGCGTTCAGGTACTTCGCCACGCTGGGTGGGCCGGTGACGTCCGTCTCGGTGATCTGGGTCGTCCTGCTGGCGGCGTGGAAGGTCTTCGACGTCTTCGTCATCGGCACGATCCAGGCATTTATCTTCATGCTGTTGACGATCATCTATTTCGGAATGGCTCGGGAAGGCCTCCACGAAGAGGAGCACGAGAGTGGCGCAATCGCAACCGCTGCCGCATAGGCAAACGAGGAGACAGCGTTCATGAACCATGCACTTGCGGTGCTTGGCGGGCTGATCGCCGCCGGGCTGGCACTGGGCGGCGGAGCCATCGGAGCCGCGATCGGCGACGGCCTGGTCGGCAACGCGACGATCAGCGGCATCGCACGCCAGCCCGAGGCTCAGGGCCGCTTGACCCCGACCATGTTCCTCATCATCGGCCTGGTGGAAGGCATGTACTTCATCAACCTCGCGATCGGCATCTTCTTCATCTTCGTCATCGCGCAGGGAGTGAAGTAGCGCGCCATGCCGAGCTTCGTCGCCGACGCCGGTCTGCTCGACGTCAACGGCACGTTGATCGCCGAGGTGATCGCGTTCATCCTCCTGGTGCTGATCCTGGCGAAATGGGTGTACCCGCCGATCATCCGCATCGCCACCGAGCGAGAGAGCAAGATCGCGGCAGGGGTGCGCGCCGCCGAGGAAGCCGAGAAACGGCTTCAGGAGGTCCAGCAACAGGTGCAGCAGGTGCTCGGAGAAGCACGCAACCAGGCGCGCGAGATCGTGGCGCGCGCGCACACGGACGCAACCGTGGAGGCCGAGGAGGTCGCCGCGCGCGGACGCGCGCAGGCCGAGGCTCTGCTCGAACGAGCGCGGGCCGAGATCGCGGCGGAACGTGACCGCGCCATTCAGGATCTCCGCGCCGTGGAAAGCGACCTGGTGGTCGACGCGACCGCCAGGCTGCTGGGTGAGGTGCTGGATCGCCGCGCGCACGAACGGCTCATCGAGGAAGCGCTGGTCAAGATCGGCGATGCGCGGTCTGCGGCGAGCCCCAGCAATTGACATGACGCGCTCCAGCATCGTCGCTCGCCGCTACGCGGAGGCGTACTTCGCACTGGCGAAGGACGCGGGTGACATCGCCGGGTGGCGCAACGAGCTGAGCGCTGTGGTCGACGTGTTCTCCCACGACGAGGTGGGGCGCGCCGTGGTCAACCCGCGGCTGCCGCTCTCGCAGCGAGTGCGACTCGGCCTCGACCTGCTGGACGGCGCGTCATCGCCCGCGCGCAACCTGGCGCGGTTGCTCATCGAGCGGCGTCGCGTGCCGCTGCTCCCCGAGATCCTGGCCCACTACGACCTGCTGGCTGACCGTGACTCCGGTGTCGTGCGTGCGGAGGTGACGACCGCGGTGCCCTTGGACGAGAGGACCGAGCGAGACATCTCGAACGCGCTGTCGGAGCGCTTGGGCGGCTCAGTACAGATCACACTGCGTGAGGATCCCGCGATCATCGGCGGTCTGGTCATCCGCATCGGCGATCGCGTCCTCGACGACAGCGTGCGCACCCACTTGCAACAGCTCCAGGCAGCGCTCGCCTGACACCAAGGAAAACACATGGCGATTCGTAGCGACGAGATCGGCGAGATCCTGAAGCAGCGCATCAAGAGCTTCGAGGCTCCTGTCGTCGATGCGAACGAGGGTGTCATCACGTCGGTCAGCGACGGAATCGCGCGTGTCTACGGGCTCGAGCAGGCGCTGGCTGGGGAGTTGCTCGACTTTCCCGGCCCCGGCGGCCGAGGCACGGTGCTCGGGCTCGCGCTGGACCTGCGCGAGGACAGCGTCGGTGTCGTGATCATGGGGCCCTTCGAGCACCTGCAGGAAGGCGACACGGTGCGCACCACGGGGCGGATCGCCGAGGTCCCCGTGGGCGACGAGCTCGTCGGGCGCGTGGTCAGCCCGGTTGGCGAGCCGCTCGACGACCGCGGCCCCATCGAGACCGCGCAGACGCTGCCGGTCGAGCGGGTGGCGCCGGGTGTGACGCTGCGTCAGAACGTGGACACGCCGCTGCAGACCGGCATCAAGGCGATCGACGCCATGATCCCCATCGGCCGCGGCCAGCGCGAGCTGATCATCGGCGACCGGCAGACCGGCAAGACCGCGCTCGCCATCGACACCATCATCAACCAGAAGGGCACCGGGGTCGTCTGCATCTACGTTGCCGTCGGCCAGAGCGCATCCAAGGTGGCGCAGGTCCAGGCGACGCTGGAGCAGTACGGTGCGATGGAGCACACGATCATCGTGGCCGCCACCGGTTCCGACCCGGCGCCGCTGCTGTATCTCGCGCCATTCGCGGGCTGTGCGATGGGCGAGTACTTCATGCAGAAGGGCGGGCACGCGTGCATCATCTACGACGACCTCAGCAAGCACGCCGACGCATACCGGCAGCTGTCGCTCCTGCTCCGGCGCCCGCCGTCACGTGAGGCATATCCGGGCGACGTGTTCTATCTGCACTCACGTCTGCTCGAACGCGCGGCGCGCATGAGCGACGAGCAGGGCGGCGGCACGCTCACCGCGCTGCCCATCATCGAGACGAAGGCCAACGATGTCTCGGCGTACATCCCGACGAACGTCATCTCCATCACGGACGGCCAGATCTACCTGGAGACAGACCTGTTCAACGCGGGCATCCGCCCCGCGATCAACGTCGGCCTGTCCGTCTCGCGCGTGGGCGGCGATGCGCAGACGCGCGCGATGAAGCAGGTGGCCGGCCAGCTCCGTCTCGACCTCGCCCAGTACCGCGAGCTCGCCGCGTTCGCGCAGTTCGCGTCCGACCTCGATCGGCGCACGCGCGAGCGCCTCGAGCGCGGCCAGCGCATGACCGAGCTCCTCAAGCAGCCGCAGTACGAACCGGTGCCGCTCGGCAAGCAGATCGTCAGCCTGTTCACCGGCACCCGCGGGTACCTTGACGACGCCGCCATCGACCGCGTCGGCGAGTTCGAGCACTCGTTCCTGCGCTACATGGACCACGATCACCCGGAGATCGAGAAGGACGTCGTGGAGCAGGGCAAGATCACCGACGAGACGGAGCGTGATCTGCGCGCTGCGATCGACTCGTTCAAGAAAGACTGGGCCGGATGACGACTGTGTACGGCGGAGGTCGGGACAGGTTGCGAGAGGGCGTCCCGCAGGCCCGAGTGGTCCCTCGGGCCGAGGGTCGAGCGGCGAGCGACGGCGACTGCCGTCGCCGACCGCGTACCTCGAGCGACCTGTTCCCATCCTCCACCACGACCACGGCGTAACCCATGCCCAGTCTTCGTGATCTGCGTCGTCGCATTCGCAGCGTGCAGAACACGCAGAAGATCACGAAGGCGATGGAGCTCGTCGCTGCAGCGCGGATGCGGCGTGCTCTCGAACGTGTCCTGGCGGCGCGTCCGTACTCCGATGAGATCACGTCGATCATGACGGAGCTGATGAAGCGCACGCCGGAGTACAAGCATCCGTTTCTCGAGCGGCGCGAGGTGCGCCGGCGCATCATCATCCTGGTCACCGCGGATCGCGGTCTGGCCGGCGCTCTCAACAGCAACAACAACCGGCTGGCGCTGCGAGAGATGAACGATTCGGACGTGCCCGTTGCGGTGATCACCATCGGACGCAAGGGGCGCGACATCATGCGGCGGCTGCACAAGGATCTGATCGCGGACCGCAGCGATCTCGGGCCGCGGCCGAGCCTCGGCGACGTCCTGCCCGCGGTGCGCGTGGCCACGGACCAGTACGAGAGCGGCGACGCGGATCAGGTCGACCTCGTCTTCGCCAGGTACATCAGCGCCAGCCGGCAGCAGGCAACGCTGCGCCGCCTCATCCCGGTCGACCCGCCCGAGGGGGCTGCGCCGGCCGCCGCGGACTTCGAGTACGAGCCGGAGGCGAAGGATGTGCTCGACGCGCTGCTTCCCCGATACGTCGAGGCGCTCGTGTACCAAGCGGTGCTGGAGAACGTGGCATCGGAGCAGGCGGCGAAGAGGCTGGCGATGCACAACGCGTCCGACAATGCGAATGACCTCATCATCGACCTGACGCTCACCGCCAACAAGGTGCGTCAGTCGCAGATCACGACCGAGCTGATGGAGATAGTCGGCGGCGCCACCGCGCTCGAGGGCTGAGGAGACCGAAACACATGGCAGTTGCAGACAAGCAGGCGACGTCCACGGGCACGATCTCGCAGGTGATCGGCCCCGTGGTCGACGTCGAGTTCGACACCGACCGCCTTCCCGAGATCCTCGACGCGCTGGAGATCGAGCGGGGCGAAGGCAAGGAGAAGAAGCGCATCGTGCTCGAGGTGCAGCAGGACCTCGGCAACGGTGTCGTGCGGTGCATCGCCATGGACACGACCGAGGGTCTGCGCCGCGGCGATGAGGTGCGGAGCACGTCTGCACCCATCCAGGTGCCGGTCGGCATGGAGACGCTGGGCAGGATGTTCAACGTCGTCGGCGATCCCATCGACGGCAAGGGCGCGGTGAAAGCGAAGCAGAACATGCCCATCCACCGTAAGGCCCCGACCATCTCGGAGCAGTCGACCGAGACGGAGATCCTCGAGACCGGCATCAAGGTCATCGACTTGATCTGCACGTTCTCCAAGGGCTCGAAGATCGGGCTCTTCGGTGGTGCGGGAGTGGGAAAGACGGTCATCGTCATGGAGATGATCCGCAACATCGCGCGCGAGCATCAGGGCTACTCGGTGTTCGCGGGTGTCGGCGAGCGCACGCGCGAGGGGACGCAGCTGTACGGCGAGATGCAGGAGTCGGGCGTGCTCGAGCAGACCTCGCTCGTCTACGGACAGATGAACGAATCACCGGGAGCGCGCGCTCGGGTCGGGCTCACGGGCCTGACCATCGCTGAGTGGTTCCGCGACGAGAAGAATGCCGACGTGCTGATGTTCATCGACAACATCTTTCGCTACACGCTCGCCGGCGCCGAGGTGTCGGCGCTGCTCGGTCGCATGCCGTCCGCGGTTGGATACCAGCCCACGCTGGCCACAGAGATGGGCGATCTCCAGGAGCGCATCACGTCGACGCGCACCGGTTCGATCACGTCGGTGCAGGCAGTCTACGTACCGGCGGACGATTTCACCGATCCCGCGGTGGCGAGTGTGTTCGGGTATCTCGGCGCGTCGGTGACACTCAGCCGCCAGCTCGTGGAGCAGGGCATCTACCCGGCGGTGGACCCGCTGGAGTCGTTCAGCCGCATTCTCGACCCTCACGTCGTGAGTGATGAGCACTATCGCGTGGCACAGGGCGTGAAGCGGGTCCTTCAGGAATACAAGGAGCTGCAGGACATCATCGCCATCCTGGGTCAGGAGGAGCTCTCCGAGGACCAGAAGGTCACCGTGCAGCGCGCTCGCCGAGTGCAGTTCTTCCTGTCGCAGCCCTTCTTCGTCGCGGAGCAGTTCACCGGTCGTGATGGAAAGTACGTGCCGCTGCAGGAGACGATTCGCGGCTTCGCCGAGATCCTGGACGGCAAACACGACGACATCCCCGAAGACGCGTTCCTGCTGGCGGGATCGATCGACGAGGTGATCGAGCGTGCGAAAGAGATCGCCGGCCAGGACAGGAGCGAGTCCGCAAAAGCGCAGGCGAGCGAGGAAACGAAAGAACAGCCGAAGGCGGACGCAGGCGAGGAGAAGAGCGAGTAGCGCATGGCAAAGTTGCAGGTGGAACTGGTGACGGCGGAGGGCAGAGTCCTGAGCCAGGAGGCGGACTTCGTGGTCGCGCCCGGGCTGGCCGGCGAGCTCGGCGTGCTGCCGCAGCACATCCCCCTGTTGACGCCGCTGCGGACCGGCGAGGTGCTGGTGCGCAACGACGGCAAGGAGGAGTACCTGTTCGTCGCCGGCGGCTTTCTCGAGGTGCTGCCGGATCGCGTCGTCATCCTTGCCGACGTCGCAGAACGCGCCGAGGAGATCGACGAAGCGCGTGCACAGGAGGCGCGCAAGCGCGCCGAGGACGCGCTCGCCCAGGACCAGACCAACGCCGAGGCCGCGGCGTTGCTCGAGCGCGAGGTGATGCGTCTGCGCGTGGCCGAGATCCGCCGCAGGCGGCACCGCGAGCGTCCCTCCGGCCCGCCGTCCGAACAGTGACGCAGCCGCCAGGTCTCGACCTGGAGGCGCTCGCGCGATACCTCGAGCCGATCGTGGGCGCATTCGCCGGCCCGCTGCGCGGCGAGGTGATCGCGGGCGGCAGGTCGAATCTCACGTACATCGTCGATGACGGCCAGCGTCGGCTCGTCGTGCGCCGGCCGCCACTGGCGCACGTGCTGCCGACGGCGCACGACATGCGCCGGGAGTACACGATCATGGCCGCGCTGCAGAACCAGGACATGCCGGTGCCGCGTTTGATGGCGTTCTGCGGCGACGACACCGTGATCGGTGCGCCGTTCTACGTCATGGACTACCTCGACGGCCACGTGGTCCGCGGTGCTCTGCCATCAGCGTTCGCCGACACACCGGAGACACGTCGCGCCATGTCCGTGGTGCTGGTGGACACGCTGCTGCGCCTGCACGCCATCGAACCCGTCGCGGCCGGGCTTGCCGAGTTCGGCCATCCCGAGGGATTCCTCGGGCGTCAGATCCGGCGCTGGTGGATGCAGTGGGAGGCATCCAAAACGCGTGAGCTGCCGAGCATGGACGCGCTGCACGGGCGGCTCGGGGAGACGCTGCCGCCGCAATCGGCAGCGGGCATCGTGCACGGCGACTACCGTCTCGACAATGTGATGTACGCGCACAACGATCCGTCGGAGATCATCGCGGTGCTGGATTGGGAGATGAGCACGATCGGCGACCCGCTGTGCGATCTCGGTCTGCTGCTCGTGTACTGGGCGGACACCGACGCCGAGGTGGCGGCGCGTGCGCTGCACGGGCGTGCCATCACGCCGGAGGCCGGCTTCTACAAGCGCGCGGACATCCTCGATGCGTACCGGGCGGGCACCGCGCGCAGCCTGGAGTGGCTCGACTGGTACGTGGCGCTGGGGGCGTACAAGCTCGCCATCATCGCCGAGGGCATCAACGCCCGCTTTCTCATGGGCATGACCGTGGGCGATGGATTCGAGGCCGTCGGCGCCATGGTGCCGGCCATCGTCGAAGGCGCGCTCGATACGATGCGCCATCTGGCGCCAAGTCAAGGAGGCTGATGTGGATTTCTCGGAGTCGCAGCGCGTCAAGGAGCTTCGCGAGCGGCTCTGGGCGTTCATCGACGAGCGCGTCCGTCCCGCCGAGCCGCGGTACTGGCAGGAGTTCTCGGCTGAGACGACGCCGCAGCGCATCTCGCCGGTGATCGAGGAGCTCAAGGCGGAGGCGCGCAAACGAGGGTTGTGGAACCTGTTCCTCCCCGACGAGCGCTTCGGTCCCGGCCTCAGCAATGTCGAGTACGCGCCGCTCGCCGAGATCTCCGGCTGGAGCCCGATCGCACCCGAGGCGATGAACTGCTCGGCACCGGACACCGGCAACATGGAGGTGCTCGCGCAGTTCGGCACACCGGAGCAGCAGGAGACGTGGCTGAAGCCGCT
>VBGJ01000036.1:0-18920 GCA_005880445.1 Chloroflexota bacterium | reverse complement strand
ACCAACCCTGATGCGGACCGGCATGCGCGTCACACCATCGTGCTGGTACCCATCGACGCGCCGGGTCTCACCATCGTGCGCCAGCTCAAGGTGTTCGGCTTCGACGACCCCGGAAGCCACTGCGAGATCACCTTCGAGAACGTGCGTGTACCGCAGGGCAATCGCATCGGTGAGGAGGGCATGGCGTTTCTCATCGCCCAGACGCGTCTCGGCCCCGGCCGGCTGCACCACTGCATGCGCATGCTCGGGCTCGCGGAGCGCGCGCTGTCGCTCATGGTGGATCGCGCTCGCTCGCGCACGGCGTTTGGCAAGCGGCTTGCGGAGCAGGGCGTGGTGCGCGAGCAGATCGCCCGCTCACGGGTGGAGATCGAGCAGGCGCGTCTGTTGTGTCAGAAGGCCGCGTGGCTGCTCGACACGGAAGGCAGCCGCGGGGCGCGGTTCGAGATCTCGGCCATCAAGGTGGTGGCCCCGAACGTCGCCTGCGGGGTGATCGACCGCGCCATCCAGGTGCACGGCGGCGCCGGCGTGTCTCAGGATCTTCCGCTGACGCCGATGTACGCGTACGCGCGCGCCACGCGGTTCATGGACGGTCCGGACGAGGTGCATCTCGCCACGATCGGTCGCGAGGAGCTTCGCAAGGAGGAAGGGCGCGGCTAGCGTCGCCGCGGCGCCGGGCTATCCGTACCCGCGATCCTGGAGCAGGGCAAGCACCTTCGCCACTGACGCCTCCACGGGCTCGGTGCTCGTGTCGAGGCGCAGGTGTGGGTGCGCCGGCTCCTCGTAGGGATCCGAGACACCGGTGAAGTGGTCGATCTCTCCGGCGAGCGCACGCCGATACAAACCCTTCCCGTCGCGCTCGACGAGCACATCGATGGGGCAGTGCACATGGATCTCGACGTAGTTGCCGATGCGATGCTCCACCTCCTCGCGCACAGAACGGTACGGGGAGATGGCGGCGACGAACACCAACACCCCGTGCCGCGTCAGCATCTCGGCCACGAAGCCGATGCGGCGGATGTTGGTGTCGCGGTCGTCCTTGCTGTACCCGAGGCCGGCGCTCAGGTTCTGCCGCACGATGTCGCCGTCGAGCACCTCGACCGCGTGACCGCGGTCGCTCAGGTGACGAGCGACGTGCGTGGCGATCGTCGACTTGCCGGCGCCCGAGAGTCCGGTCAGCCAGACGGTGACACCGGGCTCGATCACGCGGGTTGTCCCATCGTCAGGTATGCGCGGCGCAGGATCGACGCGACCTCGGTGCGCGTGACCTCGGGCGGGATCTCGTCGCCATTCGCCAGCATGGCACGGAGCGAGGTTCCGCTCAGGACCACGTGGTCGCTGTCGCCATGGGGACACGTCCTCGTGCTCGTCATCGCGTCGCATGCGCGGCAGAAGAAGGCGTGGTCGAACTTCAGCGCGGTGAAGCCGAGCCGTTCCGCGCCACCCAACTCGTCGTACAAGTTCTGTGCGTCGTAGGGACCGTAGTAGCTGCCGACGCCCGCAGCATCGCGCCCGATGATGAAGTGGGAGCAGCCGTAGTTGCGGCGAACCAATCCATGGAAGATCGCTTCTCGTGGACCTGCATACCGCATCGCCGCCGGGAAGCCGCTCAGCACGACGCGCTCGCTCGGATAGTACTCGGCGAGGAGCACCTCGTAACAGCGCATGCGCACGTCGACCGGCACGTCGTCGTCCTTGGTGGGGCCGATGAGCGGATGGATCAGGATGCCGTCGGCGCCCTCGAGCGCCACCTTGGTCAGATACTCGTGCGCGCGGTGGATCGGGTTGCGGGTCTGGAATCCGACCACGGTGCTCCAACCGCGCTGCTGGAACTCCGCGCGGCAGCCACGTGGGGTCAGCGCCCGGCCGTCACGTGACGGCACAGCGCGCACGCTGCCACCGACGGCGAGCACGTCGTTTGCCATGAGGGCACGCACCCCAGGATGGGCCAAGTCCGTTGTGCCGTAGACGCCGCGAGCCTCGACCTCGAGATCGCGGTGGAACACCTCGGCCACGTCGATGAGCCCGACGACGCGTTCTGCCGCGTCGTACAGCGCGGCTTGCGTCCCTGCGGTGAGCGATGCCGCGACGCCATCCGGAACCGGCAGCGTGACCGGCAGCGTCCACGGCGTGCCGTCGGCGAGCTGTGCCGACCGCACGACGCTCGCGTAGTCGTCGCCCGTCATGAATCCCGTGAGCGGCGAATACGCGCCGCAGGCGATCAGCTGCAAATCCGATGCGGCTGTGTCCGTGAGCCGCAGCGACGGCATTCCCCCGACCTCTGCTGCGAGCACGCCTGCCGCAGCTTCGTCGAGGAGGCGATCGATCAACGTGCCGCCTGCCGGCGTGACGAGAGTCATCGAGCGCGCGCCTCCGCGATCGCGTCGAGGAGCGCTGGGGCGAGTTCGCGGCGGCAGACAAGGATGTCGGGGAGGCGGACGTCGTCGCGGTTGTATGCCAGCGGTTCACCGTTGAGCCTTGATGCGTGCAGACCCGCCTGCAGAGCGACGCCGGCGGGCGCCGCGGAGTCCCACTCGTGCTGCCCGCCATCGTGCAGGTATGCGTCTGCGTCGCCGAGGATCACCGAGGCGGTCTTCGCTCCCGCCGACCCCATGGGCACGCACTCCGCGCCTATGGCGGTGGCGACACGCGAGGCGATCTCGGGCGGGCGGGTGCGGCTCACGACCACCTTCAACCCGTCCCGCATGCGGCTTGCTCGCGCGAGCGTCGGCGCTTCCGTGCACAGCACAACGCTGCGAGCCGGCAGCGCAACGGCCGCCGCGACGATGTCGCCGTCCTCCCAGAGGGCCACGTGGACGGACCAGTCGTCGCGCGACGGCTCGGCGAACTCGCGCGTGCCGTCGAGCGGATCGATGATCCAGACGCGCCGCGACGTCAGCCGCCGGCGGTCGTCGACCGCCTCTTCCGACAGAATCGCATCACCGGGATGTCGCGAGCGGATCGCGGCGACGAGAAAGTCGTGTGATGCGACGTCACCGAGACGGCCCAGCTCGGCTCCGATCGCACCCTGTTCTCGCACGGAAACCAGCAGATCGCCGGCCGCGCGGGCCAGCTCGCACGCTGTTCGATGATCCTGCCCTGCCACGCGCAATCTATGCGATCGTGACCGTGTCGCTCAGGTAGACGTCCTGAATCGCGTGCAGCAGCTGGATTCCATCGCGCATCGGCCGCTGAAATGCCTTGCGCCCGCTGATCAATCCCGTGCCGCCGGCGCGCTTGTTGATCACGGCGGTACGCACGGCCTCGGCCAGATCACTGGCGCCATGTGACTCCCCGCCGCTGTTGATCAGCCCGCTGCGTCCCATGTAGCAGTTCGCCACCTGGTACCGCGTGAGGTCGATCGGATGCTTGGAAGTCAGCTTCGTGTACACCAGATCCGCAGTCTTGCCGAAATTGAGCGCGGTGAACCCGCCGTTGGTGGTCGGCAGCTTCTGCTTGATGATGTCGGCCTGGATGCTCACGCCGAGATGGTTCGCCTGGCCGGTGAGGTCCGCGGCGAGGTGATAGTCGGTGCCGTCCTTCTTGAACGCGTTGTTGCGCAAGTAGCACCAGAGCACGGTCGCCATGCCGAGCTCGTGCGCGTGGGCGAAGGCGGCGGACACCTCCTGTATCTGCCGGTCAGCCTCCTCTGAGCCGAAGTACACGGTGGCGCCGACCGCGACCGCGCCGAGGTTCCACGCTTCCTTGATCGTGCCGAACATGATCTGGTCGAACCTGTTCGGGTACGTCAGCAGCTCGTTGTGATTGAACTTGAGGATGAAGGGGATGCGGTGCGCGTACCGGCGCGCCACCGATCCCAGCACGCCGAACGTCGACGCGACCGCGTTGCATTCGCCCTCGACCGCGAGCTCGACGATCTTGCCGCCGTCGAAGTATTCGGGATTGGGCGCAAACGACGCGCCCGCGGAGTGCTCGATCCCCTGATCGACGGGCAGGATGGAGAGGTATCCCGTGCCGCCGAGGCGGCCGTGGCCGTACAGCTGCTGCAGGCTGCGGAGCACTCGGGTGGGGCGATCGCTCTGCGCCCACACCCGGTCGACGAAGTCGGGACCGGGGAGATGAAGCATCTCCTTCGCGATGGTCTCGCAGCGATGCTGCAGCAGATCGGCGGCGTCGGCGCCGAGGAGCTCCTCGAGCTTGCCCGCCGCGGTTGCCGTTGCGGTTGCCATATCTGCGGTAAAGGCTACCGCGTGGACGGTGGGCCAAGGCGCACCGTCATGCTTTCGCCGCCGGCGCTGCCACCTCGAGAAGAAACTCCCGGATCATCCGGCTCGTCTCGTCGGGGCGGTCGACGTTGGACTGATGGGCGCCGCTCACCGTACGAAGTCTGGCCCCGGCGATCCCCGCAGCGAGCTGCTCGGCCCGCTCCATGGCGATGGCCACGTCCTGCTCGCCATGGATGACGAGCGTGGGCACGTGGATCTCGCCAAGCCGCCCGGTGATGTCGTCGCGGCTGTTGATGGCGCGGATGCTGTGCACCAGGCCGATGTGGTCGGCTGCCTCGACCCTGCGCAGCCATGCGTCGACCTCGTCTCGGTGCTCGACGATGAAGTCGTCGGCCAGGAAGATCGGTGGCAGCGCCGGGATCACCGCCTCGAGCTGGCCGGCCTCCACCACCTGCGCCATGCCCTCGTAGCGCTCCGCCTTCTCCGGGTCCTCGGGACCCGCGCTCGTATCCATGAGCACCAGCGAGCTGACCGCCTCGGGATGGCGCAGGGCCAGGCGCATCGCAATCATCCCGCCCATGGAGAGCCCGACGCAGTGCGCCGGTGCGATGCCGAGCTGCTCCAGAACGCCGAATACGTCCTCGGCCTGGTTCCAGAGGTCGTAGCCGTCCCCGGTGGTCTCGGATGCCATCTGGCCACGCAGGTCGACGGCGATGACGTCGAAGCGATCGCGGAGCGCGTCGATCTGGGGGCGCCACCAATCGGCGCCGAAGATGTAGCCGTGCAGGAGGAGGACAGGATCGCCGCTCCCGTCGCGGACGTAGTGAAGACGGACACCGTTGGTCGCGATTGTCGGCATGGACGACACCCTCCGAAGCTGGGCGGTTCCGGGTACGGTAGGCGGCAGATGGAACTGTTGCGCATTCGCGGCGGCAGGCGCCTCGAAGGCCGCGTGCCGATCTCAGGGAGCAAGAACGCGACGCTGCCGGTCATGGCCGCCGCGCTCCTGACCGATCAGCGGGTGGAGGTGGTCAACGTCCCCAGCACCGAGGACGTGCTCACGATGGCCCGGATGCTCGAGCACGTCGGGGTGGGCGTCGAGCGGCTCGGTGTGCACAGCTGGCGGCTCCAGGCCGTGGGCATCACCGGCACCTACGTCGGGGCCGACCTCACCCAGCGCATGCGCGGCTCGTTCCTCCTGCTCGGCGCGCTCGTCGCCCGTGCCGGCGAGGCCACCATCGCGAAGCCCGGCGGCGACGACATCGGCATGCGCCGGGTCGAGCAGCACCTGGAGGGGCTGCGCCTGATGGGTGCCGAGGTGGAGGAGACGGCCGACGCATACTGCGCACGCGCGCAACGTCTGCGAGGCGTTCGCATCGATCTCGACATCCCGACGGTCACGGGCACCGAGAACCTGATGATGGCCGCGGTGCTCGCCGATGGCATCACGGTGATCGCCAACGCCGCACGCGAGCCGCATGTGTACGACCTTGCCCGCTGCCTCGTCGGCATGGGCGCGCACATCTCCGGGGTCGGCAGCGAGCTCATCGTGGTGGAAGGGTCCGGCGGGTTGCTGCACGGCACCACGCACAGTGTGACCACGGACTACATCGAGGCGGGCACGTACATGGTCGCGGCGGCCGCCACGCTCGGCGATGTGGTCATCGAGCGCATGCGTCCCACCGACGTGCGCTGGCTGCTCGGCAAGCTGCGCGCCGCCGGGTGCGACATCACCGAGGGTGCCGGAGAGGTTCGGGTGCGGGCCGAGCGGCTGCGAGCGGTCGACGTCACGACATGGCCCCATCCGGGATTCGCCACCGACCTGCAGCCACAGTTCGGCGCGCTGATGACGCAGGCACAGGGCACGAGCATCATCAGCGAGGCGTTGTACGAGAACCGCTTTCGTCATGTCCCCGAGCTGCAGAAGATGGGAGCCGTGATCAGCACCGAGGGCCGCAGCTCTGTGGTGAGCGGTCCGTCGCGGCTGCACGGCGCGGAGGTGACGATTCCCGACATTCGCAGCGGGGCCGCGCTGGTCATCGCAGGGCTCTGCGCGGAGGGGGACACCGAGCTCGCGCATCTGTACCACCTCGATCGAGGCTACGAGGACATCGAAGCCAAGCTTCGCGGGCTGGGCGCCGACGTGGAGCGGGTGCTGGTTGGGACGCCAGAGCAGGAGGTGCGCGACCTCACCGGCGTGATCGGAGACTGATGCTCGGGAAGAAGGTGGGTATCGACCTGGGCACCTCCACGGTCCGGCTCGTGGTGAAGGGCGAGGGCGTGATCGCGGGGGAGCCGACGGTCGTTGCGCTTGGCGCCGGCGCCGAGTGGTCGAGCGCGATGGGTGTGGCGGCGCTCGAGGCCGTGGCTGCGGCACCCGAACAGCGGCTGTATCGCCCGCTCCTCGGCGGCTCGATCGTTGACCCGGTGGCGGCGCGCACGCTCATCAATCACATCGTCACGCGGGCCGTGGGACGGCAGCGCATCTTCAAACCGGATGTGGTGGTGGCGGTGATGGCGTCCCTGGCCGGCGACCAGCGTCGTGCGCTGCTGGAGGCCGCTATCCTCGCCGGTGCGCGCACCGCGTACTTGCTGGATGCGCCATTCGCGGCCGCGATGGGGTGCGGCATGCAGCTGCACGGATCCAACGGCCACCTGGTGATCGACATCGGCGCCGGCAAGACCGACCTGGCGGTGCTGGCGCTCGAGGGCATCATCGCGGGGCGCTCGCTCTCCGGTCACGGCGGACAGCGGCTCCACGCGTGCATAGAGGAGCACATCAAGAGCGCCCACGGCATCGACGCCGCGGCATCCGAGATCGAAGAGGTGATCGCGTCATTGCTGAGAGTCGGTCCGCACGAGGAGCGACAGCTCGCGATCACCGGGCGCGGCGAGGGGGGAGAGCGGACGGTGACCGTGACGTCGACCGAGTTTTTGCCGTGCGTCGACGCACATGTACGTCCCATTGCGGCCGCCCTCGATGAGGTGATCGCAGAGACACCCGAGAGGCTGCACGATGACATACGTGAGGAGGGGATCGTGCTGTGTGGCGGGGGCGCGCGCCTCGAGGGCTTGGATCGCGCGCTCGAGGCGTCGTCGGGAATCGATGTGCGGGTGGATGGTGAGCCGCTGCTCTGCGCGGTGCGTGGAACTGGTTATGCGCTCGACAACTTCGACGTGCTGAAGCGCAACTTCATGTACATTCGCTAGACCGCGTTCCTGGTAGGAATTGCGCGATGCGGGCATCTCTCGTGCTTCCAATCTTGATCGGCCTTGCGGCTGTCGGCTGCACGCCTGCCACCGTTGCCCCCGCCCCGACTGTCGGCTCATTCTCACCATGGCACGGCATGCCCGGCGCCTTCGTCAAGGTGACGGGAAGCGGTTTCACCGGCGTCACCTCGGTGACCTTCAACGGAGTGCGTGCCTCGTTCACCGTCAAGTCCAACACCGAAATCAATGCCAAGGTCCCGAGCCATGCCACCAACGGCCCGGTGGCGGTCACCACCTCGGGTGGAACAGGGAAGAGCTCGGCCGCCTTCCCGGTCGACAACGTGGTCGAGGCCGGTCATGACGTGTCGTCCCTCAAGGGTGACACGTACCATCTGCAAGCAGACGAGTGGAATTCCAGCGCCCCACTGACGATCGCCTCGGACGGCAACCTTGACTTCTGGATCACCAACTCGGGCCTCAGCAACTCCACCAGCGGTGGACCGGGGGCATACCCGTCTCTGTACAAGGGCTGCCACTGGGGCGATTGCACCGCCAACAGCGGCCTTCCCATGACTGTATCGGCGGTCACGAATCCCGGAACCGTCACGACGACCTACCGCACCAGTACCGTCGCGGGTGGCGCGTGGGACGCCTCCTACGACATCTGGTTCAACCCGAACGCGACGACCGCGGACAACCTCGGTGGACTCGAGATGATCATCTGGCTGACCAGCCAGGGCAGCGTTCAGCCACTTGGGTCCGAGGTGGCGCGCAGCGTCACGATTGGCGGTAGGAACTACAACGTTTGGTACGGCGTCAACGGGAACGGGGCCACCGTGTCGTTTGTGCTCGGGAACCCGACCACGTCAGTCGACAACCTCGATCTCGGACCACTCGCTGCGTTCGCCGTGGACCGTGGCTACATGCCGAGCACGTGGTATCTCATCGACGTGGAGGCCGGCTTTGAACCGTGGCAGGGCGGGGAGGGTCTGACGGTGAAATCGTTCGTCGTTTGCGACGCGAAGGGCTGCTGACCGGCCTCAGCCCCTGGGTGTCGGACTGAACAGCGTCAATTGCAGCACGCTACAGGGCCGGTAATGGATAATTCGACACGCTCAATGGCGATTTCCGCTCCGGCCGAAGATCCCCTCACGATCGTCCTTGTCGATGATGCCTCAGATCTCCGGGAGCTGGTTCGGCGCCGCCTCGAGGTCACCGGCGGCTTCACCGTAGCCGGCGAAGGGGCGACCGGCCACGACGCCATCCGGCTGGCGGCGGAGCACCAGCCCGACTTGGTGCTGCTCGATGTGTCCATGCCCGAGATGGATGGTCTCGAGGCGATCGCGGGCGTTCTCGCTGCGTGCCCAGGCACGCGCGTGGTCATGTTCTCGGGTTTCGAGGCGACCGGTCTGGAGGAGCGCGCTCGCGACCTTGGGGCCGTTGACTTCATCGAGAAGTCGATCCCGGTCAGCGAGCTGCCGGGCCGGTTGCGGCACGCCGCGGCGCTGCAGGTGCCCATCGTCGGCGACCGCGCGGTGACCGCCGCCTTGCCGGCAGGTCGAGCGGGCGACGCACCCGAGTTGTTCGAAGAGCACCTGGAACGCTTTCGCGCCGCGTTCGAAGGCGCCACCATCGGCATGGCCGCGCTCACGCTGTCCGGCCGGATCGTGCGCGCCAACGCGACGCTCGCACAGATCATGCGGTGTGCCGAGTCGGAGCTGTTCGGGCAGCTGTTCGCCGACGTCGTCTATGAGCAGTCGCGCTCAGACATCGCGCAGGCCGTGGTGTCCGCTGCGGATTCTCCGCGGCCGGTGAGCATCGAGCACCGCCTCCGCGGAGAACGGGGTGATGCCTGGGTGCGCTCGACGCTGTCGGCGGTGCGGGACTCCGCGGACCGGCCGCTGTACCTCTTCCTCCAGGTGGTCGACGTGACGCCCGAGCACGAGGCCGCGCGCGAGCTCTTCATCAGCGAGCAGCGCTTCCGTCTTCTCCTCGAGAGCGTCTCAGACTATGCGATGTACACATTGGACGTGGACGGCAACCTCGCAAGCTGGAACACCGGTGCGCAAAAGCTGACGGGGTACACGACCGACGAGATCCTGGGGCGCAACGTTCGTGTGTTCTACACCCCCGAGGCGCAAGCACTGCACCAGTCGGAACATGAGCTCGAGACAGCCAGGCAGGAGGGCCGCTTCGAGGAGGAGGGCTGGCGCGTTCGCAAGGACGGCAGCCGCTTCTGGGCGGGAATCGTCATCACGGCGCTGCGTGATGAGCACGGCGAGCTGATCGGGTTCGGCAAGGTGATCCGCGACGTGACCGAGCGTGAGCGCGCCGCCGAGGAGCGTGAGCGCGCGGCGGCGGAGCTGGCCGCATCCAACGAGCAGCTCAAACGTGCGGCCGAGGAGAGAGCTGAGTTCGTGGCAGTCACGGCGCACGAGCTGCGCGGTCCGGTGCACCTGATGCGCAGCAGCGCGGAGATGCTGCGCGACGACTGGGAGATCTTGGATGACCGCGGCCGAAAACATCTCCTCCAAGTCCTGGTCAGCGGTGGCGGTCGACTGAATCGATTGTTGGAGGATCTGCTCGTCACAGCGCGTGCTGAGGCGGGCCGGCTCGACCTTGCAGTGGTGCCGGTGATCGCGCTGTCAGTGGTGCAGGAGGCGGTCCGCGGCCTCGCCAGCGCCACCCCGGCGGTCAGCATCGATTGTCCGGACGACGTCGTGGTCGCGGCCGACCGCCGGCGCCTGGTGCAGATCCTCACAAATCTGCTGAGCAACGCAATCACGCACGGCGCTCCTCCGGTGGGCGTGGCGGCGAGGAGGCTGGGTGAGACGGTCGAGTTCAGCGTGTGCGACGGCGGTCGAGGGGTGAGTGAAGCCGACGTCCCGAAGTTGTTCACGAAGTTCGCGCAGCTGGGATCGGCGGAACGCGGTACGGGCTTGGGGCTGTTCATCGTCCGCGAGCTGACCCGCGCCCAGGGCGGTGATGTCCGCTATGAGCGCAGCAGCGATGGGGGGTCGTGTTTCGTTGTCAAGCTGCCGGCCGCCAAGATCCTTCCTGCCCGGCCGATTCGGATAACCAAAGTGCGGCGCACGTCGATTCCCGGGGGCGAGGGAAGGGCTCCCGTCGGCGGGGGGAAGGCGTAAAGCGGGAGCGGTTCCCTCGTCGCAGATCAGTCGATCTGCGCGACGACCCGATCCTGGGACATGGTGGCAATGAACTCGCGCATGTGGCTGCGCATCGCCGGTGCGTCAGCGGCGGGGGCCCAGAAGACGATCGCCTGCCAGCGCGGATCGCCCGCGTCGCGCAGATGCCACGTTGCGACCTTGGCGAAACCGTGGGGCACCAGGAAGTCGAAGCTCGGGCTGTACTCGGCGACCGCGGCCACGTGTCGCTGCGCAGCGAGCGCTGTCATGAACGTGGCGTTGTAGTAGCCGTTGCGCTGCGCTGCGAGGACGTCGAACGACCCGAGTGCCCACATGTCGACCAGACCGCCCGAGTGCAGCCACGTGACGTGGCCGATGTCATTGGCCATCACCGTCTTGCCGTCGTAGTACCGCGACAGGAACTGCGCCATCTGATGCTGCTGCGAGAACTGGTTGGCGGCGGCGTTCGGCCCACCCACGATGTTCCAGTACTTGACCAGGGGCAGCAGGAGCAGCATCGCGGCCACGGCGATGACCTGCCGGGACCGGACTTGGAACAGCCGCATCTCCGGAGCGCTGCGCAACGCGAGGAGGACGCCGGCGATGAGCAGGTACGCCTGATAGCGTTCGTACCAACCGAACTGCGCGTACGTTGCCTGGAAGAAGGTCGCGATCAGCCAGGCGACCCAAACTCCGCGCAGGCGCACACCCTGGGCGACGGCGATCACGCCGAACCCGATCACCGCGAGCATGAAGGGATCGCTCGAGAGGTTGGTCCACATCCAGCGCAGGTCGGGGATCACCGCGCCGAGGATGGTGCTGCTGAGCAGATGCGTCTTCTCGACGATGGAGTTGGGCAGGAAGTACTGGCCGTGGGCGACGTCGACGAGACCGATGGTGAGGATGATCGCTGCCGGCGCGATGGCGGATACTGCGAAGGCGACGATGCGGCGGGTGGCGTGTTGCGGCTGACTGCGGCGTCGCACCGCGCTGATCACGCACGGCGCGATGAGCACGACGCCGCAGCCCAGCGCGAGCCCCGCCGTCTCCAGGCGTAGCGCAGTCGTGACCAGGAGCAGCAGGCCGAAGCCGGCGATCCGCCGCCAGGTCAGCTGACCACGCAGCATCCGCTCCAGCTGCAAGAGCAGTACCAGCACCAGCACGGCGTGCAGGCTGTGCTCCATGCCGAGCTGGATCAGCGCGGGCAGGAAGAGCACGGCCGGCAACAGGACGACCGCTGCAATTCGCCACGCCGAGCGTCCGCGGATCGCGATGACCTCCTGATGACGCGCGAACACTGCGAGGATGCCGACGCATGCCGCCGCATTGACGACGAAGGGCAGCCATTCGGCGATCGCCGGCACGGCCCTCATCAACCCCCCGATGAAGAGCACCCATCCCGGAGACGAGGAGGATGACTCGAATTCGCCCGGTACCATGCCCCACGTTCCATGGAACGCGACGTTGCGGGCCATGGTGAGGTGGATGTAGGCGTCGTCGATGATGTACGTCAGCGTGCCGTGGGTCAGCAGAAGGGTGACGCCGAACATGAGCAGCGTCATCACAGCGAGCGCCGCGACTGCCGTGACGAAGGTCGCGCGGCGATTCACCATCACGTCGGCTGGGGCACTGCTTCGGGCGCGGGCGTAGATAGCGCTGATCGCCGTCATGCGCGTGGATCTTCACCCGGAACCGCGCGCCGGAGGGCACGAAGCGTTGACGGCTCGGTCACGGCCTCGCGCCCAATCCTTCGGCGAACGGCGCTTCGGCGCCGGGCACATCGAGGGCCGGCGGCGCGACCGCCGCCGGCCTTGCCTTACTGCTCGACGATTCCGATGGTCAGGGTGTTGCTGCGATCAGGTCCGGGATCAGCTTGGCCGCATCGGGGGTGCCCAACCCGGTGACCTCGTCCCAGCCGGTGCGGGCGCAGTAGCCGGGGATGCTGCTGGTCTGGTTGCACCCGACACTCACGTCGTTGAAGTCCGCTGCGTACATCGCGGCGTTGCTGCCGATCTGATACAGCGCCGGGTTGATGTAGCCGAGATCCCGTCCCGCGATCTGGTCGGCGATGGCGATCAGGCCCGCCCACTGCGGAGAGCTCGCGCTGGTGCCACCCACCGTGTACCACCCGGGGCTGCAGGGGTTGGCACCGCGGCATCCCGTTCCGCTGGTTGTTGTCGCACCCTCGGTCATATAGACGAGCACGCCTGTGCGCTGGCTCGCCTGGTAGCCGATGTCGGGGACGCCGCGCATGTTCGTGTTGGGTCCGGGTGCCCCCGGCGAAGACCCAACAAAGGTGCTTCCTGTGGGCAGTGTGGTCTGAAAGCTCGGCCGCGTGAAGTAGATGCTGTACCCGCCGCCCGCGTTGAGCCAGCCGACCTCGCGCACACCCGGGTTGTTCTGGCACTCCGTTGGCGGTGACGTGCTGTCTACGGTTGTCCCGGTGGTTGCGTCGGTGCAGAGATAGGTGCCACCCACGCCGGTGACCAGAGGATCAGACGCCGGCCACTCCACGCTGGGGTAGGGGATGACCCGTGGGTTCTTGACAGGCTCCTTGACGACGTTTGTTGTCCCTCCGTCTCCGCTCGAGCCAAAAACTGTGACGTTGTTCGCCTGGGCGCTGATGAAGGCGTGGCGCAGGTTCTGCAGCGACGAGAAGCTGCTGAACGATCCCTCAGCGGCGGCGAAGCTCTGTGAGATCACATCGGCCAGATGGTTGTCGATCACGTACTGCTCGGCGTTCATCATCTGGTGAAAGCCCTGCACGCCGAGGGTCTCAGCGGTCGGAGTCGTGACCAGCAGGATGTTGGCCATGGGTGCGGTCGCGTGCGCCCATTCGACGTCGAGCGAGGTCTCGAGCGCCCAGACGTTGTGGCCTTCCTGGTCCGTGCCGTTGTTCGGTGGCGGCGGAGTCGGAGGCGGCGATCCCTGCACGTTGAGGATGCTGAACGCGGGCATCCCACTTGTGCAGGTCACACCGGTCTCACCGCACATGTGCTGCAGGCCGAACTGGGTGTCGAAGTTGTTGAGGTCGGACGCGATGGTCGACGAGCCGAATGAGTCGACCAGCGCGATCGTTCTACCCGCGCCTCTGTTGGTCAGGCTCGCGTAGTCGTACGAGTTCGCCATCGCCGTGGGGTCGAAGCAGCGCCGGCCGAACGGGACGACCGCGTTGCACGCGGCCTGCGTCGGTGGCGGGGTGCCTGCGGTGATGAATTGCCAGTTGCTGATGGTCGGTTTGACCACCGCTCCCGCGGCCGCCGTCTGGCCGAGGGTCGGGGTGCCTCCGGCTCCGATCAGCGCAGCCGTACCGACGGCTGCTACCACAACGGCGTAGGTGAAACGCAGATGACGTCGCATCTCGGGCTCCTTTGTGCGTTCACAAGTACCCCCGCCGGCGCGGACTCTACGCCGCCACACCCTCCTGTGCGGAGTCGCCCCGCCGAGAGCTCAGATGGAGGCCTCGATGCTCGCCAGGACGTCCTCGACGCGGATCTGTTCCATGGGCGCGTGGCCCGGCGAGCCTGCTGGCGATGACAGCGGCACGGCCGGGGCAACCGCCTGCACGATCCGGTGGTCGCTCCCATACGGGCCACGCACGCGGCCGTCCGTCGGTCCGAACAATCCCACCGCCGGCGTGCCCACCGCGGCAGCGAGATGGAGCAGCGGGGTGTCGCCGCTGACCAGGAGGTCGCAGCGCGCGATCACGCCGGCGAGCACCCTGACATCGCGCTCGCCGCTGAGATCGGCGGCCGACGCGCCGAGATCCATCATGGTGCGCTCGATCACGTCACGGTCCGCCGGCCCGCCGAGGAAGACGATCCCGGCGCCATGCCGCACCGCCAGCTGGTTGGCAAGGAGCGCGTAGCGTTCCGGGGCCCAGGCGGTCGCTTCCATGGACAGCCCGTCCTGCTCGGTGAGCGCCGTGCCCGGAGCAAGAGCCACCAGCAGCCGGCCGTCGGTCAGCCCCGTGCCATACACGACTCGGTCCGCCTCGCGCCGGGCCTCGGGCCCCGGCTCGAACGATGGCGCGTGTATCTGCACGCGCACGCCCAGCAGGCGCGCCAGCCGGAGCCACGTGGCCGCGAGGTTTTCCGACGGTTCTGCCGTGACGTGACCGCTCAGCAGCGCGGCCGTCACCCCGCCGCCAGGTCCGATGCGCTGCGGGACGCCGGCGAAGAACGCTGCGACACGCAGCATCGCCTGCGTCGAGCAGAGCAGAAGGGCATCGAGCCGGCGCCGCCGGAGCGCGCCCCACACGTGACCCGCGCCGGGCCCGTCCACGCGACCCTCGAGAGACGTCAGCGCCACGGCCTCGTCGACGGGCGAGATGCCGGCCGCGACGAGCCCCGCGCTCGCCGGGCAGAGCAGGGTGAGGCGCGCCTGGGGGAGTCCCGCCCTCAAGGTGCGCAGCAGGGGCGTGGTCTGGAGCGTCTCGCTGATGCCCCCGGTGACCAGCACCGCGACGTTCATGCCAGACAAAGTACCGACTCGGGTTCGCAACGCGGGCTCAACGTCGCGACGGATCCCGCCCTGTGATCGGCCGAGCGGTGCAACCATATGACCCGACGATGAGTTCGACTCTCGTGGGACGGGACCTGCTGAGCCTTTCCGACCTGAGCGCGTCCGAGATCACCGCCATTCTCGACCTGGCCGCCGCGGCCAAGGCTGGCACAGATCTCGGGCGGCCGCTCGAGGGCTTGACGCTGGCGCTCATCTTCCAGCGGCCCAGCAATCGCACGCGCGTGTCGTTCGAGGTGGCCATCCACCGGCTGGGCGGGCATCCCATCGCGCTCTTCAATCCCGAAGTGCAGCTGGGCGAGCGCGAGTCCGCAGCGGACATCAGCCGCATCCTCGATCGCTACGCCGACGGCATCGTGGCCCGACTGGTGTCGCATCGCGACCTGCTCACCATCGCCGGCGCGGCGCGCTCGCCGGTCGTCAACGCGCTCACCGACGCCGAGCATCCCTGCCAGGTGCTCGCGGATCTGCTCACGGTGCGTGAGGCGTGTGGCCGCACCAGTGGGGCACGCGTCACGTACATCGGCGACGGCAACAACGTCTGCGCCTCGTGGATCTACGCGGCGGCCATCTGCGACATCGATCTGCGCGTTGTCGGTCCTCCAGGCTACGAGCCACGCGATGCCGTGCTCGAGCGCGCGGTGCGGCTGCGTGCGAGCTCCACACCCTTCACGGTCACGCACGACGTGGACGCCGCACTGCGCGACACCGACATCGTGTATACGGACGTCTGGACCAGCATGGGCCAGGAGACGGAGCAGCAGCGGCGTCGCGAGGATTTCGCTCGCCTGCAGGTCAACGACGCTCTCCTGACACGCGCGCCTCGAAGCGCGCGGGTGATGCATTGCCTCCCGGCGCACCGCGGTGAGGAGATCACCGATTCGGTGATCGACGGCGCGCAGTCCATCGTCTTCGACCAGGCCGAGAACCGCATGTGGGTGCAGATGGCGCTGCTCGCGCTGATATACGCTGACCGCGCGCACACTGGTCTGCCGCAGCCCGACGGCAGAGCGGATCGCGCCATACGAGAGACCGTCGCGTGAGCGACTTTCTCCGCAACGCGCACTTCCTCCTCCAGAACATCCGGTGGCAGGACATCGCCGATGTGCTGGTCGTCGCGTTTCTCCTGTATCAGCTGCTCAAGCTGATCCGCGGTACCCAGGCGGTGCAGCTTCTCGTCGGGCTGGCGGTGATCTTCGTCGTCGGATGGCTGGCACAGCTGCTCAACCTCCGCCTGCTCGAATTCATCTTCACCAACGGTGGCCAGGCGATCGTCATCGCGGCGGTCATCCTGTTCCAGCCCGAGCTGCGGCGCGCGCTCGACCAGGTGGGCCGGCTGGGGACGGTGCGCACGCTGCTGGGCCGGCATCCCGAGTCGGCCATCGCTCGCACTGTCGACGAGGCGCTGCGTGCGGCGCAGTCGCTCAGCGAAAAGCGCGAGGGCGCGCTGATCGTGTTCGAGCGCGAGACCGGGCTCGAGAACGTGGCCGCGACGGGGATCCACATCAACGGCGAGGTGACCGGTGAGGTGTTGGCGACGATCTTCGTCCCAGGCTCACCGCTGCACGACGGGGCGGTGATCATTCGCGTGCCGCGGCTGGTCGCCGCCGGCTGTGTGCTCCCGCTGGCGGAGACGCTGCCCGGTGTCGGCAGGATGGGGACGCGCCATCGAGCGGCGCTCGGATTGACCATGCAGAGCGATGCGCTCGTCCTCATCATCAGCGAGGAAACCGGGCTGATCAGCATCGCCAGCCAGGGCAAGATCTACCGCGGCCTGGACCTGCCGGCGCTTCGCGAGATGCTGCTGCAAGAGCTGGGTGAAACCGGCGAGCCGCGCAGTCCGATGCTTCGCCCGTTGACGCGCGTGGCGGAGCTGCGCACCCTGCGCCGCAGGAGCTGACGGCGTGCACGTTCCCGGCTTCATCACCCGCAACTTCAGGCTCAAGCTCGGCTGCACCATCTTCGCGATGATCACGTGGGTGGGTGTCGTCTACGCAGGCAATCCACCGGAGACGCGGACGGTCAGCCTGCAGGTACCGCAAGCGCCCTCTGCCATCCCTGCGCGCTTCATCCTGATGCAGCCCGTGCCGCCGGTCGCCATCCGCATCGGTGGCGCGCGTTCGAGCCTCGACGGCTTCAGCACTGCCTCACTCACGGTGAAGGTCAACTGGCAGTCGGTGACGACACCTGGTGAGCATCAGGTGCCGATCACGATCACCAACGCCGATTCGAACGTCGAGCTCATCGATCCCCCGACGAGCGTCACGGCCAATCTCGACACGCGCAGCTCGATTTCCACGCCGGTGACCATCCGCGTGACCAATCCGCCTCCACAGGGGTATGTGATCTCGTCGGAGGCGGCGGCACCGGCGTCCGTGGTCATCGTCGGGCCGGAGCAGCAGCTGAAGGGCTTGGAGGCCCGCGTCACGGTCGATCTGCAGAATCAGAAGACGAACTTGGTGGTGCAGCAAGCGCTGGTCTTGATCTACGACGCGCGTGGGGTTCAGGTGGGAGACGTCGATGTGACACCGGGCACGGTGAAGGTGTCGATCATCGTTGGGACCTGCTCAACGCGCTTGATTCGATCTCGACGAGCACCATCTCGTTGCAGGGTCTCACGGGCAGCGAGACCCTGACCCTGGCCCTGGTGCCGCCGCCCGGCGTGACTGCGTCGCCGGCCACGGTCACGGTCACCATCGTGATCAATGCCCTGCCCACGCCGGCGCCCACCCCGACGCCCAGCCCGAGCGCGCCCGCCACGCCGTAACCGCGCTGGATCGCGGTTCGTTTCAGACTGAGCCCATGTGCGGCATCATCGGGTACACCGGCCCACGCCCCGCCGGCCCTGTCCTGCTCGACGCGTTGCGGCGCCTCGAGTACCGGGGCTACGACTCCGCGGGCATCGCGGTGGTGGACGAGGCCGACCACGCCGTGTCGGTGATCAAGCACAAGCACAAGGTCGCGGAGCTCGTGCGGCAGGTCGAGGCGGAAGGGATGCCGTCGGGCACGACCGGGATCGGGCACACCCGCTGGGCCACCCACGGACGTCCGAGCAACGAGAACGCACATCCGCACACCGACTGCACCGGACGCATCCACCTCATCCACAACGGGATCATCGAGAACTTCAGCGAGCTGCGCACCGAGCTTTCGGCACGCGGACACGAGTTCTTGAGTGACACCGACACCGAGGTGGTGCCGCACCTCATCGAAGACAGCTATCGCGGCGACCTTGCCGCCGCCGTGCGCGTCGCACTCAATCGCATCCGCGGCGTGTACGCGCTGGTGGTGATCAGCGCAGACGAGCCGGGAAAGATCGTCGGTGCCCGGCTCAACGCGCCGCTTGTAGTGGGCCTGGGGGACGGTGAGGTGTTCGTGAGCAGCGACATCACCGCGCTCATCCAGTACACCAAGCGTGTCGCGCTGCTGGGCGAAGGTGAGATCGTGAGCGTCACTCCGTCGCGCATCGACGTGCAAACCCTCGGTGGCGTCGCCGTCGAGCCGCGGGTGATCACCGTCGACTGGGAAGCGGATCAAGCTCAGAAGAATGGCTATCCGCACTTTCTTCTCAAGGAGATTCATGAGCAGCCGGAGGCACTCCGCAACGTGCTTCGCGGCAGGATCGCGGACACGGGTGCGGTGAATCTGCGCGAGATCGGCATTTCCGACGATGTGCTGGCGCGGGTGCGCGAGGTGGTCATCGTTGCGTGCGGATCGGCGTGGCACTCCGCGATGGTGGCGCGCTATGCCATCGAGCACATCGCGCGGATGCGCTGCTCGGTGGAGCCTGCGAGCGAGTTCCGCTACGCGGACGCTGTCGTAGACGGCGAATCGCTCGTGCTGGCCTTCTCGCAATCGG
>VBGJ01000248.1 GCA_005880445.1 Chloroflexota bacterium | reverse complement strand
GTTGGTAAGGGAGTGCTCTTCACAGCGGTAGCAACCTATGCTGGAGGCGCGACCGGCTTCCCAGCTGCTAGCCGAGGAACGAGTATCAGTCTAAACTTCCGCTTTGGTGACGGTACTACCGGTACCGCAACTATTGCCATGACCACTGGTGGCGCAAATAGTACCACAATATCTCACCAGTACATTACTGCTAGCTCCCCAACGTTCTCTGCGTTTGCCGTCGGCACCGACAACACCATATCACTGATCCAGGAAACGTCTAACAGGATCGCGATTACTGTCGGTGGGGCAGCTGCCGACTTTTCCGTTACCGCGAGCCCCACATCGGTAACAACGACCGCCGGGACCGCTGCAACTTCGACCATCACCGTGGCCCCAACTGGCGGCTTCACCGGAACCGTAGCTCTAACAAGTTCCATCTCGCCCTCTACAGGATTGACGTGTACTCTAACGCCTTCTAGCATCACTCTAGGTGCTAGTCAGACCTCTACACTCTCTTGCAACGGCTCGGCCGGAACTTACACCGTAACAGTTACCGGAACGAGTGGTTCTCTATCTCACTCCGCAACCGTCACAGTCACTGTCACTGACTTTAGCGTCGCAGCTACTTCGCCTGCAGCAGTCAATGCCGGAACATCCGCAACCTCCACGATCACAGTCTCCGCGATCAACGGCTTCACCGGAACAGTCGCATTGACTGATACCGTCCCTGCCAATCTCTCCTGTGGAGCAATTACGCCCGCCAGCGTAACAAACTCAGGAACCGCAACGGTAGCCTGCAGCTCAACAGTCGCCGGAACCTACACTCTAACGATAACTGGCACGAGCGGAACACTATCCCACTCTACCACCGCGACCTTCACCGTCAGAGACTTTTCCGTTTCCGCAACTTCCCCTGCGGCAGTCACAGTGGGTACGTCCGCAACATCCACGATCACTATCACAGCTCTCAACGGGTTCACCGGCACAGTTACTCTAACTGACGCAGTCCCAACCGGCTTGACCTGTGGAGCAATTACACCTAGCAGCGTCACAAACTCTGGAACCGCAACAGTATCCTGTAGCTCCACTGTTGCAGCGACCTACACTTTGACGATAACCGGAACAAGCGGCACGTTATCTCACTCGACGACCGCAACATTCACAGTAACCGACTTTTCAGTTTCCGCTACATCTCCTGCGGCGGTCACCGTTGGAACCTCAGCCAGTTCGACGATTACCGTGTCCGCGATCAACGGTTTCACAGGAACAGTATCGCTGACTGACACAGTTCCTACAAACCTTACCTGCGGCGCCATAACTCCGAGCAGCGTCACCAACTCAGGAACAGCAACCGTGTCCTGCAGCTCGACTGTTGCAGCGACCTACACGTTGACAACATTCACAGTAACCGACTTCAGCATAACCGCAACATCACCCGCAGCGGTCAATGCCGGAACCTCTGCAACTTCCACAATCACCGTTACCGCGATCAACGGATTCACCGGCACCGTCAGCCTAACTGATACGATACCTACCAATCTCACATGCGGCGCGATCAGTCCGGCCAGCATAACGAATTCCGGGACTGCAACAGTATCCTGTAGCTCTACCGTCGCCGCGACCTACACCCTGACAATCACCGGAACTAGCGGAACCCTTTCGCACTCTACAACAGCAACTTTCACGGTCCGAGACTTCAGCATCACAGCGACATCACCAGCGGCTGTAACGGCAGGCACCTCAGCAACTTCGACAATCACCGTGACCGCTCTCAACGGATTCACCGGCACTATCAGTCTAACTGACACCGTCCCTACGAACCTTACCTGCGGTGCGATCAGTCCAACTAGCGTCACAAATTCTGGAACCGCAACAGTATCCTGCAGCTCAACGGTTGCTGCAACCTATACTCTAACAATAACAGGGACCAGCGGTACTCTGTCACACTCGACGACTGCAACTTTTACCGTAACTGACTTCACAATTGCCGCAACTTCTCCGGCCGCTCATGTAGGCACAAGCGCTACTTCGACAATTACCGTAACCGCTGTGAACGGATTCACGGGGACAGTGTCGTTGACCGACACAGTTCCTGCCAACTTAACCTGCGGCGCGATTACTCCGACCAGCGTAACGAACTCTGGAACTGCAACGCTCGCCTGCAGCTCGACGATCGCCGCAAACTATGTGGTAACAATAACAGGCACTAGCGGCACACTGACTCACTCGACAACCGCAACATTCAGTGTGAACGACTTCACGATAGCAGCAACTTCACCCGCTGCAGTTCAGGCGGGAACCTCTGCAACTTCGACCATCACCGTGACAGCCGTCAACGGATTTACTGGAACCGTGGCCCTGACCGACACTGTGCCCGCGAACCTGACTTGTGGTGCGATTACTCCAACACTCTACGACCGCAACATTCACCGTGACCGACTTCACAATTGCCGCAACCTCGCCTGCGGCCGTCCAGACAGGCACTTCTGCCACCTCGACGATTACAGTTTCCGCTGTGAACGGATTTACAGGCACGGTCAGCTTGACGGACACAGTTCCAGCGAACCTGACCTGCGGTGCGATTACGCCGACGAGCGTCACCAACTCGGGCACAGCAACAGTTTCCTGCAGCTCAACCGTTGCAGCAACCTACACTCTTACGATAACCGGTACGAGCGGTACCCTATCGCACTCTACGACTGCAACCTTTACAATAACTGGATTCACGATATCTGCAACTTCTCCAGCCGCCGTCCAGGCCGGAACCTCCGCTACATCAACAATCACAGTAACTGCTGTCAACGGCTTTACTGGAACGGTAAGTCTGACGGACACAGTTCCAGCGAACCTGACTTGCGGTG
>VBGJ01000135.1 GCA_005880445.1 Chloroflexota bacterium | reverse complement strand
TAATGCATATTCTCATGAATTAGCGGGGCTCGGCAGATCACCTGCTTGCCCTCTCCTGCCCGCCTATAGTGCTGGCGATGGAGGGAGGCAGTCAGACGATCCAGCCGGCGATCGCGGCGGCTGCGCCTCGTAGCACGGTGGCGACCCGGATCCGCACCTGGTGGCTTACCTGGCAGCGGTCATGCGTCATCGGCGTCGCCGGTGCGGCGTGCCTGGCGCTGCTGACCGAGCTGATAGGACTCGTTGCTGCCTTCGGTGGCAGGTTTCCCGTCGAGCTGCAGCAGCACCCGGAGAGTGCTGTCGGGATCTGGCTCCAGTGGGATGCCAACTGGTTCACCAGCATCGTGCGGCTGGGGTATGCCGCGAACACGCACGTTCCCGTGGGACCAGTGACGTACAGCGCTGCCGCCTTCCCACCCGGGTATCCAGCGCTGATGCGAGGAGTGTCGTCTGTGCTCCCCATCTCCCCTCTCGCCGCGGGTCTGCTGATCAGCGGCGTTGCAGCGGTCGCACTTCTCATTCTCGTGGTCGCGTACTCCGACTCTGTCATCGCGGCCGCGGGCGTCTGGGCCTTCTACGCGGCGCGACGAGGACACTGGGTCACAGCGGGTGTGCTGACCGCGGTCGCGACCGTGACGAAGATCGAGGCGGTGATCATCGTCGTCCCACTCGCCGTCGAGTACATGGCGGCGCGGCATTGGGACTGGCGGAAGATCCGCGGTGGCCTGGTCGCGCTCGTGGCGATTCCCATCGTGGGGCTTGCCGGCGTGGCAGCGTATTTCCAGGCCACGCTGCATGATCCGCTGGCGTTCGTCAAAGCGCAGGGCGCGTGGGGACACACGCTCGCCCACCCATGGTCCACATTCACGCAGGACATCCGGAACATCGTGGGCTTGCACTGGTTCGAGAGGGACACCGGTGTGGCGTACACACTCGATGTCGTGGCCTACGGCCTGCTGTTGTTGACCACCATCTATGCGATCCGCACCATGCGTCGCTCGTACTGGATCTTCATGGTGCTGATGCTGCTGCTGCTCGGGTTCAGCGGGACGCTCACGTCGACGGAACGACACCTGCTCCTCGTCTTTCCCATGTTCATCGCGCTGGCGCGCATCGCTCACCGCAGCGCCTGGATCGAGCGCGGGCTCGTCGTCGTCGGCCTGCCGTTGCTCGTCTACAGCGTGGCGAGGTTTGCGACCGGGCACTGGGTGAACTGACTCAAAACGCCGGATGGTCCTGATAATTCAGGTCATGGCCACCCGCGCCACGCAGTCACGTCGCCCCAACGCCCCCAAGACCAGACGTCTTCCCGCGTGGGCTGCGCACGTGCCCGGGCCACAGGATCCGCTTCCTGACGAGGTCGAGCAGTTTCTCGACTGGATGCGCGTGCAGCGGAACCGGCCGGCGACAACCGTGCGCGCTTATCGACAGGATCTGGCCAAGTTTGTCGCATACATGCGCACTCGGCCCATCGGTGACCGCTTCTGCAGCGGGCTCGACCGGAGCGTGCTGCGCCGCTATCAGATCGAGCTCGCCGACGTGCTGCCGAATCCGCGGACCCGCGCCCGCGCGCTCGTAGCCTTACGCCGCTTCCTGGTCTACGCCTACGACGAGGGCTGGATCGCGCCCGAGCTGAGCCGGCAGGTGGCGGTGCCGCGGTACGTCGTCGGGGATCCACACCCGGTGCCCACGGAGAATGTGCCACGCCTGCTGGCGGCGCTTCCTCGGGACGGTCTCCGCGACCTCCGCGACCGCGCGCTCATCCACCTCCTCATCTCCACCGGCTGTCGCATCTCCGAAGCGTGCGCGCTGGACCGTACCGACATCCGGCCCGAGGGGTTCCGCGTGCTGGGCAAGGGCGGCAAGCACCGCACTGTGTACTGCACGGACGCGGCACTCGCAGCGGTGCGCGAATACCTCGCCGCGCGAGGCCCCGATCCCAGCCCGGCACTGTTCATCAGCGTGGCGCGCGCTGATTTGGTGCGGGGCAAGGCGCTGCCGCACAATCGCCTGACCCCCGACGGTGCCCGCAGCGCGCTCAGGGCGCTGCGCCGCCGGATGGGCGCCGATCCGGCCCTGTTCGCGCTGATCGTCGATCTGCGCAGCCCCCATGCGGCCCGGCACACGGCGGCCACCACGCTGCTGGAAGCCACCGACGGCGATGTCCGCTTGGTGCAGGAGGTCCTGGGACACGCGACGCTCGAGACCTTGCGCGTCTACACGGAGATCACCGACCGCCGCAAGCGCGCCGCCTACGAGCGCCTCGGCGCCTACCTCGAGGAGGTGGCCGCGCGGCGTTGAGCCGCGGTCAGCGCCACACGTTGCCCACCTCGCGGACCGGTCCCGCGAAGCCCTCGTCCCAGCACTCGAGCAGCTCGCGGGCGACGGGCGGATACATCGTCAGTGCGGCGATGGCGCCCCGCTCGTGCCAGGCCGCGTCCCGGAGCGCCGAGTCGTCGACGCCCACGGCGAGCGAGCCTGCCGTGATGCGGCCTTCGTACACCAGATTGAGGATGTGCCGGCCGGCCGGCTCGATCGCCTCGCACACGAGCACGAGCCGCCCCGGCTTTACCCGGTAGCCGGTCTCCTCCTCCACCTCCCGCGCGGCACAGCTTGCGATCGTCTCGCCGCGCTCCAGGCCCCCACCGGGAAGCAGCCAGTACCGGCGGCCGGTCTTCTCGTGCTGCACCAGCAGCATGCGGCCATCCCGGGTGAGGCACACGGCAACCCGGATGCGCACGCCGCCAGCCATCGACCGATTATCCCGGCCGCCGCCGCGCTTGACTCGAACATCCGTTCCCTGATACGGTGCTCCCATGGAACATCTGTTCGGTGCAGGAACATGATCCGGGATGCGGCCCCTCCCCGCCGGTTCCGTCGCGGGGCTGGATCCAGGCGGCCTCGAATCCTGGCGGCCGCGCTGTGCGTGGCGGCTGCGACGCTGATGCTGCTCGGCGGCGTGGCTTACGGCGGCGCCACCAGCGGACCCCAGCACGTCACCGTGCAGGCCGGCGACACCCTGTGGGGCATCGCCAGCTCGCGCTACGCGGGTGACGATGTGCAGGCTCGCGTGGCCCAGGTCGAAGTGGCGAACCACATGTCGAGCCCGAGGCTCAGCCCCGGGCAGATCCTGATCCTGCCGGCACCCTGATCCGCGCCGGAGGCGCCTGCGGCTCCGGCTCGCGCACCGTTCGGCCCGAGTTGAGGTCGTCGAGCCAGCGCGGCGTCCCCGATGGCTTCGGCTGAGGCGTGTCGACGCGCGGACCGCCACCTCCGCCACCGCCGTCGTCCGGCTCCGAAGCGCTGCCCTCGAGCATGCGAAGGAAGATGATGGTGAACGCCGCGAACAGCGCGATCTTGCTGACCAGCGCGATCGACGCTCCCGCGATCTGCTGGTCCGTCATCACGTCGAGGCCGAGCACCCGCGGCGCGAGCGCGTACACCGGATAGAGCACGTGGTGAGCAAGCGCGACGGCCAGCCCGCCGAAGGTTTGCGGGATGGTGGCAAGCACGATGTAGCCGATCTTCCCGAGCGGTGACATCGATCGGATCGGCGGGGAGAATGGCGAGACGATCGGCCACCAGAAGATCAGTGAGGTGGCGAGCAGGGTCAGCTGCTGGAGCGCGTAGACCGAGCCGTTCCGCAGCGACTCGTCATAAGGAGCCGCCATATGCCAGCCGAAGAAGGCGGCGTTGACGGCGACGATAGCCACAATGGGATGCACCAGCAGACGGAGCGCGCGACCCAGCCACCGCGGCACGGACAGCCGGGGCTCGCGAGGCAGGGCCAGGAGCAACAGCGGCGACACCGCGCCCATGAGCAGGGTGATCTGCAGGAGGTGGGCCGAGAGCAGGTAGTGGGCAGCCACGGTCGCCACCGGGCTGAACCAGATGGCGACCAGGAGCGCTCCCACGCCGCCGAGGGCGACCCACCGCCGCCCCTTCCCGCCACGGGCGCCGCGGCGCAGCAGCCACGCGACCGTTCCGATGCTGATCGCGGCCGTCGCGATCAACAGGGGCTCTGCGACGAACGAGGACGCTGGGGGCAGGCCCATCGGCACACCCTACCGCAATCCGATCGCAGGCTCAAAGGCCGCGCTCGCGCCGAGGTGCGCGATAAAGCGGTACAACATGAGTCGGTGGACCTGATCAGACGCAGTCGGCGGCATCGTACGCAGGCATACCAGTTCTCATTGCGAACCAACAGGCCGCCTGATGACGCGCTGCGCGAGATCGCTGACCGCCGGCTGCCGGGCATCGGCATCGCGGAAGCAGGTCCGAATTACTTGATCCTGAAGCCCGAGCGCCGGCACCGCTACGGAGGGGACGTGGCGGTTCTGCTAGCGGTCTTGATCGTCCTCGCGGTGCTCATCATCGCCGCCGTCTCTCCGGTCTTCATCGCGCTGCTGCCCGTGGCCGTAGTTCCGGCGCTGCCCGTGTTGCTCGACCATCGTCCTGACCTCGCGGTCAGCGCGGTGCCCGACGAGGAGGTGGGTGGCACTCGCGTGACCGTGCACGGCCAGGCATCGGCTGAGCTCGCCGCAGCACTCGACGCATACCTCGGCTCGTTGCCGCGGTTCGAGCCGCGTGCGGCAGAAGGGGTCGCTACCCGAGAAGCCGGATCACGGCGGTGACCACACCCTCGAGCTCGAGGTCGCGCGCGTAGATCGGCTGCAGCGCAGGATTCTCGGGCTGCAGCCGGACGCGGCCCGACTCGCGATAGAACCGCTTCACCGTCACCTCGCTCTCCTCGGTGAGCCTATTCTCGATGCGTGCGACGACGATCGTGCCGTTCGCGGGCGCATCTTTCCGGGGCCTCACCACGACGATGTCGCCGTCGTTGATGCCGGCCCCGATCATGCTGTCGCCATGCACCGTCAGGCCGAACGAATCATCGCTGCGAGCGATCTCGGGTCCGACCGTGATGTGGTCCTCGATGTTCTGCTCGGCGAGGACCGGTGTGCCCGCGGCGACGCGGCCGACGAGCGGCAGCGCAAGGATCTTGGCGGAGCGACCCGCTGAGCCGGCAGACACCACGGCCGGCTGATCGACGACCTCGACGGTGCGCGACTTCGACGGGTCGCGATGGATGTAGCCGCGTGACTCGAGCGAGTTCAGATGGTTCTGGACGGTGGACGACGAGCTGAGCCCGACCGCTTGCCCGATCTCCCGCACCGTGGGCGGGTAGGCATGGCGGCGTGAATGGTCTCGCAGGAACTCCAGGATCTGCTGTTGGCGAGGATTCAGCGTGTTCGGCATTG
>VBGJ01000035.1 GCA_005880445.1 Chloroflexota bacterium | reverse complement strand
ATTCGAGACGCTGCAGGGCACGCTCACCGTGCTCTACAAGTTGGACAAGGTGAAGATGCAGTCGTGCGGCACGTTCGGCGGCGCCGCGTGCATTCCGGGCAGCACCAACTACTACAACGATTACGTGTACTGGGACACTGCCGTCTCCACCACCGGCTTCTACATCCACTCGGCGCCATGGTCCGTGTGGGCGCAGGGGTCCCAGAACGTGTCGCACGGGTGCATCAACCTGAGCCCGGATCGCGCCATCACGTTCTTCAACTGGACCCTGGAAGGCGACGTCGTCATCATCAAGAACACCGGCAACGTGGCCACGTACGCCTCGGGTGAGGGCGACTGGCAGATCGACTTCGCCCAATACTCCAACACCAACGGCGTCGGGTCCGTGTGGACCGGCGCGCCGGCGGAGACACCTCCTAACAGCCGCACCGTCTGAACGCGTCCTCCTCTGGAGTCCGTCACGGCACGCTCGTCGACTCGGTTACGGCTCTGCAAACCTCGGCCGGCCCAGATCGCGTAGGCGCTATGGTCGCCGCATAGGAGCCCTGACAGCACTGTCAGGCAAACGACATGCTTGTGCACGAACCGGCAGACGGACCGCACGTTGACGGTCACCGAACATGGCAAGAGCCGGCGGATGCTGGACGCTGTCTGGAAGCAGGGTGCGGCGCCGGCGATGCGATCCAATGCACCTATGTCGACCGGCGTGAGCGCCGGTGTCTCACCCATTGGTGTTCGGACCACATCGCGCTCGTTGATGGAAGGCCGTGCTGCCGCCGTCACGCCGGCGTCCTCCGTGCCATCGGCAGCGAACCCGACGCCGTGCACACGTTGCCGGACCTGGAGAATCGCGCACCGTCACTGGTCAACTGGGTTGGCTGCCACATCGACGCGTCGCTACGCTCCCTGCTCGCCCGCTACAGCGATCCGGAGGCGCGGGTGGCGGGGAGCTCGACGCGCCCTGGAGGGCCACCGGGCCAGCGCAAGTGGACGCGGCACTGGAAGGCGCTGTCCAGCACGGGTATCGACCTGAGCATCTCCCTCGAGGTGTACGAAGCCGAGGACACGATCGTTTCTGCGTGTGCCGACAGGGCGGAGGTGATGAGCGCAGAGCCTCCTTGGATCACCGCGAGACGGCAAGGCCTGGACCTCACACCGGAACAGGACGCAGCGGCGCGCGCGTACTTCTATGAAGATCTCATCTCCGCATTGGAGGCAGAGCTGGTGAGCAGGTCGGCACACAGGGGATTGCGGGCCTCCGCCTAGACAGCTCGTGCGGCATCGGCTTCACCGGGCCGTACGCTAGTCAGCATGACGGCGATCGATGCCGGCCGGCGCTGGGGTGCGATCGTCATCGGTGCGGGCCACAACGGGTTGACGTGTGCCGCATACCTGGCGCGCGCGGGTTTGAGCGTGCTCGTCCTGGAGGCGCGTGAGCGGCTCGGCGGCGCGTGCACCCTGGAGCGACCGTTTGCGAACCAGGGCTACGTGATGAGCCCGTGTGCGTATGCGGTCGGGCTCCTCCACCCCCACGTCGTCGATGAGCTGCGGTTGCGGCACCACGGGTACCGCGTCCATCCCATCGACCCGCATCTCTGGTGTCCCTTCGACGACGGCACGGCGCTGACGCTCTGGGACGACACGCACCGCAACCGCGCGGCGGTCTCCGCGCTGTCCCCGCACGACGTCGAGGGGTATGCGCGATACGAGAGCCTGTTCGGTCGCTTCCGTCAGGCGCTGCGCTCCCCCGCCCATGACACGTGGCTGGGCGATGCGCCGGAGCGGGCCGAGCTCGAGGCGCTGCTCGAGCACGACCCCGAGCTCATCGAGGTCCTGTTCGACGAGTCCATCGCCGACGTGATCGAGCGACACGTCACCGACGAGAGACTTCGCACCGCGCTGCACGGCCAGGGGCTGATCGGCACGTGGGCCGGGCCGCGCGACAAGGGAACGGCCGCGATTCACGCAATGCACACGATGGGCAGCATCGAGGGACGCCCTGGTGGCTGGGGTTACGTGCACGGCGGCATGGGCACCGTGTCGCTGGCGCTCGCCGATGCCGCGCGTGAGGCGGGCGCCGTGATCGTCCTGGAGACCCCGGTGGCGGCGGTGCTGCCCGATGAGGGCGTGCTGCTTCAGGACGGCACGCGCCTGCTCGCGGCGGCGGTGATCTCGAACGCGGATCCGCAGAGCACGCTCGACCTGTGCCGGGACAGCGCGCCCGCAGAATTTGTGCGACGCATCGACGGCTGGCGCATGGAGGGTCCCGTGATCAAGGTGAACTGCGCGCTGTCGCGGCTGCCGCAGTTCACCGCGACCGGCGGCGACGATCAGCCGCACCGCGCGATGGTCACCATCGCGCGCAGCATCGACGACACGCAGGCTGCCTATGAGGAGAGCCGGCACGGTGTGGCGGCTCCGCGCTGGGCGGAGCTGTACTTTCACAGCGCGTACGACACCAGCGTGGCTCCACCGGGGCGCCACGTGATGAGCGTCTTCGCGCAGTACGCGCCGTACACACTCGCCGAGGGATCGTGGGATGAGCACCGTGACTCCGTGGCGGACGCGGTGCTCGCCGAGGTCGCAGGAGCACGTTATGCGCACGCGCACGTTCGTCACCGACATTTCGTTCTTGGACGACGTGGCTCGCGCTCACGGCGAAGTGTTTGGCGACATCCGGCCCGCGACGTCACTCGTCGCCGTATCTGCCCTCGTCGCACCCGAGTATCTGCTCGAGATCGAGGCGGACGCCATCATCGACTGAGCCGCGGTGAGCGCGAACGTAGACGG
>VBGJ01000034.1 GCA_005880445.1 Chloroflexota bacterium | reverse complement strand
GGGAACGTCATCGCCGCGACAGACGCCGAGGACGGCAACCTCGACCTCGGCGAGGGTGCACGAGCGGAGCGTGCTGCGAAAACGCCGCCGAGCTGGAGCGAGGAGATCGTCATGATCCCGCGGCTCCACGATCGCGGGGTGCAGCCCGTTCGCGACACACCGCGACGCGAGAACGCGCATGTCGAAGGCCCGGCCGTTGTACGTGACGAGACACGCGCTGCGCACCTGAGTCGCCACCGCCTCGAGGAGCGCCAGCTCGCCGGCGACATCGGCCAGGAGGTGCTGCTCGAGCTGCAGGACGCCACCGGTACACCGCCCGAGGCCAACAAGGAAAGCAGCGAGATGCCCGGTGGCGACGCCGACCGCCTCGATGTCGAGCACGAGGGGCTCACCAGGCAACGGAGGGCACTCGAGCATCTCGAGCCACGGACCGATGTCTATGGACTCACGCCGGGTGAACACCGGCCCCGCCGGCTCGAGCTCGGCAGCGAATCCCAATTGGGCCGCCCGAACGACGCTCCGACTCAGCATGGGTGCATTGTATCGAACGCATGTTCGTCAGTGGCCGAACCGGCCGCTCCGCAGGCGGCCGATACACTCTCGCCCCATGCCTGACGCGCTCACCGCTCGCGCTCCCGGCGCCTTCGCGAAGACCAACCCGCACGGCGGGGCGCTGCTTGCTCGCGCGCTGCGGGACGGTGGCGTGTCGACGCTCTTCACCCTTCCCGGCGGACACATTCTGCTGCTGCTCGACGCTTGCGCCGGCGAGGGCATCCGGGTCATCGACACGCGGCATGAGGGCGCGGCGACGCTCGCGGCGGAAGGATGGGCATTGGCCACCGGCGAAACCGGCGTCGCCGCCGTCACAGCCGGCCCCGGGTTCGCCAACGGCCTGATCGGGCTGATCGACGCAGGCGCCTGGTCGGTGCCGTTGCTCATGATCGCCGGGCGGACGGCGGTGTCGAAACAGGGACGCGGGGCCGTGATGGACATCGACCAGCGAGCGATCGCGAGCCCCGCCGTCAAGTGGGCTGCGAGCTGCACCGAGGCCGGGCGCATCCCGCGTGCGGCAGCGGAAGCGCTGCACCGAGCCCGCGCCGGATGCCCCGGCGCTGTCTATCTCGGCGTGCCCTGGGACGTGATGGGCGTCGAGCTGCCACCACCGGACGTGGTGGAACCCGGATTCCCGAAGACGCCGCCTCGGCCGGCCGCCGATCCCGCTTCCGTCGGGGCCGCGCTCGCGGCGTTGCAAGGGGCGCAGCGGCCCGTCATCGTGGCCGGCAGCGGCGCGTTCTGGTCGGACGCTGGAGAGGAGATCGCTCGCTTCGCTGAGACGGCGAGCATCCCCGTGATCACCGCCAGCGCTGCCCGGGGCGTCATTCCCGATTCGCATCCGTGGTCGCTGGGATCGCTGGTGCACGGCGGCCTCGCCATTCCCGCCTCCGACTGTGTGCTCGTGCTGGGCAGTGCCTTCAACGCCAACGTGATGTTCGGAGGAGCACCGCTCTTCGGCGTCGACCAGACCGTGATCCAGGTGGACATCTCGCCCGAGCGGATTGGAGGCAATCGCGACGTGGACGTGGCGGTGGCCGGTGACGTGCAGCTCGTCGTGCGGGATCTGCGCCAGGCCTGGCGCACCGATGGCGTTTCGCGAACCGCATGGCTCGAGCAGGGACGCGCGTACGCTGCAGCATCGCTCGCCTTTTGGGACCAGCAGGTGGACGGGCAGCAAGGCAACGTGCCGCACCCCGGCGCGGTCGCCCGTGAGATCGCCGCATTTGCTCGCGAGCGATGCGGCAGCGCGGTGACGTTCGTCGCCGACGGAGGCGATGCGCTGTCCTGGGGCCTGGCGTACTTCTACGCGGACCGGCCCGGGCATCTGTTGACCACGACGACGGCGCTCGGCACCCTGGGGGTGGGCGTGCCCTTCGCGCTCGCGGCCAAGGCCGCACGCCCGACCGAGCCGGTCTTCCTCTTCGTCGGCGACGGATCGTTCGGCCTCACCGCCATGGAGACCGACACGGCGGTGCGGCACAAGCTGCCCATCGTCATCGTCGTGTCGAACAACGCCGGATGGGGTGACGTGCGCCATGAGCAGGATGCGTTCTTCGGCCCCGGCCGCCGCGTCGCCAGCGAGCTGCTGCCGACGCGCTACGACAAGCTCGCTGAGGCGCTCGGGGCACGCGGTGAGCACGTCGAGCGTCTCGAGGAGCTGCGTCCCGCGCTGGACCGCGCGGTCGAAAGTGATGTGTGCACCGTCATCGACGTCGCGACCGACCCGTCGGTGCTCTCAGAGCTGCTGCGCATGGTCGCCACCATGGGGTTGATGTAGTCGTGCAGGCCGTGAAGCTCGTTGCCGCGCACGACATGCAGCTCGTCGACATGCCCGATCCGGAGCCAGGTCCGGGCGACGTCGTGGTGCGGGTCGACGGCTGTGGCATCTGCGGCTCCGACCTCAGCTCATTTAAGGTCGGGCTGTTCACCGACACCGTGCCCGGGCACGAGCTGGCGGGCACGGTCGCGGCGGTAGGCGCGGGAGTCGCATCGTGGAAACCCGGCGACGTCACGGTGATCGACCCGAAGACGCCGTGCGGGATGTGCGATGACTGCCGCGCGGGTGAGCCGCATCGGTGCGCGATGGCGCTCACGTCCGGCATCGGCTTCGCGCGACCTGGTGGCTTCGCCGAACTGGTGCTGTCGCCGGCGCATCTGCTGCATCAGGTGCCCGACGGCGTGGACGTCGACGACGCGTGCATGGTCGAACCGCTGTCCGTCGCCATCCATGGCATCGAGCGCGCCGCGATGCCGGACGGCGCGCACGCGATCGTGATCGGGCTGGGGCCCATCGGCCTCTTCACGGTCGCGGCGCTCCGCGCTCGAGGCGTCGACACGGTGGTCGGCGTGGATCCAGTGGAAGACCGCAGGCGCATCGCGCTCGATCTCGGTGCGTCCAACGTCGTGGCCGCGGTCCACGAGGTTCGCGGGGTGACGCAGCCTGCGTATGCGGTGTTCGAGTGCTCCGGCCGGACCGAGGTGCTGCAGGCGGCGACGGACCTCGTCGCGCCCGGGGGCAAGCTCGTCATGGTGGGAGTGCCCTTCGGCGAAGCGAAGGTGGCGCCGCTCATGTGGGTGACTCGTGAAATTGACATCGTTGGCAGCATCGCGTCGACCGAGGACGATTTCGTGGCCTCGACCCGTCTGCTGGCAGCGCGACCGGAGATCGCGCGACGGGTGATCACGAAGCGCGTTCCCCTGGCTGAGGTCGGCGCGGCGTTCGAAGAGCTGCTTGCTCCCACCACCGGCGCCAAGATCGTCGTCGACCCGAGGCTCTGAGGACGACGCCGCCTCCGGAGCGTCAGAAGGGCAGCGCCGCGTCCACGCTCCGCCAGCAGTACCAGGCGACCGTACTTCGGTGCGGCTTGAACGGGTCGCCCAGTGGCTGCAGCTCTCGCGGCGTCGGGGGTTCTGCGAGCCGATGGATGCGAGCCCAGCCGCTCCGCACGCCATAGTCGAGCACAGGCCACACGTCCTGACGGCCCATCTGGAACATGAGAAACATGTGCGCTGTCCATGCGCCGATGCCGCGCACCTGCGTGAGCCGCGCGACCACGTCGTCGTCGCCCAACTTGTGAAGGTCGTGCAGAGGGACGGTTCCGTCGGTGCATTTCCCCGCGAGGTCGAGAATCGACCGCTGCTTTGCTCCCGAGAGTCCAGCCGCGCGAAGCGCTTCCGGCGACGCCGCAAGCAGCGCGGTCGGTGTCGGCACGCCGTCGAACAGCCCCATGAGGCGTCCGTGGATCGCCCGCGCAGCAGCGCCGGCGAGCTGCTGATACGTAATTGCTTCCACGAGCGCGGCGAAGGGATCGTCCGAGGGAGCGGGCCATCGCACCGGTCCTGCCGCGCGCACCACGTCCGCAAAGCCCGGGTCCACCTGCACGATCGAGCTGGAGACGCGATTCACGAAGCGACGCCCCCCGCCAGCCCCTTGATCACCCGGGCGCCCGTGATGCGAAGAAGTGCATCCGGCCTGATGCGCAGCTTCATCGAGCGGCTGCCCCCACCCACGATCACCCACTCGCGCTCCATCACGTGCGCGTCGATGTAGAGCGGCACGTGGCCGGGCAGCCCGAACGGGGTGACACCGCCGATGAGCATGCCGGTGATCGCCTGCGTCTGCTCCGCTGAGGCGAACGACGCCTTTCTGACTCCGAGCAGGTCGCAGACGGTGTGATTGACGTCGAGCCGCGTGGTGGCGAGCACGACACAGGCGCACACCGCATCGGGCTCGCGGCGCGCCGCGACCACGATCGTGTTCGCCGAGCTCTCGAGCGGGTACCCGTAGTGCGAGCAGAACGCTGCAGTATCGGCGAGCTCCGGATCGCACGGCACAGCGGTGTGGTCCACGCCCAACGCATTCAGCAGTGAACGAACGCGTCCCTCGATCGCGTTGGTGCCGCCGATCATGGCCTCATGGTGAAGCATGCCTGTCCGCGTAGGCGGCATAGCTCAGGAGGCGCCGAAGCGGACGGGCATGCTTCACCACCGGACATGTGAATCGCGTTGCCCACCGCCGCGTCGAGGGGGCTCCCCCAAACCGACCCTCGTCGCAGCAGGTGTGCGCCCCCCCAAAGGCGCCCGCCTGTTTCCCTGGTCTCCTTGGCAAAAGTGTGTATGACCGGCGTTCAAGATGGAAGGAAAGAGTTGTGCACGGATGTGAAGAAGGCGCACGCTCTGGTCCGGTCCCATCGGTAGAGTCCTCCGGACATGCTGATTGCCGTGCCCGCCGAGACCATCCCCGGCGAGACGCGCGTCGCTCTTGTGCCCCGCTCGGTGACCCAGCTGGTGGCCGCCGGTGCAACGGTTGCGGTGCAGGCAGGAGCCGGCGTCGGGGCTGGGCTGCCGGACGCCGCATTCACCGAGGTCGGCGCGGAGATCGTGACCGACCGTGCGCGGCTGCTCGGCGGGGGCGACGTCGTGGTGGTGGTGCGCCGTCCGTCGGTCGACGACCTGCGCCGCCTGAAGGAGGGCGCGGTTCTCGTCGGGCTCCTCGACCCCGCCGATGATCCGGCGCCGGTCAAGGTCCTGCTCGACCGCAAGGTGACCGCGTTCTGGATGGAAGCGCTGCCACGGATCAGCCGGGCGCAGGACATGGACGTGCTCTCGTCGATGGCAACGCTGGCGGGGTACCACGCGGCCGTCATGGCCGCGTACCGCCTGCCCCGCATCTTCCCCCTGCTCATGACCGCGGCGGGGACGCTCACCCCCGCGCGCGTCCTGGTCCTCGGCGCCGGTGTGGCCGGGCTGCAGGCAATCGCCACGTGCAAGCGGCTGGGAGCCGTGGTCGAGGCATACGACGTGCGGCCCGCCGTCAAGGAGCAGGTGGAGTCGCTCGGCGCGCGTTTCGTCGAGGTCGGCATCGAGTCCGAGGCTCAGCAGGACACGGGCGGGTACGCGAAGGAGCTCACGCAGGAGGCACAGCGCCGCGAGCACGAGGTCCTGGCGGAGCACGTCCACGACTCCGACGTCGTCATCACCACCGCGTTCGTGCCCGGCAGGCCGGCGCCCGTGCTGATCACCAAGGACATGGTCGGCGGGATGCGCGCGGGTTCCGTGGTCGTCGACCTCGCGGCGCCCGCGGGTGGCAACTGCGAGCTGACCAAGCCCGATGAGGAGGTGCGCTCGCACGACGTGGTCATCCTCGGTCCCACGAACCTGCCTGCCGCCATCCCCGGACAGGCGAGCCAGCTGTACTCACACAACGTGACCCGTTTCATCCTGCAGTTCGTCAAGGATGGTCAGGTGAGCCTCGACTTCGACGACGTCGTGATCGCCCAGACGTGCATGACCCATGACGGCAAACCGATGGGCGATCGGATGGCGGCGCTGCTCACGGCGGCGCCTTCGTGACCAGTGGTCAGACGCTCGCGCTCGGCGCTTTCGTCTTCGCTCTCGCAGTGTTCGTCGGGTTCCTTCTCATCTCGAAGGTGCCCACGCTGCTGCACACGCCGCTCATGTCCGCGACCAACTTCATCCACGGCATCGTTCTCGTCGGCGCCTTGACGATCGCGGCCGCGGCACATGACGCGCTCGGCTACGCCATCTCGATCATCGCCGTGTTGCTGGGAACGCTGAACGTCGTCGGCGGGTGGGTCGTCACCGACCGCATGCTGGAGATGTTCAAGCGCAAGCCCGCGGAGACGCGTAGCAAAGCCGCTGAGCCGGTCGCGCCTAGCAGCGGCGCGGATCCCGGAGCCTGATGCCCTCTGGCCTCACGATTCTCGGCTACACCGGTACCACCCTCTGCTTCATGGTCGGTGTCCAGCTGCTTCGCTCGCCGGCGTCGGCGCTGCGCGGGAACCGCGTCGCCGCGGTCGGCATGCTTCTCATACTCGGTATCACCTTCGGGCTGATCGCCGGCACCGGCAACTGGCCGCTCATCATCCCGCCGCTCGTGATCGGCGGGGCGCTCGGCGTCGGCGCGGCGCGCCTGGTGCGCATGACGGCGATGCCGCAGATGGTGGCCCTGTTCAACGGCATGGGGGGAGGGAGCGCCGCGCTCATCGCGACGCAGGACTTTCGCTCCACGCTCGCCGCTCACACTGCAACACCAGACATCACGTGGGCCGTCATGCTCGGCTGCTTCATCGGATCGCTCAGCTTCGCCGGAAGTCTGATCGCGTTCGGCAAGTTGCAGCAGCTGCTCCCCGGGCGGCCGCTCATCTACCCGTACCAGCGAGAGGTCAACGCCGCCGTGCTCCTGGCGATCCTGGCGCTGGGCATCACGGGCATCGCAGCGCCCAGCGCTCCGCTCTTCGTCGTGTTCCTCATCCTCTCGCTCGCACTAGGCGCCCTGTTCGTGATCCCCATCGGCGGCGCCGACATGCCCGTGATCATCTCGCTGCTCAACTCGTTCACCGGTCTGGCCGCAGCGACCACGGGGTTCGTGCTCAGCAACGACGTTCTCATCGTGAGCGGGGCGCTCGTCGGGGCGTCGGGAACGATCCTCACCATCGCGATGAGCCGTGCGATGAACCGGTCGCTCTTCAACGTGCTGTTCAGCGGGTTCGGCGCCACCGTGGCGGCGCCTGGAGCCACCGGTGAGGAAGGCGGTACGGTGCACCCGACCACGGTTGAGGACATCGCGCCGCTGCTCGCATTCGCCAGCCTCGTCGTGTTCGTGCCGGGCTATGGCATGGCCGTCTCCCGAGCGCAATACGACGTGAAGGAGTTGGCGGATGAGCTCGAGAAGCGCGGCGTGACCATCGAGTACGCGATCCATCCGGTGGCAGGGCGCATGCCCGGCCACATGAATGTGCTGCTCGCCGAGGCGAACGTCCCCTACGACGAGCTCAAGGAGATGGACGCGGTGAACCCGGACTTCCCGCGCACCGACGTCGCAGTCGTCATCGGCGCCAACGACGTGGTCAATCCCGCGGCACGAAACCAGGCGAACAGCCCGATCTACGGGATGCCCATCCTCAACGTCGATCAGGCCAAGACCGTGGTGGTGCTGAAGCGCAGCATGGCCACCGGCTTCGCCGGCGTCGACAATCCACTCTTCTACAAACCGAACACGTTGATGCTGTTCGGCGATGCGCGTCAATCGATCGATCAGCTCATTGCCGAGGTGAAACGGCAGTAGCGCGCGACGGGTGTAGCAATCTCGGCCGATCTGCGTTGTACTTGGTGCCATGATTGCCCAGTTCCAGATGGCGCTCGGTCGAGGCCGCGCCGAAGCGCATTTGACCCTCGATCGTTCGCCCGACGCTCGCCAACACTCGCAGAGATGGCTTCTGCCCGTGACGGCGCTGCTCACACTGCCCTTCGCCTTGGCCCTCGCGCTTGCAGCCGTTTCGTCACTCACACATACGTTCCGAACCCACGGCGTCCTCTACTGGTTGACGGGCGGCCATGCCGGCCTTCTCTTGGCCTGCGGCCCGCCGCTGGCGCTGCTCATCCTTGTCGCCGCTCGGGTGCGCCTGCATGGCTCCCGCGCCGGCGGGCGATGGATCGGTCGCGTCGAGGCCCGACTCGAGCGGTGGGAGATCGTGACCGCGCTGCTGGCCGTGGCGGTCGCCGGCGTGTTCTTCGGTCATCTTGCCGCCGACGCGTGGGCCTGCGCCAACGGAGTCAGGTCGGCCTGCTGAGGTTGCGCTCGCGCGACAGGCAGCTGTCGCCAGCTGGGCGCATCGTCGCCCCATGGCCGAACGGGGAATGCTCATCGACGCGTCAGTCCGCTTCCTGCGGACCAACCCGGAGTTGCTCGCGTACGCGCACTCAGCAGCTCAGTCGACAGGCAGAAGCATCGACGAGCTCCTGCGGGACGCGGTCAGCCGAGTGCGAACCGAGCTCGAGCAGCCGGCGGCGCGACGAGCCGCGAGGTGAGCCGTTCAGGCGCGAGCACGCGCTCAGTGCCGCACCCGATAACGAAGGAGCAGATGCTCACCTGCCCGACGCGCGGACAGAAGCTCGCAGTCACGAAGCGCATCCGCTCCAGCCGCCCAGCCTTGCACCATGCCTGGACGAGCATGCGCCGCGTCACGACCCGCCACTCGCGGCGCGATCGTCAGAAAGAGCTCGTGCGCGGACCCTGACTCGAGCAGCGTGCCGAGCAATGTCGGGCCGCCTTCGCACAGCACGAGCCGCGCACCGATCTCGGAGTACAGCGCACGCACGAGCTGCCCACCTTCGATGCGATCGTCGCCTGGAAGCACTAGGCGCCGCCATCGTGGGAACTCGTCCGCGACGCGGCGACTCCCCGTCTGCGTCGTGACGATCACCACGTCGGTGGACGGGCGCGTCAGCGCGACATGCTGCGGCAGCGCGCCACTGCCCGTGACCACCACGAGGGGTGCGCCGGCTGCCGCGCGCCCCGAGCCGCGGCGGTATGCGTCGAGCTCCTCGCCGTCGGACGGCGCCAGCCGTCGCGCGGTCCATTGGTGTCCCACGCTGGCGCGGAGCGTTCCCGCGCCGATGAGCACGACATCAGCCGCTGCGCGCAACATAGCCATCACCCACACATCGGCGGGCGATTTGCCGCTGAGCATCGACGAATCCGTGCCGTCGGTCAGACCGAGCGAGACCACGCCGTCGATGGTGGCGACAAAATTCACGACCACGTAGGGAGCGGCTTCGGGAAACCGCAGAGGAGCGCCGTAGGTCCGCTCCGCATCGGTGTCCGGTGCGCCCGGCGCGGTCTCGTAGAGAACCTGTAGCGCTGCTCTGTGTCTGAGACGCACTCAGCCCACGTGGCCGGCGACGGGCGGAACCGACAGCACTTCGTCGAGCGTGCTCAGGAACTCCTTGACCTTTGCCGGCTTGGTGAGATACGCCCGCGCGCCTGCGGACAAAAGGCGCTTCACCTGGCGTTCCGTCGCATCCGCGCTGAACATCACCACCGGGATGGGCGCCGTGCGCGGATCGCGACGCAGGCGGCGAAGCACCTCGTCTCCCGCTATGTCGGGGAGTTGCAGGTCGAGCACGATCAGATCGGGGTGGTGCTGGCGCGCCAGATCGAGCGTGAGGCCCCCTTGCATCGCTGTGATGAGGTGGATCTGCGGACGCATCGCAAAGATCTCCTCCATCAACGTGATCGTCGACAGGTTGTCCTCGACGTACAGGACCGTGCGCTGCTCACTGATTGGAACCGTCATGTCTCGCACGCTCTCGACGCGCTGCACCTCCGACGGCTCCGCGCGGTCGAGGGTGATCCAGAACGTGCTTCCCATTCCGGGCGCGGTCTTGACGCCGATCTCGCCGCGCATCGCCTCCACCAGCTTCTTGGTGAGCGCCAGGCCCAGGCCGGTGCCCTGGATCGTGGTGCGCTCCGCGCCGAGGCGCTCGAACGGCTGGAACAGTGCCTCCTGCTGCGTCTCGTCGAGTCCGGGCCCGGTATCCGCTACCGAGATGCGCAACCGTTTGTCCGCCAGCCCGGTCCGCACCGTGACCCGTGCCCCGTCGCCTGAGTATTTGACAGCATTGGAAAGAAGGTTGAGCAGCGCCTGCGCCAGTCTCTGGCGATCCGCGCGCACGTATGCCTGCTCGATGTCGCCGAAGTCGGTGCCAAGATGAATACGTCGCTCCATCGCGGCCGGGGTCACCAGGCGCAAGCACTCGTCGACGACCGCGGACACCGAGACCGACTCAAGAGCCAGACGTTCGCGCCCCGACTCGATGCGGGCAATGTCCAGGACATCGTTCACCAGCGACAGCAGCTGCTCCGACGCCCGCTGGATGGCGGCGATGGCCTCGAGCTGATCTTCGCGAGGGATGCGCAGCTCGAGGAGGTCGCTGTATCCGAGGATGGCCGTCAAGGGTGTGCGCAGCTCATGGCTCATGCGCGACAGGTACTCACTCTTTGCCGCGCTCGCACGCTGCGCCTCGTCGCGCGCCAGACGCAGCTCCTCCGCAGCCTCCTTCGCGGGAGTGATGTCGCGATTGATCTCCAGGACTGCCACCGGTCGCCCGTCCGGATCTGTCTGCATCGCCCATCGAGCGCTCACGATCATGCGGCGGCCGTCCTTGGTCGTCTGATGCACCTCGCCCTCCCATGTGCCTGTGTTCTGGAGCTGCAGCAGGATGTGATCGCGCGATTCGGGAAGCTGGGTGTTCAACAGCTCGATTGGGGTCCTGCGCAGCGCCTCCTCCGCCGAGAACCCGTAGAGCTCTTCTGCGGCGCGGTTCCAGTACGACACGGTGTCGCTCGCCACGTCCCAGCTGAGAATCGCGTCGTAGGCCAGGTCGAGCAGCCCCGCGTTGCGTCGCAACCGCTCCAGCAGGATCACCCGGTCGAGTGCCGAGGTGACGATGCTTCCGTATTCATCGAGACGTGCCACCTCGTCCTCGCCGAACAGCGGTGTGATGGGACCCGCATACACGACAAGCGAGGCCCGCCCCTGCTCGGTGCTGAGTGGAACCTGCACGACGTTGCCGGGCTGGCGCCCGTCGGCCGACGCCGGCGACGTCGCAACCTTGCGCGCGGTCGCCTGCACGCTGGCGCGGTCCAGGCCGTACCCACCCAGCAACTCGCCGCTTTCCATCAGGATCGCTGCGCCGTCAGCTCCCACGAGTCGCGCAGCCCACTCGGTCGCGTGCCGAGCGAGCGTCCCCCGATCCGGTGAATGCAGCAGCAGATCGTTGAGGGCGTTGCGAAACGGCTCCTGTTCGCTCTCGCGCCAGATGCGGCGCAGCCAGCGCGGAGGCGCGTAGGCGACATAGAAGAGTGGAATCACGATCACCGAGATGACCGTCGTCGTCACCTCGAGCCGCGAGCTGTTGCCACCGGTGAGACCGTCGATCACGCTCAGCGCCAGCACGGCGATGATGCCGCCGTACGCCAGGGTCAGCGATCGCAAACGTGACCGCTGCACCGCAGGGAGCCCGCCAGACAGCAGCCAGAACCGCACGATTGGCTCGAGCACACAGCCGGACCAGACGACGAGCAGCGTGAGCGAGGCCGCCGTCTGCAGCGGCTCCATGGTCGTCGCGGCGGCCGAGGCGGGAACGTACGCGTAGAGCTCGAACCCGATCGTCAGCAGCACCGCCACTCCGACGCCATACCGCACGATGCCGCGGACCGGCATCAGACTGTGGCGAAACTCGAAGAACGCCCAGCCCGAGCCGACGAAAAGGACGAGCAGGACGTCCGTGTAGATCTCGCTCTGCGATTGCGTTGCGCTCGCGATGGCGCTCAAGAGCGCGACCACGCCGAGCAGCACCGCCGAGACGGCGAGCCAGCGCCGCCCGCGGTCGCGATGGCGCAGCCAGTCCACGACGACGAGCGCGCCCAGCAGAGCGAAGGCGCCCCCCAACACCCATTCCAGCGCCTGGGAAGCTGCAGTCAACCCTGTCAGTATCCCCCTACGAGGGTCTTCCGGTGCACCGGATTCCCAAAGCGGAAGTCATTCAGCTGGTGGCCACCCGGCTGCCCGCCAGCGCTTCCACCACCGCGTCCGCCACCTCCGATGTGCCCACCGCCGACGGATCGTCACGGTCGGGCTTCATGTCGTAGGTCACGCTGCGCCCTTCAGCGATCACGCGGGCGATGGCCGCCTCGAGGCCGTCCCCCGCCGCGCGTTCACCGATATGCCGCAGCATCAGCGCGCCGCTCAGCATCATGGCCATGGGATTGGCCTTGTTCCGCCCCGCATACTTCGGCGCACTGCCGTGCGTCGCCTCGAAGACGGCGATCTCGTCACCGGTGTTGGCGCCCGGCGCCAAGCCGAGCCCGCCGATGAGACCGGCGCACAGATCACTCAGTATGTCGCCGTACAGGTTGGGCATGACCATGACGTCGTACAGCTCGGGCTTCTGCACCAACTGCATGGCCATGTTGTCGACGATCCGGTCCTCGAACTCCACGTCGGGAAACTCCTTCGCGACCTCTTCGGCGACGCGAAGCCACAGTCCGTCCGTGTACTTCATGATGTTGGCCTTGTGCACCGCGGTCACCTTGCGGCGGCCGTTGTCGCGCGCCCACTGAAACGCGAAACGGAACACGCGCTGCGTGCCGTAGATCGAGATCGGTTTGATGCTGACGCCCGAGTCGCCACGGATGGCGCGCCCGCCCAGCCGCTCGATGGTGGCTATGAGCTCGCGTGTCGTCTCCTCTCCCTCGGCGAACTCGATGCCCGCATACAGGTCCTCGGTGTTCTCGCGAACGATCACCAGGTCGACGTTGTCGTAGCGGCTGCGCACACCCGGGTACCATTTGCACGGGCGCACCAGCGCGTAGAGATCGAGCTCCCTGCGCAGCGCGACGTTGACGCTGCGCATACCCTTTCCGATGGGGGTCGTAAGGGGGCCTTTGATCGCCACCTTGTTGCGCCGAATGGAATCGAGCACGTGCGCCGGCATCGGGTCCCCATACCGGTCGACGACGCCAAGCCCGGCGTCGTGCACCTCCCACTCGATGTCGACGCCGGTTGCATCGATGACACGCCGCGCCGCCAGGCTGACCTCGGGGCCGACTCCGTCGCCGGGTATCAGCGTGATCGTGTGACGCGCCATCGTGCGTTTGCCTCCATCGTTAGTTCGCCCGAAACCCGAGTCTGGCAGCGCATGCTCTCGGCATGTGGACCACGGGTCTGGCTCGCTGGTATGCAGGGCACGGCCGCCACGATCTCCCCTGGCGTCACACGCGGGATCCATGGCCGGTCCTCGTCAGCGAGGTCATGCTTCAGCAGACGCAGGTCGTTCGCGTGCGTGGCCGCTGGGAGTCGTTCCTCGATCGATGGCCGACGCCCGCGGCATGCGCCGCCGACCCGCTGGCGGAAGTGCTCCGCTTCTGGCAAGGGCTCTGCTACCCGCGCCGAGCGCGCGGTCTCTGGCTGACCGCTGCCTCCGTCGAAGCGGTGGGATGGCCGAGGACCGAGCAAGGGCTGCGGGCTCTCCCGGGGATCGGTCAGTACACCGCCCGCGCGCTGCTCACCCTTGCCATGGGCCAGTCATCGTCGCCTCCGCTCGATGTCAACCTCAGCCGCGTCGCAGCGCGTGCGGCGCTCGGCCGGCATCCGCGCGATTCGCAGCGTGCTGATATCGAACGCGCCGTCGTAGAGGGCCGTCCGCGCACGCTCGACGCCCGCGACTACACCCTCGCGCTGTTCGACGTGGGCGCGCTGCACTGTCGGGCGATCCCGCGATGTTCCGGATGTCCACTCGCGCGTCGATGTCGGTGGTTGGCGCGGGGCTCGCCGCTGGCGACGCGGCCACAACGCGTTCAGCGCTACGAACGATCCATGCGCCAGCTTCGAGGGTCGGTGCTCGCGGCTCAGCTCTCGCGCGACCCCGCCGCAACGCTCCCGGACCTGGTGCACCGCGTGGCCGCCCTGCCGATGGCACACGAGCCGGACGCAGTCGCACGGGCGCTGGCCTCGCTGCGCGCCGATGGGCTTTTGGAAGACAGCCCGGCATCCGCGTTGCGCACCCCACGCTGAGTAGCATCGGGCAGCCAATGTCCGTCACCTCCCCGTACCTCGAACACGCCCGCGAAGCGCTCTGGCGCCGCGACGTCTTCACATTCATCCCCGACCGTGACCTTCCCGCGCCGCCGTCGACGCTGGCGCCCGGCAGGGGCCCGGCACTCGTCTTTGCGGGGTTCCCTTCCGATTACAGCTTGGGATTCCTGTTCGCGCTCTTGCAATTGGACGTGCGCGTCGTCGGCATCGTCACGTCACCAGGCGCTCATCCCGCCATCCTCGGCGACAACGCATTGAGCCGCATTGCCGGCCATCTCGGCGTCCCGTTGCTGCGCGCGTGGCGGATCAACGACGAGCACTCGCGAATGAGCCTCGCCGCGCTACACCCAGATGCCGTGGTCATGGCCAGCTTTGACCAAATCGTGGGTCACCGCGCACTCGAGATCCCGATGCACGGCTGGCTCAACGTCCACCCGAGCCTGTTGCCTGCCTACCGTGGTCCCGAGCCGGTGTACTGGGCGCTCGCTGAAGGCGCACGGGAGACGGGCATCACGCTGCACCGCGCCGTGGCACGAGTCGACGCCGGTCCCATCCTCGCCCACGCGGCCGTCCCGATCCGCGACGACGACACGGCCGGAACCCTGACCAAACGCCTGGTGGCGGAAGGGGTCGAGCTGCTGCCAGCGGCGCTGGAGGGAATCCTCACCGATGCGCCGGGAACCTCGCCTGACATGTCGCGGTCGTCGTACCGCTCATCCGTCGGCCATCGGTCCCTCCGTGAGGCTGGGTCGGCTGTCGAGGCGGAGCGCCTGGTGCGGGCAGGCTCTCCGAACATGCTCACCTGGGCCGAGGTCGATGGCCACAGGGTCTACGCGACGGCCGCACGGATCGTCACCTCCGGCCGCACACCGGCCCACCCCGTGCTCGAGTACCCGGATGGCAAGCTCGAGCTGGTGGCCACGGCACCGACCTGCCGCTGCCACCACGATGTGACGGATTGTCCGCATCGCGAAACGCAGGTCGCGAACGTATAGCGAACCGGCCACCGCGGCCGCCAGCGACTATCATCCGCTCCGTCGATGTGCGCGATTGCCGCATCTCGTGTCCTCGTAGTCGAGGACGACGGGACCGTTCGCGGCTTCCTCGGTAGGGCACTCGAGAGCGGAGGGTATGTGCCTGTGCCGGTTCGGACCGGCGAGGAAGCGTTGCAGGTTCTGCACGCCCAGCGCGGCATCGCCGCCGCCCTGATCGACGGCCTCCTCCCCGACATGCATGGGGTCCGCCTCGCCGACGCGATCCTCGATTCCCCGAAAGGCCAATCTGTTGCCATCTGCTTCGTCTCGGGGGCGGTGCACGATCCGAAGGCCGGCGCCGGCGGTGTCAGCGCACTGGGCAAGCCGGTCCGGGTCGCCGAGCTGCTGACCGCGGTCGACGCCCTCGTCCAATGGCGCCGCGGAGGAGGAAGCCCGCCGGACCAGCGTCGTGCGGCGCTGCGCCACCTCGAGCAGGAGTTCCTCGTCGGTCCGTGACGGCACCCGCGGACGCCGTGGCACCATCGCTGTCATGAGCGATTCCCGGCCCATCTCGCAGGTGCCCTGGCAGGTCACCATGGATGAGTTCCTCCGCGCAGCGGGCGAGGTGACCGAGGGCGGTGCGTGCTGCATGTTCCTCATCGACGACTCGATCCCCCAGGCGGCGCGCACGGGGTACGCGGCGCTGGTGATCGCGTACGCACGCGCGGGAGAGCCGGTGTGCATCCTCGACGACGGGAGCGCTGCGCTCCTTGTGCGTGACGGCGGAACCGTGTCCGGACAGGTCGTCGCCCGCAGGGTGTTGGATCAGATGCGCAGGCTCTCGCTCGATCACACGCTGCGCGCCGGAGTCGCGGCGCTGGGGTCCGACGCCACCGCGGCGGTGGCGAACGCGCACTCCGCCGCCGCATCAGGAGAAGCCGGAAGCATCGTGACGGCTGGCTGACCTCGAGGAGAAGCAACGATGCCGGAAACGCTGATCGGCAAGGTCGTTCGCGGCCAGACGTGGTTGGACCCGGTGTCCGACTTCATCCAGAAGCTGGGCAAGGCCACATATCGAGTTTTGGGTCCGGCAGGGCCGCCGACGCGCAACCTCATGCACGGCACCTGGCTCCTGCGCCATCCGCTGCACCCCGCGGTAACCGATGTCCCGATTGGTGCGTGGACCGTCGGTGTGGTTGCCGACTACGTCGCGCATTTCACCAGTCGCATCCCCGAATCCGCCGGCGACATCGCGCTCGCGGTCGGCCTGGTCGTCGCGCTGCTAGCGCTGATCACAGGCTACACGGACTTCGGCGACACATTCGGGCTGGAGCGGCGCTTTGCAATTGCGCACGGCCTCCTCATGACCATCGTGGTGGTCGTCGACGCAGTGTCGCTCGCGCTCCGGTGGTGGGGTTCCCAGGGTGTGCATCCGATTGCGGTAGCGCTGTCGACCGTCGCCCTTGCCGTACTGCTGCTGGGGGCGTGGATCGGTGGTCACGTCGTGTTCGGCATCGGCTACGGCGTCAACCACGACGCGTTTCTCGACGGGCCCGAGGACTGGGCCGACGCGGGACAAACCGACGATGTCCCCGTCGATGGTATGCACGTCGTGGAAGCGGGCGGCATGCGCGTCGTGCTGGCGCGCGCCGGCAACCGCATCTGCGCGCTCTCCGACATCTGCACGCACGCGGGCGGTCCGTTGCACGAGGGAACGCTCGAAGGCGGTGTGGTCACGTGTCCCTGGCATGGCTCGCGGTTCCGTCTCCGCGACGGCCGCGCGGTCGGCGGCCCGGCGACGTTCGACCAGCCACGCCTGATCGTGCGCGACACGGATGGGCGGCTTGAGGTCAAGCTCGAGGAGAGCCTGCACGAGCCGTAGAGCTTCATCGCCTCCGCTGAAGCACGGATGCGACTCGTCGCGGCAGTGCATCCCGCCGCAGCTGTTCCAGTGTGCGCGGCAGCGGGATCGACCAGTTCGGCCGCGAAGCGGCGCCCGGCAGGTTCGGGCGACGCGGTGACAGCGTGACGTCATCCAGCGACGCGACCACGAGCATGGAAGGCGCCTCAGCGAGGGCCGCGTATGCCGATTCGACCACCGAACCGGTCGCCACAGTCTCCTCCACCGCGGCCAGCCTGGCCAGCCGGCTGCGTACATGCTCCTGCGCCGCGCGATTCACCCGCAGACCGTACGCGCTCATCTCGCGCTCGTCCTCGCCCGTCCACATGCCGGCGACGGTGGGCAGATCGTGCGTGTTCATCGCCGCAACGGCCTGTTCGGGATAGCGACGCGGCGGTATCCGCTCGAACCACGCGACGCGGTACGAGAGCACGCCGCGGCGCTGGAGCTCCGGGCGTACGCGGGCACCCACGGTGCCGAGGTCCTCGCCGATGACGTAGCAGCCGGCGCGAACGCTCTCCAGCGCGAGGATGTCGAGCATCTCGCGCGCCGGATAGCGGACGTAGGCGCCCTCCCGTGGATCACTCGATTCCGGGACCCACCACAGGCGAAACATTCCCATCACATGGTCGATGCGCACGCCGCCGCCGCTGCGCATCGATGCACGCAGCGTTTCCACCAGCGGCTTGTACGCAGCTGCGCGCAGCAGGTGTGGATCGAATGGTGGAATCCCCCACGCCTGTCCGGCAGCGTTGAACTCGTCTGGTGGCGCGCCGATGCACGCACGCGATGCGATGACGTCCTGCCACAGCCATGCATCAGCACCGTCCGGTGCGAACCCGACGGCCACGTCGTGCACGACGGTCAGCTCGCTCGACGCGCGGCTCAGCTGGCGATCGAGCATCCATTGCAGCCAGCGGTGAAAGTCGACACGTTCGCGGTGCTCGCGGGCAAAACGCTGCACCGTCGGCGAGTCGGGCATGACTCCCTGCCGCTCGCAAAACCGGTCGAAGTCCGGGTCGCCGCGGAACTGCCGCCACAGCCGCTCCAGCGCGCGCGCCTTGAGGACGTAGACCCGGTTGCGATCGATGACCGACGCCGCGTTCAGCTCCCGAGCCTGGCGTGCCATCGCCTGCACCTGCCGGTCGGCACGCGCCCCGGCGATGGCGTCGATCTCCAAGTACAGCGGATTGCGGTAGAGCCGGCTCGACGGGAAATACGGACTCGCCTCCTGCGGAGGTCGGGGAAGCGTTGCGTGGAGTGGGTTGATCACCACCACGCCGGCGCCGGCGCGCGCCGCCCACCGGCTCAGCGCCCTCAGGTCGCCGAGGTCGCCGATGCCCCAGCTGTTTTGGGAGCGCACCGCGTACAGCTGCGCCGCCCAGCCCCACTGCCTGCGGCGTCGGGGAAGCAGGCAGCGCCGTGGGCTGACCACGAGGACGCGTTCCGGGCCATCGCGCATGCGCAGCGTGTGGTACCCGAAGGGCACATCCGCGGGCAGGCGCCGCGCCCCCCTCCGCTCCCCCCCGTCCTCCAGCTGGATCACCTCCACGCCCGAAGGCAGCCGCTCCCCCGGCCCAGCGAAGACGGGCGCGTTCGACTCCGATGGTCCGTCGGCGTGGGCCGCCATCGCGTCGAGCACGCGGCCGATCGCTTGCGGTCCAACCGTCCGGCGAACGCTGCTGGCGTCCACGTACTCTTTCAGCACCCCCCAGCGAACGGGGTCGGGCCGTCGCTTGGCGGCGGTCACGTGGGGCGGCCAGCGGAGGGCGTCATTCTGAAAGTGGCTTCGGAGGGGTGTTTGCGCGAGCTTGGCGCGCCGGTCTAGGGTCGGGATTGGTGGCTTCTTGAGCGCGGTCCCCGAGCCGCCGGCGAAGGCAGAGTCGCCGGCCCAGGAGCTCGCCTGGCCCGGCGCCGACAGCCCGCTCGGTGCGACCTGGGACGGAGAGGGCGCCAATTTTGCTGTCTTTGCTGAGAGCGCGGAGCGGATCGAGCTGCTGCTCTACGACGAGGACGGGTTCGAGAGCGCGACGTACGACCTTGTCGAGCGCACTGACCTCGTCTGGCACGGGTATGTCGACAAGGTCGCCCCGGGCCAGCGGTACGCGTACCGGGTCCACGGCCGATACGCCCCAGCGGAGGGCCTGCGGCACAACTACACGAAGCTGCTCCTGGATCCCTATGCGCTGGCTATCTCGGGACAGTTCCAGCACGGCCCGGCCCTGTACGGGTATCGCATGGGGACTGACGACACGAAGCCCAGCCCGCTCGACTCTGCGCCGTCGATGCCCCGTTGCGTGGTGGTCGATCCGTCGTTCCCATGGGGCGATGACCGCCGCCCGAACACCGCGTGGTCCGACACGGTCATCTACGAGCTTCATGTCAAGGGCTTCTCGAAACGGAACGCAGACGTACCCGAGGACCTGCGCGGAACCTATGCCGGGCTGGCGCACCCCGCATCGCTCGGCCATCTGAAGAAGCTGGGCGTGACAGCGGTGGAGCTGATGCCGGTGCATCATTTTTTCGACGCCGATCAGCTCATCAGCAACGGCCTGGTCAACTACTGGGGCTACGACTCCATCGGTTACTTCGCGCCGGAGGCGCGCTACTCGTCCACCGATTCGAGCGGGGACCAGGTGCGTGAGTTCAAGGCGATGGTCCGAGCGTTGCATGCGGCGGGTCTCGAGGTAATCCTCGACGTGGTCTACAACCACACCGGAGAGGGCAATCATCTCGGTCCGACCTTGAGCTTCCGCGGGCTCGACAATCGCGCGTACTACCGGCTGCTCGAGGGAGACCCACGGTATTACTTCGACGTCACGGGCACCGGCAACAGCCTCAACGTGCGCAACCCGCACACGCTGCAGTTGATCATGGATAGCCTCCGCTACTGGGTGACGGAGATGCACGTTGATGGTTTCCGGTTCGATCTCGCGGCGGCGCTGGCACGGCAGTTCTACGACGTGGACCGGCTCTCGGCCTTCTTCGACATCATCCATCAAGACCCTGTGCTCGCCAGGGTCAAGCTCGTCGCCGAGCCATGGGACGTCGGTCCGGGTGGCTACCAGGTGGGCAACTTCCCGGTGCGCTGGGCGGAATGGAATGGCGCCTTTCGCGACACCGTGCGCGATTACTGGCGCGGCGCCGCCGGCGTGCGTGACCTTGCGTACCGACTCACGGGGTCCAGCGATCTGTACCAGGGAGACGGACGCCAGCCGTCGGCGAGCATCAACTTCGTCACGGCGCACGACGGCTTCACGCTGCGCGACCTCGTCTCCTACAACGAGAAACACAATGACGCCAACGGAGAGGACAACCGCGACGGCAATCCCGACAACCGCTCCTGGAACTGCGGGGTCGAGGGCGAGACCGACGATTCCGCCGTCAACGAGCTGCGCCGCCGGCAGATGCGAAACCTCATCGCCACGGTTCTGCTCTCCCAGGGTTGTCCCATGCTCCTGGGCGGCGACGAGATCGGCCGTACTCAACGAGGCAACAACAACGCGTACTGCCAGGACAACGAGATCTCCTGGCTCGATTGGACGAGCGTCGACGCAGAGATGCTCGGGTTCGTACAACGCATGATCGCGCTGCGAACCACGGAGCCGGTGCTGCGACGCCGCCGCTTCTTCTCGGGTCAAGCGATCTACGGCTCGGGACGCAAGGACATCGCATGGTTCCTCCCCACCGGTACCGACGTCCGCGACGAGCAGTGGTTCGACACCGGGTTGCGGTCGCTCGGCATGATTCTCAATGGCGGGGAGATCCCCGACCGCGACGCACGCGGTCAGCGGATCCGCGGAGACACGCTCATGGTGCTGCTGCATGCAGGCGGCACCGACATCGAATGGTCCCTGCCGACCGGTTGGGGTCCCGAGTGGTCGGTGATGGTGGACACCGCATCGCCAGACGAGCGGATTGGAGCGCGCACGTACCGCACAGGACAGCGCTTGGCAACGAAGGCCCACTCTCTGCTGGTGTTGCGTCTGCACCGACCCGAGCCTGCGCCGGACGGCGTCAGGCCTGCTTCTCGGCGAGGTACAGCAGCCCAGCCTTGACGCGGCGGTGCACATCCGGCTCCTCCGACACGCCGAGCTTGGAGAAGATCGCGTTGATGTGCTTCTCGACCGCCCGATCTGTGAGCGAGAGTGCTGCCGCGATGCCGGCATTGTTGCGACCCTGCGCAAGCAGCGCCAGAACCTCACGCTCGCGTGGAGTCAACTCGGTGAGCGGGGACGACGCCGCGCGACTCCGCGCCGCGACGAGCACTTCTACCACACGGGGGTCGATCACAGACCCACCACTCGCCACCCCTCGCACCGCTCGGACCAGCTGGTCTATGTCGGAGACCCGCACAGCCACCGTGGCGGCGACAACCAAGTGCCGCGTCGCCGCCATCAGCGGCGACGAGCTCGACCCCGCAAATGCTCGCCGAGTTGGCCGGCGGGCATCGACGTGAGGAGACCGCCCAAAGCGCGCCACAGGCAGGCGAGCGGCGGAGTACGATCCACTCCTGAGACGTGGCGGGACCGAGAGGAGACTGTTATGAGGAGGTTTGCCTGATGTACGGAACGATCATGCGTGCCCGTGTCAAGGACGGGCGCAAGGCCGAATACGAGCGGACGATGAAGGAGATGGTGCCGTCGGCCGAGGAGTACGGCCGCGGCTTGCATTCGATCGAGGTCGCGTGGGAGGACAACGACCCCCAACGCATCGTGATGATCATTCACTTCCGCGACCGCGAGAGCTACATCGCCAACGCGAACCGTCCGGAGACGGACACCGACTACCGGCGCCAGCTCGAATTCCTCGACGGTGAGCCGGAGTGGATCGATGTTTCGTTCGCAGAGTACGTAGGCAAGCCGTTGTCGGAGAGCGCCGCACAAGTCTCCGCCTGAGCCGATGACCGATCTAAGGCAGCTCGCCGGCGTACTCGAGCAGGTCGCCCTCTTCCAGGGGCTCAACAAGCGTGAGCTTCGCGCCGTGGCCCGCGCCTCGAACGAGATCGAGCACACCGCGGGCCGGGAGGTGGTGAGCGAGGGCCGCGGAAGTATCGGCTTTCACCTGATCCTGAGTGGCAAGGCAGAGGTGACTCGGAAAGGACGGAAGCTGCGAGCGCTGGGCCGCGGCGACCACTTCGGCGAGATCGCGCTCATCGACAACCAGCCGCGAAGCGCGACGGTGACGGCGCTGACCCCGCTCCGCACCCTGACGATCACCGCGTGGAACTTCAAGCCCCTGCTGCGCGAACATCCCCAGATCACGTACAAGCTGCTGCTGCAGCTTTGCGCTCGTCTGCGTGAAGCGGAGGGGCGGACCGCCCTCTGACGCCGCCGGGCCCGACCGGGCGAAGCCCTCTCAGTCTGCGGCGCGCTGCTGCAACGAATCGACGCGGAGAATCTTGAGGCTGCGACCCTTGAGGTCGATGTAACCGGCCGCCTGAAAGCTTCTGAGAATCTGGTTGACCGTCTGGCGGCTGGCCCCCACCATGCGCGCCAGATCCGACTGGCTGAAGGGGATGTCGACATCGGTGCGAGCGCCGCCTGCCTGGTGCGCGACGAGATGCAGCAGGAGCTTCGCGACCCGCCCATGGAGATCGAGGAACACCAGATCGCCGGCTTGGTCGGTGATCCGCCGCACCAGCCCGCCGAGCGTCACAAGCAGACGCTCGACCAGCTCGGGACGCTGATGGATGAGATCGATGAAGCTGGTCCTGTCGACGACGACCAGCGACGAGGACTCGACGGCCTCAGCCGACGCCGACCGTCCGCCCTCGTCGATCAGCGACAGCTCGCCAAAGGCGTCTCCCGGGCCGGCCGTGGCCAGCACCAGCTCGTCGCCGCGCGCGGACGTGACGAACAGCTTGACCAGGCCCGAGACGACGGCGTACAGGCAGTCGCCGGGCTCGCCGGCGAGGAACACCGTCTCCCCGCGGCGAAACGCTCGCAACCGCGCCTGCCTGCCGAGCTCGTCGATGGCAGCATCGTCCAGACCGGCAAACAGCCGCGTGGTCCGCAGGACGGCCGCCGTGCTCGGCGCTGCACCGCGCGGCGTCGTAGGGTCAGGCGGCGCGACCACCGGGCCCCTGGCGAATTGCATGCACAGTAAAAAGGGAGGACTGCAGGTCCTCCCTTTTCGGCCCCCTCACCGCCCTACGATGTAAATCTCTCGGGCGCCGAGGTGCGGTCCTTCTCGTCGGGGGTGTTCGACGTGAACCGGTGTCCCTCGACATCATCCTCGTCCTCGCCCTCGGTCTTGGACGTGAACCGCTCCGGGCTGGACTTTTTCTCCTCGTCGGGGTTCTTCGATGTAAATCGGTGCCCCTCGACGTCCTCGTCGTCTTTCTTCGGCTCGTCTGCCATGGTGTCTCCTCGCTCCCGCTCTCTGATAAGGGTCTATGGGCGGGTGTGCCCAGAAGCATGGCTCACCTGGGTGCCGGCTGTCAGTCAGGTGGCCGACATCCCGGCTGTCGCACCCCCGACATCGGCACCTTCGCACTCCAGCGTCGCGAGGGCTACCCTCCATCTCGCATGAGCCCGCGGCGCGATCCTGTCACCACGCTCGCCCGGCTGGCGGCCGACCTGGGGGTATCGTTCCTGCCCGCCGGGCACCAGGAGCTCCTCCGCAGCATCACCGAGGCGGCTCGGCGGCTGTTCGAGGCGGGGGCATGCTCGATCGCGCTTCTGACCGACGACGGCGCGGAGCTCCAGTTCATCACGGCGTCGGGCGCCGGCGCCGATGCCGTCACCGAGATGCGGATCCCCGCCGGTCAGGGCATCGCCGGCTGGGTCGTCATGTCGGGGCAGGCCATCGCCGTCGACGACGTCGCCCAGGATCCGCGGTTTGCGGCAACCGTTGCCCAGGCGACGGGATACGTTCCACGCTCTATCCTCGCAATGCCGTTGGAGACGGCGCGCAGGGTTCTCGGTGTGATCGAGGTGCTCGATCGGGCGGAACACCGCGCGGCGACCAACCGCGACATGGAGCTGCTCGGCGTGTTCGCCGCCCAGGCCGCGCTGGCCATCGAGAGCAGCACCGTCTTCAATGACCTGGGGCGCTTCCTTCTGGAGGCGTGGGCCGGTGCGTCGACCGACACCGACCTCGCCGACCGGCTGCGTCGTCACGCGTCGACGGCGCCGCAGCCCCGCAAGGACATGGCGGAGATCGCGGGCCTCTTCTACGAGCTGGGTCAATCCAGCGCATCGGAGCGCCGGCTCGCGGCGCGGGTGCTGCGCGAGGTGCTGGCGTACACGCGAGACCGCAGCACCGGGGACGACGATTGAGCCTGCCCGCGTGGTCTGAGCAGTTCGATCGCGATCGCCTACGCAACGTGCCCTCCACGCTGCCGCCGATCATCACGCGTGAATGGGCATGGGCGGGCGCCACCGGCGCGGGCGTGCGCGTGGCGGTGGTGGACAGCGGCGTCGACGCCGGCCATCCTGCGGTGGGGCACGTGGACGGTGCGGTGATCGTCGAGCACGATCCCGAAGCACCGTCGCATGTGCGGTTCGTCGAAGGCGCGCACGGCGACGTGTTCGGGCACGGCACTGCGTGCGCCGGGATCATTCGCTCGATCGCGCCGGACTGCGAGCTCTTCAGCGTCCGCGTATTGGGAGCGCGGCTCACCGGAAAGGGTCACGTCTTCGCCGCCGGCCTACGCTGGACGCTCGAGCACGACATGAACGTCGTCAACATGAGCTTGAGTACCGGCAAGCAGGATTACTTCGGACTTTTCCACGAGATCGCCGACGCGGCGTATTTCCGCAATGTGATGCTGGTCTGCGCGGTCAACAACGTTCCTGGACCCAGCTATCCCTCGGAGTACGCGTCGGTTTTCTCCGTGGCAGCACATGTGGACAAGGATCCGCTGCATTTCGATTACAACCCGGAGCCGCCCGTCGAGTTCGGTGCGCCTGGTGTGTCACTCGACGTCGCGTGGCTCGACCGGGGCAGGTTGACAGCCTCGGGGAACAGCTTTGCGGCACCGCACATCGCCGGGATCGTGGCTCTGACCCTGAGCAAACACCCGCGGCTCACCACGTTCGAGATGAAGACCGTTCTGGCGTCGCTCGCAGACAACCGGACGGCAGCACTCCGAGCCGGCTGAACCATCATGGGTCGCGGCGGCACCGGGTATCGGGAGGTTCTGCGCAACCGCGATTACCGGCTGTTGCTGAGCGGTCTCGCGATCTCCGCCACCGGCTCGTGGGCCTACAGCGTTGCGCTGGTGGTCTTCGTCTTCGACAGCACGCACTCGCCGACGCTCGTGGCAGTCGCGTCCTTGACACGTTTCGCGGTTGCGCTACCGGTGAGCGCGTACGGTGGAGTCGTCGCAGAACGGTTCGAGCGGGTGCGGCTCATGGTGACTCTCGACCTCGCTGCGCTGGTTCTGATGGCGGCTCTTGCAATCGTGGCTGGACTCCATGGCCCGGTCGGACTCGCCATCGGCCTCGCCGCCCTCACGACGGCAGCGGCGTCGATCTATTCACCGGCGGTGAAGGCGACCACGCCGGCCATCGTCGGCGCTGAGCATCTGGCCGCGGCCAACAGCCTCGAGAGCAGCGTCGACTACCTGGCAGTGGTGGCCGGCCCGGCCATCGGCGCAGGGTTGCTGCTTCTGGGGTCGCCTGCCATCGCGTTTGCCGTCAACGCCGCAACGTTCGGCTACTCCGCGTTGATCGTGAGCCGCCTCGTAGCCAGAAGCACACCGACCGATGTGACCGAGGGCGGGAGGGCCGGGCCGCTCAAGCAGCTGCTGGTGGGCATCGAGGCCGTCACCCAGTCGTCGACGGTCGCGCTGCTGCTCGGCTTCAGCGTGCTGGCGAGCTTCGTCTATGGCACCGACACCGTGCTCTTCGTGGTGGTGAGCCAGCGGCAGCTCGGAACCGGAGCGACCGGATACGGCTACCTGCTCGCCGGTCTCGGCATCGGCGGGATCGTCGCCGCGGTGTTCATGAACCGGCTGGCGACCTCGCCGCGCCTGGGCACCATGATCGCCGCCGGCATGGCCGTCTACTGCCTGCCCACCGCGTTGCTCGCCGTGGTGCACGCGCCTGTGCTCGCATTCTGCTTGCAGGTGATCCGCGGCGGCGGCACGCTCGTCGTCGACGTCCTGGCGGTCACCGCCATGCAGCGACTGGTTGCGCAGGATGTGGTCGCTCGCGTCTTCGGCGCATTCTTCGCGCTCGTGCTTGCCGCCACCGCGGTCGGCGCGATCGTCGCCCCTGGGCTGCTTGCCGGACTCGGGTTGACGGGAGCGCTGCTGCTGATGGGCTTCGCCATCCCGGCCGTGGTGCTCGTCGCGTTCCCGAGAGTCCGGGCGCTCGACAGAGCGGCACTCGCACAACTCGCAACGCTCGCACCTCGCATTGCATTGCTCCGCGGCCTCGACATCTTTGCGGGGGCGTCGCGCCCGGCACTCGAGGAACTCGCGGCATCGTGCGTCGAGCAGCACGTTCCGGCCGGCACCGTGGTCGTTCGTGAGGGGAAGGCTGCCGACGACTTCTTCGTGCTCGCCACCGGCGAGGTGAACGTGTCGGCGAAGGGCGAGACGCGTGCGAAGCGCTCACTCGGGACGCTGACAGCCCCTGCGTACTTCGGAGAGATCGGTCTGCTTGAACGCATGCCCCGAACTGCGACGGTGAAGACCGTTCTGCCCAGTGTGGTGTATCGGATTGACGGCGCCCAATTCCTTGATGCGTTGACCGCAACGCCGCTGTCCCCTTCCGCGCTCGGCCTGGCGCAGGTCCGCCTGGCGAGGACGCATCCCTCACGCGCCTTGGCCTATGGTGCTTCCGCGGGGGTCTCGCCCAGCGAATAAAGAAAGAGGCCGGGGCGATAAGGCCCCGGCCTCCTCAAGGATGCGCTCCTAGCAGGCCTTGTGGTCTTGAACGTAGATGCACGCGTCCTGGGTGCCGCTGTTCACGCCTGACGCCGTCCCCTGAGTTGCGGCCGTGGTCGTCGGTGTCGCTGCCGTGGAGGTCGTCGCCAGACGGATCGCATACCCGCCTGCGGCCGCCAACACGACCAGCAGGGTGACGGCCAGCGCCCACAGCACGAGACGGGGAGAGACCTGATGGATCCGGTACTGGGCCTGCATTGCCTTGTCTCCTTTCGTTTGTTCATCGCGGTTTTGCGATGTGCGCCAACCCTGAGACATCGCGCGGCGAATGTCTGTCCCCGACCCGACAACTGCCATGTCAACAACGCGACACCGCATCTGTCGCGGGTGCGACTGACAGCAAGGACTCATGGCTCCACCATTACGCCATCGGTTATGGAAGCAACCTAGGAGGAACCCGAGATGATGTACAACCCCGACACGATGTACAAGATGGCAAGGCTGGAGCACGAGGCGCGCATCGCGTTCGCGCGGCAAGCCGTCGAGGCGCGCGAAGCGCGACGCGAGAGCGGCCGTTCCTGGTTCGCGTCGGTCACCGGCTTCCTTCGTCCCGCGCGAAGCTCGGACGCAGCAGCTGTGCTCGATATCAGCGAGCGGCTCGGCGGTGTCGAGGTGACAGGCCGCGCGCAGCACGCCGACGAAGTGGCCGCTGCCTGAAACTGCCCCAACCATACCCGCGAACACCCGTCGCACCCGCGGCGGGTGTTTGCATATGTGGGCAGTGCATCAGTTTAGAAAGCGGCAGCCGTTGCTCCCCCTGCCGTTTCCGCTCCGCGATCCGGCGAAGGCTCCTCCGCGCTTCAAGTGCCTTGATTGCGGATGGCGCGGGCGGCTGGACCATTGGAGTTAGCCGAGTAGCGCCACAACCAGAGTTCGGGCAATGTCCTTTGCGTATTCCAGTGTGGCGGACAGGCGGTACAGTGCATCGCCGTTCCAATCCATCCTCGTGAGGGCGAGGATATCGGTGCAAACCTCCTGCGCCGTTCCGTGTCCTGCACACCGAACGAGCTCCATGAAAGCACACGGTTGACTTCGTCGGTTCCCGTCGGCATGCTACGCGATCATCGCGGCACGGCCCGCATAGACATCGAGAGCCAGCTTGCGGCCAGCGGCCGACGCAACATGGAGGTCCATCTGACGTGGCCAGAACAAGAGGTCGTACAGGCGGCATCGACACGGCCGTCAAACGCACCGTGAATCGCGTCAAGACGACGGCGAGTCGGGGCGTTCCCGCCGCCGGTGGCGATGTCCTGAAGCAGGTGCAGCGTCTTCTTGGTGAGGTCGAGAAGCGGCTCGCCGGACTCGAGAAGACGCTTGCCAGGCTGGAGCGAGAAGTACGCGGAACCGGGCGGCGCACTGTCGGTCGACGTAAGCGTGCTACCGCGAAGCGCACGACAGCGAAGCCTGGCGGCGCTCGACGCCGGGGCACCGCGAAGCGAACGACATCCAAGCGACCCGCAGCGAAGCGCGCAGGCGCCCGCGCCACCGGGCAGCCCAACGGCTCGTCAGAATGTACTGACGTCTACTGGGTGTGGCCCGAGGGCCGCTCCCTACCTTGCGAACCATGTAGTGAGACTGCCCGACGAGTTCGTCGTTCACGTGCTCCGTGAAGCGACCGGATCTTCGTCGCTTCCCTCACGGCGAACCGGATTCTTCCTGGTGGAAGGTCCAGGTGCCGCGACCGTACCTCAGGTCGGATCGGTGACGCTCGCCGAGTAGATGTCGAGCGCGTGCAGCTGGCCGTCCGGGTTGTTGCCAGTGCTGTTCGAGTTGTCCGACCAAGCTGGATGAGCCACTCCGCCAAAGAACGAGAGACCGCTGTAGTCGCCGTAGTCGATGCTGTTCTGTGAGTCGTGCGAGTTCGAGGTCCCGGCGCTGATCTGCAGGTTGCTGCTCACCGTGGTGCCATCGTCGCTGAAGGCCCCCCAGAACTGGGCATCGTCATTGGGCACACCGTTGGTATCCCCTGCGCCTCCGAGGCCCAGGTCGTTGCGCGCGTCGTACCAGACGATCGCCACGTGGCCGTCGGTCTGATCGAGCGAGATCTTGGGCAGGAACTGGCTGTTGACCGTACGGTCGTCGTTGACGCGCAGCGGCGCGCTCCAGGTGACGCCCTGGTCGTCCGAGTAGCTCAGCATGATGTCCGTGTCGTCACTCTCGTTGGGATGCTCGTGCGCGTAAACGAGATAGACACGGCCGCGGTGCGGGCCGCCGCTGCGATCCCAGGCCAACCCCGGCTCGGCGTCGACCGAACGATCCGGCTGGGCCGGGATGAAGTCGAAGCCACCGACGTGGGTATCGGTGACTGTGACGGTGCCCCCAAAGCCACCGGGCCCGAGCCCGTCCGCGTCCTCGCTGACGCGGATGTGGCCGCCGCCCTGCCCGCTTTCGGTCTGGGTACATACCTGCATGACCTGTCCACCAGGAGCGATGGCGACGTCGCCGTAGGTGCAGTTGTTGGTGCCGGGAACCG
>VBGJ01000033.1 GCA_005880445.1 Chloroflexota bacterium | reverse complement strand
ACGTGGCACTGCGCGTGCTCGGCGTGGACTCGTCGCGCGACGAGCTGCGCCGTGCGCTGCGATTCATCCGCATGCAGGGTGGAGTCGCTGAAGCGCGTGTGTTCACGAAGATATGGCTCGCGCTCTTCGGGCAGTACCCGTGGGATGGCATTCCCAGCATGCCGCCAGAGCTGGTGCAGCTCCCACCCCGGGTCCCGCTGAACCTATACGACTTCGCGTGCTGGGCGCGCGGCACCATCGCTCCTTTGCTGATCGTCATCTCACGACGACCGCTGCGTCCCCTTGGCTTCGACGTGTCCGAGCTCGTCGCGCCCGAGACCGCGCACCGCCTGCGCACCGTACCTGGGAGCGGCGCCTTCTGGTGGCTCGATCACGCGCTCAAGCTCTACGACCATTCGCACTGGCAACCCGGGCGCCGTCGATCACGCCGCCGGCTCGTCGAATGGATCTGCGCGCGTCAGGAAGCCGACGGAAGCTGGGGCGGCATCCAACCACCGTGGGTGTACTCGTTGATCGCGCTCAACCTCGAGGGCATGTCGCTCGAGCATCCGGTGATGGCCCGCGGCCTCGAGGGACTGCGGCGGTTCACGCTCGATGACGGGACGCACGGCTGGCGGTTGCAGGCGTGCATGTCGCCGGTGTGGGACACGGCGTGGTCCCTCATAGCGTTGCGGCGCGCCGGCCTCGGCCGCGACCACCCTGCCATCCGCACCGCAGTGGACTGGCTGCTCGGCGAACAGATCACGTCCGGCGGCGACTGGCAGGTCAAAGTGCCCATGGACTCGTGCGGCGGCTGGGCATTCGAGTTCGACAACGACACCTATCCCGACATCGACGACACGGCCGTGGTGGTGCTTGCACTCCTCGAGGCCGGCGACCCGGACCGGGTGGCACCCGCGGTGAAGCAGGCGGTGCGTTGGTGTCGCGCCATGCGGTCGACTGGCGGCACGTGGGGCGCCTTTGACAAGGACAACACGCGCGCGCTCGTGTACTCGCTGCCGTTCGCCGATTTCGGCGCCATGCTCGACCCACCCTCCGAGGATGTGACGGCCCACGTCGTGGAGATGCTCGCCGCCACCGGATCCACCGCGACCGATCCACATGTCGCGCCCGGGATCGCCTACCTGCGACGGGAACAGCGACCGTGGGGATCGTGGTTCGGCCGCTGGGGCGTGAACCACATCTACGGCACGTGGTGCGTCGTCAGCGCTCTCCGCGCGCTGCACAGCTGCGGCACTGCGGTCGAGCGTGCGACCACGTGGCTCGCACGCGCGCAGAACCCCGACGGCGGCTGGGGAGAGTCGTGCCTCTCGTACGACGACGAGTCGTTTGCGGGCGTCGGCGAGAGCACCGCCTCGCAGACCGCATGGGCGGTGCACACCCTTCAGCTCGCCGGTCTCGCGGCGAACCCGGCCGCGGCACACGGCCTGGCATGGCTTCGCGAGCGCCAGCGAGGCGGCACCTGGGACGAGACCGAACACACGGGGACCGGCTTTCCCGGCGACTTCTACATCAACTATCACCTCTACCGGCACGTGTTTCCCACGCTGGCTCTCGCCGGCGAATCCGCGTCGGTGCCCGGCGATGCTGCAACGCTGCAGGTCGCGTCGACTGACGGTGAGCTCGCGCCGGCGGCTCGGCAACACACGTACGCATGAGGAGGCTCTGAATGGCGGTTCCATTGCGTCAGGCGATCAAGGTGGGGGCGTACGTCGCGCGGCAGCGGATGCGCCACAACGAGAAGTTTGCGCTCGTGCTGCAGCTGGAACCGCTCTACCAGTGCAACCTCGCGTGCGCCGGTTGCGGCAAGATCCAGCACCCTGACGAGATTCTGTCGCGCCGGCTCACCGTGCAGCAGTGCATCGATGCGGTCGAGGAGTGCGGTGCGCCGATGGTGTCCATCGCCGGCGGGGAACCGCTGGTCCACAAAGAGATCGACCAAATCGTCGGCGCTCTGGTCGAGCGCAAGCGATTCGTCTACCTCTGCACGAACGCCATCCTGATGGAGCGCAAGCTCGATCGCTTCAAGCCGTCGCCCTACTTCTCGTGGTCCGTGCACATCGACGGCCTCCGCGAGCGTCACGACGAGTCCGTGTGTCGTGACGGCGTCTTCGACAAGGCTGTGGCGGCGGTCCAGGAGGCCAAGCGCCGCGGCTTCCGTGTCACCACCAACACCACCTTCTTCGACATGGACAACGCCCAATCGATCCGCGACGTACTCGACTATCTCAACGACGACCTGCAGGTCGACAGCATGCAGATCTCGCCGGGCTATGCGTACGAGAAGGCGCCGGACCAAGAGCACTGGCTGCAGGTGCAGCAGACGCACGAGCTCTTCCGCGACGCGTTCGCCGACGGACGGCGGAAGCGCTGGCGGCTCAACCACTCGCCACTGTTCCTCGACTTCCTCGAGGGCAAGGTCGACTTCTCCTGCACCGCGTGGGGCATCCCGAGCTACTCCGTGCTGGGCTGGCAGCGTCCCTGCTATCTCATGGCCGACGGCTATGCCGCGTCGTACCGCGAGCTGCTGGAGACGACCCCGTGGGAGCAGTACGGGCGGGGACGCGATCCCCGCTGCGCACAGTGCATGGCGCACTGCGGGTACGAACCGACAGCGATCGTGGCCACCGCGAGCTCACTGCGCGAGTCGCTGCGCGCCACGCGTGAGACGGTCCGCGGCCAGATGGGACGGCACGGCGCGCCCGTCGCGTGACGCAGGAGACTGTCTTTCTCACCGGCGCCACGGGATTCGTGGGGCGGCACGTCCTCGACGCGCTGCTCGAGCGCGGGTATCACGTGCGCGCCCTGGTGCGAGACGGCGCTCCGCGGACGCCGTCGGCCGACTGCGAGCCGGTGCGCGGGGACCTCGCAGCGCCGGGGGCGCTGGTCCCGTTCCTGCGCGGCAGCCGCTTCGTCGTGCACACGGCTGCCGTGTACTCGTTCGCGCCGCGCGATCGACGCCTGCTGCAGACGATCAACGTGCAGGGCACCACGGGACTCCTCGAGGCGGCGCGCATCGCGGGTGTCGAACGAGCCGTGGTCACGTCCAGCTCCGCCGCTGTCGGTCCGGCGCGCGGCGGCCGGCCGGCAGATGAGGACGACTGGGCGGAGAGCCGCCATGGGGCAACCACCTATCACGCGTCCAAGCTGCTGCAGGAGCGCGCGGCGCTGGCGGCGCGCATCCCGGTGACGACCGTGCTCCCCACCGCGCCGATCGGACGCGGCGACGGGCGACCCACGCCGACGGGGCGCATGGTGGTCGATGTCATCCGCGGCAGGATGCCCGCGTTTCTCGGCGGAGGGATGAACGTGGTCGACGTCACCGATGTCGCGCGCGCGCACGTGCTCGCGTTGGAGCGGGGCCGGCCCCGCGAGCGGTACATCGCCGGCGGGATCGACCTCACACTCGCGGAGCTTTTTCAGCTCATCGCGCGGGCCGCGGGACGCCGTGCGCCTCGGTTGCGCATCCCCTTTTCCGTCGCCTTCGCCATCGCCGCGGTCGACCAGGCGCGGAGCCGGTTCAGCGGCGGCGAGCCTGCCGTGCCGCTCGAGGGCGTGCGCATGGGTGGCCGGCAGATGTTCGCGTCCAGCGCCAAGGCGGTGCGCGAGCTCGGGTACCAGCCAGGCCCCATCGAGCCGGCGATCGATGACGCCGTGCGCTGGTACCGTGAACACGGGTATGCGGCGTGATGACGCGACCGTGGTCGCGGCCATGGGTGTCGAGGCGTGGGCGGTGCGGCGTCGTCTGCCCCGCATTCGCGTGGTGCGTGCCGGCATCGGGCTTGCCTCACTGAGGGAGCGCATCTCCACACCGGTCGCGCTCAGCGTTGGTTTTGCCGGAGGTCTTCTCACTGAACATGAGCCCGGGACCGTCGTGATTCCATCACGCGTCGCGTCAGCCGCCGGCGAGGGCGCCGAATGCGACAGCGAGTGGGTCGCCGCGCTGCGCGCTGCATCGCGCCGCCTCGGCTACCTCACGCTCGACGACCCGCTCGTCACCACCAACGCGCTGGTCACGGATGCTGAGCGGCATCGCTTTGCGCGGCAGGGTTTCGTCGCCGTGGACATGGAGTCTTCCGGCATCGCGTCGCTCGCCGAACGATTCGCGGTGCTGCGCGTGATCCTCGACACACCCGCGCACGAGATCGCCGCGGCGTGGGTGCATCCGGCGCGGGCCGCGTTCGACCCACGCCACTGGCGCGAGGGCGCATGGCTGCTGCGAAACGGTCCGCGATGCGCGCTCCGTGCCGCAGATGTGCTAGCCGAGGCCCTCCACGGAGATGTCCACGCCGAGATATAGCTGCATGGCGTTGCGGAGCATCTCGCCGACACCCGGCATGGCGAACTCTCGTGCCACTTCGCGCAGCGCCGCCCGCTGCGCCTCGAGCGCCGCGCGCACCAGCCGGCTCCCCTCCGCTGTGATGCCCACCCGCACGACTCGACGATCCGGCGCCGTGCGCACCGTGTCGACGAGCCCGCGCTCGCCGAGCTCGTGCACCAGCAGCGAGACCCTCGCCTCGGGCGTTTGCAGCAGCTCGACGAGGTCTCCCTGGACCAACCCATCCTCGCCCGCGGAACCGACCTCCAGGAGCAGGTGGTACTGGAGCGGGCTCAGGTCGTGCTGGGCCAGGGCTCGGTTGATCAGCACCAGCGCCTGCCGGAAACCGCGGCGAAACACTGCCGCGAGCTGGATCTCCCCCAGCGACTCGTCCTGGTAGAAGCTCGTGGTCACCGCCATCGGGTCGGCGATGGTATCCCAGGGTCAGGAGTCCGAGGCATCTGACACGTCACGGCCGAGCGCTCGCAGCGCACGCACGTACTTCGACGAGGCTTCCGGCTCGCCACCACCGGCTGTACGCAGTCGCTCCACGACGGATCCGGCACGGGCGCCGTCATCCCGCCCGCGCATCTCCACCTCGATCTCGCGAAACCGATGCACCTCACGCTCTCCGTCGAGCACGGCGACGCTGTCGTCGGCGACCTCCGCCCATACCCCCGCGTCGTCGACGAGCTCGACAACGCGGCGCTCGGCGCGCAGCTGAGCGACCGGATGGAGTGCCGCTGGATCGACGTCGCCGCCGATCAGGCGGATCGCCTGCGGCGGCGGCTGCTGCGGCGGGCCCTCGATCTCCGTCTCCTCCCTGACCAGCGCCAAGCCGTCCCGGCGGGTTTTGGCCTTCAATGTCCAGATCCCGTCGCCTCCGTCCGTGGTTCGGTAGCGCAGACCCCGCCGGCTCTTCAGCAGCTCCAGCGAGTCGGTGTCCCAGTACGTCGTGGAGAGCACGTGGACGCCACGGTCGACGGCGCGAAGCCCGTCCGCGCCGGTCAGGTCGGGAAGGACGAAATCGGTCGGTACGCCGATCTTGATCTCGCGCTCGACGGCCATCAGCCAACTGTACGACGCACGCCCGTCTGCGTCGTCACAGGTACTCGGCGAAGCCGGGCCACGCGTCGACCACGCGGCGCTCCAGCTCGCGCGACAGCGGCAGGTACGTGCCCGTTGCGCGTGCCACCTCCGATCCATCGGCAATGAGTGCTCTCCCCTCGGCGTGCATGGCGCGGCGAAGCATGCGCGTGGCCCAGCCCTCGAAGCGGAGCGGCACACCGAGCGGCGCGCCGTTGCGATAGCGCACCTCGAGCCTCCCCGTCACCACAAAGCGGTGCGTCAGCGCCGCGACGCGGCCCATGGCGTCGTCCAGCACGGCGGCGATCAGCCCACCGTGCACGAATCCGGGGAATCCCACGTGGGGCGCGTCCGCGGTCCATGTCGTCACCACGCGCTCGCCGTCGAGCTCGAATTGAAGGTGCAGACCCAACGGATTGCGCAGACCGTGCACGAAGTTCTGCTGGAACTCGCTTCGGTCGTTGAGCCAGCTAGGGTCGATCAAAGCGCAGCGAGCCGCTCCTGGTTGCGCATGTATGGCCGCAGCACGTCGGGGATGGTCACGCTGCCGTCGGCCTGCTGATATGTTTCGAGCACCGCGTCGAACGCGCGCGGGACACCCAGCGCGCTTCCGTTGAGCGTGTGCACGTAGCGCGGCCGCTCGTCGGGTCCGGGGCGGTACCGGATGTTGGCGCGACGCGCTTGAAAGTCTGCAAACACCGAGCACGACGAGACCTCGAGCCATCTGTCGAGGCCCGGAGCCCAGGCCTCGACGTCGTACTTCTTCCACTGCGCAAACCCCATGTCCGCGGTGCACATCAGGAGCACGCGGTGATGTACCCCGAGATGCTGCAGCACCGCCTCGGCATGACCCGTCATCACCTCGAGCTGATCGAGTGACGTCTCGGGTGTGGTGAACCGCACCATCTCGACCTTGTCGAACTGGTGCATGCGGATGTAGCCGTGCGTGTCCTTGCCTGCCGCGCCGGCTTCACGCCGCCAGCACGGTGTCAGACCGACGTGTGCGATCGGCAGCTGGGCGCTGTCGAGCATCTCCCCTGCGTAGAGGTTCGTGAGCGGCACCTCCGCGGTGGGGATGAGGAACAGGCCGTCATCGGTCCGGTAGACGTCGTCTTCGAACTTCGGCAGCTGCGCCGCGCCCACCATCGCCTCGCGCCGCACCAGGTACGGCGGGGCGATCTCGCTGTACCCATGGTGCGCGGTCGCCACGTCGAGCATGAAGCTGGTCAAGGCGCGCTGGAGGCGCGCGCCGTCACCGCGCAGCACGGCAAAGCGGGATCCCGTGAGCTTTGCGGCACGCTCGAAATCGAAGATGGCGAGCCGGGCGCCGATCTCGTAGTGCGTCAGCGGGGGAAACGCAAATGCCGGTCGTTCGCCCCACGTGCGCACCACCACGTTGTCGCGCTCGTCCTCGCCGACCGGAACGCTCTCGTGCGGCACGTTCGGCACCTCGAGAAGCAGCGCCTCGATGCGCGCGTCGAGCTCGCCGAGCCGTCCCTCACCTTCCTGGATGCGGCGCTTCAGTGCGTTGAGCTGCGTGCGCTGGTCGTCGGTGGGCGCCCCGTGGATCTGCGCCGATGCGCGCCTCTGCTCGGCGCGGTCCGCTTCCACCGCGGCGCGGAGCCGGCGCGCCTCTCCGTCGTGGCGGAGGATCTCGTCGACGGGCGCCGCCTCTCCCTTACGACGCGCGCCCTCGCGCACCGCCTCGGGATCGTCCCGGATGCGCTGGAGGGACAGCATCAGGGATCCTCCGCGCGCTCGCTCGGTGATTCGTGGTGCCCATAGTCGTGGGCCGCGGCGGCGACGCTGCGGTGCTGCGGCCGCATCGTCGGAAAGAGCAGCACATCGCGGATGCTCATCTTGCCGGTGAGCACCATCACCAGCCGGTCGACGCCGACCCCGAGCCCGCCGGCGGGCGGCATGCCGACCTCGATCGCCTCGAGGAAGTCCTCGTCGATGGGCGGGATCTCGGCCGCGCCCGCGGCGCGCAGCTGCGCCTGCTCCTCGAAGCGCCGCCGCTGGTCGACGGGGTCGTTGAGCTCGCTGAACGCGTTGGCGAGCTCGCGACCCGCGACGATGAGCTCGAAGCGTTCCACGAAACGCGGATCATCCACGCGCCGGCGCGCGAGCGGCGACACGTCCGCCGGGTAGTCGAGCACGAACGTCGGCGCCCACAGCTCGGGCTCGACCCTCTGCTCATAGATCTCGAGGAGAGTCGCGCCCGGGCCGTGATCAGCCGGCACCTCGACGTTCAGGTCGGCGGCCGCCTGCTGCATGTCGTCCCACCGGTCCAGCACGTCGACGCCGCAGCGCTCGTGCACCAGGTCGGCCATGCGCGTCACGGCGTACGGCGGATGGAGGTCGAGGCTGCGCCCGCCGACGACGATGAGTGCCTCAGTTAGCGCGCGCATGTCGTCGTATGTCGCGTACGCCTGGTACGCCTCGAGCATGGTGAACTCCGGGTTGTGCTTCGGTGACAGGCCCTCGTTGCGAAACACCCGGCCGATCTCGTACACGCGCGCGTACCCGCCGACGAGCAGGCGCTTCAGGTGCAGCTCGATGGCGATGCGAAGATAGACGTCGGTGTGCAGCGCGTTCCAGTGGGCGACAAAGGGAACAGCGGCTCCGCCGCCGGCGATCGGTTGCAGGATCGGCGTCTCGACCTCCATGAACCCACGGCTGTCGAGGCTCGCGCGAAGCGCGCGGATGGTGGCGGTGCGCGTCGCGAAGTGGCGGCGCTGCGCTCCGCTGCTCAGGAGATCGAGATATCGCTTGCGATACCGCGTCTCCAGGTCCTGCAGACCGTGAAATTTCTCCGGAGGCTGGCGCAACGCCTTGACCAGCAACGTCATCGAATCGGCGAGCACGCTGGGCTCACCGCGCCGAGTGCGGGTCACGTGGCCCGACACGCCGACGATGTCACCCAGGTCCAGCGAGCGCACCACGTCGTACGTCGCGTCGCCGAGCCGGTCTTCACGAAGCCACACCTGCAGCCTCCCGGTCTCGTCCTGGAGATGCGCGAAGCACACCCCGCCCTGCGGACGGAGCTGCATGACGCGCCCTGCTACCGCGACCTCGGGTCCGACGACCGGCTCGCCGACCTCCGGCGGATGCTCTCGCTCGTGCACGTCGAGCAGGGCCCGTGCCCGCGTCATCGTGGCCGTCGGTCTGAAATCGACGCCATACGACGGAATGCCCCGGGCCGCGAGCTGCTCGACCTTGCGCAGCCGTTCGGCAAAGAGCTCATCCGCGGGCATGGCGCCCTATCTTCGCGAAAGCCCGGCTGAACCCGCCCGCGGCGGCGAGACCGGCTACTGGACCTTGACGATCTTCATGCGGCGGGCGCCGCCGGGGCTCTGGACCTCGACCTCCTCGCCCACCTTGTGCCCGAGGAGCGCCTTGCCCACCGGCGACTCCATGGAGATCCGTCCCTGGGCGACGTCAACCTCGGCGGGCCCGACGATGGTGAAGCTCTGCTTGCCGAACTCGTCCTTCACGTCGACCACCGAGCCGACCCCGACGACGCCGCCGTTCGGGGCTTCCTCGATGACCACCGCGTTGCGCAGCATGTTTTCGAGCACCAGGATGCGACCCTCGAGCATCCCCTGCTCGTTCTTGGCGTCCTCGTACTCCGCGTTCTCGGAGATGTCGCCGAAGTCCTTGGCGTATTTGATGCGCTCAGCCACTTCGGATCGCCGGACCGTGCGCAGCTCGTCCAGCTCGCGCTCCAGCTTGGCGATGCCGTCCTTGGTGAGCAGGACAGGCTTGTCCATGGTGATTCGAAACTCGTACCTCTAAATACCGGGGGCGGCCCTGTGGGCCTGCCCGAGGAGTAGCGGAGTATAGGTGAGGTTCCCCCGACGTGGCGGTCACGAAACGATGTGTTCTTGTTGACCCGATCTGATGTCTGCGTTATCATCCAGGGTCACGGAGGTCTTTGTGACCCCGGACTCATTGCCCCCCCTCTCGGGGCGTCTCTGGTCTCCAGGGGCGCCCTTTTTGTTTGGCGGGCTCAGCCCTCACCACTGGTGAACGCCGGCCGGAACCAGCCCTCTGGGCCCAGCCCGGCGCGCAGCGCCTGGTCGAACAGCTCGTCGAGACGTTCTCGAGTGTCCAGCTGTTGCACCATGGCCCGCAGCCGCGCTGCGCCATTGCAGCCCTTTATGGTCCACGCCACGTACTTGCGACCCGTGCGCAGCGCCCGACCTTCGCCGTGGTATGCGCACAGCATGTCCAGGTGACGGCGGGCAAGATGGATGCGCGACGCAAAGTTGAGATCGGGCAGCATCTCGCCAGTTGCGATGTGGTGCACGGTCTGGCGTACGAACCAGAAGTTCCCCAACATGCCGCGCGCGATGACGACACCGTCCACCATGCCGCTGCGGATGCGCAGACGCGCAACGCGCGCATCGCCGACATCGCCGCTGCCCAGCACCGGGATGTCGACGGCCTCCTTGACGCGCGCGATCTCACGCCAGTCGGCGCTGCCGAGATACTTTTGACAGCGGGTCCTGCCGTGCACGGTGACCGCGGCCACGCCGATGTCCTGGAGCGCTCGGGCCAGCTCGGGCGCGTTGATGCTGTGGTGATCCCAGCCGAGCCGCATCTTCACCGTCACCGGCACGCGCACCGCAGCGACCAACACAGCGAGCACACGCACGGTCGCGCGCACGTCCCGTGCAAGCGCAGCCCCGCTACCTCTGTTGACGACGCGCGGCACGGGACACCCGAGGTTGACATCGATGGCGGCGGCGCCGCGCGCGGTGCACAACTGCGCGGCATCGGCCATGACGGCGGGATCCGCGCCGACGAGCTGCGCTGCGACGGGATGCGTGTCCTGCGGAAAGTCGAGCAGCGCGCGCACTGCCTCCGGCGCCCGTACCACGGCGTCGGCCGGCACCATCTCGCTGGACACAAGCCCGGCTCCGAGCTCACGCACCAGCGCGCGTGTCGGCGCGTCGGTGATGCCCACCATCGGTGCGACCAGCACCGGCGAGGACAGCTCGAGATCACCGATGCGCAGTGGACGGTTCACAGTTGCGACGGATGTCACGATGACGATCTTAGAGGGGCGCGATCGCAGCGTCAGACATTCTGCTCGTGGATCAGCCGCAGACCCGTGAGCGTGAGGCGCTCATCGACGACATCGATCACGTCGAGCAGCCGTGCGAGGTCCTCGACCACGCCCCCGGTGGCGATCACCTTCGCGTGCTCACCGATCTCGGCGCGGAATCGCGCCACCAGCCCTTCGACCAGCCCCGCGTAGCCGAACACGAGGCCCGACTGCAGGCTCGCGGTCGTGTTGTGCCCGACTGCATGCGGTGGAGCGACCAGCTCGACTCGTGGCAGCAGCGCGGCGTGGCTGACGAGCGCATCGTGGCTGACCTGGATACCGGGGGCGATCGCGCCGCCGAGATAGTCGCCGTCTTCGCCGATGGCGTCGAACGTGGTGGCCGTGCCGAAGTCGACGAGCACCGCCGGGACGCCGTAGAGATGCCGCGCGGCGACCGCGTTGGCGATGCGGTCCGCGCCCACCTGGCGCGGATCGTCGTAGTGGATGCGAATGCCGGTGCGCGTGCCCGGTCCCACGATCATCGGCCGGCGGCCGAAATAACGCTGCGCCAGGAGCTCGACCGAGCGCCGCAGCGCGGGCACCACGCTGCCGACCACAACTGCATCGATGGCGGCTGGCCTGACATCCTCGTGCGCGATCAGGTTGGTGATCACGAGCCCCAGCTCGTCGCCCGTGGCTCGGTCGTCTGTGTGCAGCCGGAAGTCCGCCGCCAGACGCTCGCCGTCGAAGACACCGATGACGATGTTCGTGTTGCCGACGTCGACGGCGAGCAGCATCGGCGCGAGTGTAGGTGGCGGCACGGCATGATCGAAGCGTGATCGCGCTCCTCGACATCGGCGGGACCAAGCTCGCGGCCGCGGTCGCCGTCGACGGGCGGATTGGCACCATCGTGCGCCGCCCGACTCCTCGCGCGGGCCCGGTGTGGGCACTCACCTCCCTGATCGACGAGGCGACCGGCGGCCAACCACCCGAGGCGATCGGCATCTCCGCGCCGGGGCCGTTCGACCGGGCCGGTGGTGCCCTCCTCGAGCCACCCGGCATGCCCGTCGCCTGGCACGGGCTCCAGCTCCGCTCGGAGCTCGGAGAGCGGTACCGGTGCGCCGTCACCGTGGAGAACGACGCGAATTGCGCGGCCGTCGCGGAGGCCCGGTCGGGTGCGGCCAGCGGACTGCGCACGGTCGTCTATTTCACCGTCTCCACCGGCATCGGCACCGGAGTGGTCCGCGACGGCGAGCTGGTCACCGGCCGGCACGACACCGAGGGCGGCCACCAGGTGCTCTGGCCGGAATGGGCCGGCGGACCGCCCTGCCACTGCGGGGGCCACGGCTGTCTCGAGGCCCTCGCCAGCGGGCTCGCCATCGAGCGCCGCTTCGGCGTGGACGCCAGCGCGCTCGACGACCCGGCGGCATGGGCCGACGTCGGACGGTGGCTCGGCCTGGGCGCGGTGAACGCCGTGGCGCTCCACGACCCCGATGCCGTCATCTTCGGTGGCGGCGTGTGCGCCGCGTGGCACCGATTTGGCCCGGTCCTCCTGGCCACAGTCGAGTCCCACCTCTATCTTCAGCCGGTGCCGCGCATCACCCTGGGTTCCCTCGGCGAGGAGCGAAGCCTCTTGGGCGCACTTGCCTTGACACTTGGTCGGTCGGCCAACTAGCATGATGGTTGGTCAGTCGACCAAGGAGGTGACCCATGCTGGCATTCAAGCACCGAGCGAACGGGGACACGACTCCACCGGAACGGAGCCACCCCGACGAGATCATTCAGGCGGTGGCCGGTGCCCCGCTTTTTTCTGCGATCGACCGCGCCGACGTGGCGGGGATCCTTGGCGCTTTCGACGAACAGAGCTTCAACGCCGGACACCGGATCACGCTCGAAGGCCTGCGCGGCTCGGAGTTCTATGTGATCGCGCGGGGCCGGGCCGGGGTCGTGGCGGACGGCCGGCGGGTCGCCGAGCTTGGCCCCGGCGACTTCTTCGGCGAGCTGGCGGTGCTCGGCGACGGCATGCGGTCGGCGACCGTCGAGGCGGAGACCCCGCTGCGATGCCTCGTGCTGCCGAACAACGGCCTCGAAGAGCTTCTGGTCCGCCATCCCAGGCTCGGCGTGAACCTGCTCCGCGTGGTGGTCTCGAGGTTCCGGGAGCTGGTCGACCGGCCGGCGATCACCCTGAGGTTGATCGACCGCTGAAACGGCTACGATTGCCGTGGGGAAAGCAACCGTGCAGGAGCGAACCTTGATCGGCAGCCCGGAGAACGCGGCCTCGTTGCAGTCCGATGGCCCGGCGGTCGACGACCCAGGAAGGCGGGGCCAGATCGTCCGGGCCGCGGCCGACGTGTTGGCCCGTCAGGGCTATGGAGAGACGTCACTGAAGGATGTGGCGCGCGAGGCGGGGGTCGCGCCCGGCCTGCTCCACTACTACTTCGAGTCGAAGCAGGAGCTCCTCCTGGAGGTCGTGGTCCGCATGGAGCACGAGATGATCCAGGACTGGAAGCTCGCCGTGGCGGACATCGAGGATCCCATCGAGCGCATCGTGGCCGCGCTGGATCATGCCGCCGAGCGCTGCTCGCAGCAGCCGGAGTTCTTCCGCCTGCTGTTCGATCTCTACAACCTCGGACTCAGCAGTCCGGCACTCCGCGTCCGCTGCGCCCAGATGTGGGCGCACTTCATAGACGAGATCGAGGCCGAGGTGCGTCGCGTGCTCGGCCGCCTCCCCGCGTACTCGGTGGTGCCGCCGCGTGATCTCGCAGGCGCGATCGCCGGTGCGATCGACGGCATCGCACTCTCCGGACTCGTGCTGCAGCAGTCGCCGCGGGAGCTGTACCAGGCTCTCAAGGTCCTGCTCCTTTCCCTGGTGGTCACGGCGTACGTGACCGCGGGCCAGGAACCGCCCATCGCGCGCCTGACCTCCCTGCTCGCACGCGCCTGACCGTCGCGCCTGGCACCATGAGGTGGTGACCGGCAGGCTCGACCTCCAATGCCCGAACGGCTGCCCTGACGGCCTGTTCGAAGCGCTGAACGCCCCGATGATCGTCGATCGCTCCGGGCGGTACGTGCGGCATGGCGCGGTGGCTGCGACCTACGTGTGCGTCGCCTGCCAAGGCGTCGCCGTCGACGTCGCGGCCGCGGCGCGCGAGATGCGCCGAGTCACGTCCTCCGAGAGCGCGGTGCTGCGATGCCCGGTGTGCGGTCTCGAGATGCTGCCACCCGAGGACGAACCGTTCGCCACGGAGCTCGAATGCCCCACCTGCGCGGCACGGTTCAGCGTCGACGAGGCCATGCGCCGGCTGCACGGCGGCCGGTAACCGACCGTCACAACGGCGACCCAGGGGTCTAGGTCCGCGACCGGTCGCGCACAACCCATACGAGGTGCGTCGGGCAATCCCACGGCCATTGACAAGTCTTGATCCGTGCGTCGCTTTGGCGTCATCGACGCATTCGACGCGTGACCTATAACGAACAAAGCCTTCATTCGAAGGCCGGTCGCGCGGAGACCGGGGTATGCATTTCGGGGGTTCGTCAGGTGACGGCACGGGGAACCGGATGGGACTGACTGGGGGGAATGGCACCGTCGATGACGGTCGGCTGCGCCGGTGGGGAGCGGTCATGCTCACCGCTGTCAGCGCTGCCGTCGCCGCACCGGTGTCGGTGGCAGCCGCGAGCCCGGGCGGGGCGATGATCCCCGTGGTCGTGCGCGGGCAGAGCCCCGCCTGCACGTCGGCGGTGGCAGACGCTGTGACCTCTCGCGGCGGCCGCATGACCCGCACGCTCGACATCCTCGGTGGTGGTGCCGCGACCGTGCCATCGGGTGCCGTCGCGACCTTGCGCTCCGCACCCTGCGTCGCTGCCGTCACTCCCGACGGAGCGCTCGCGCCGGCGTCGGATGGCACCTACGACCCGACGGCCGACACCGGCTCCCTGTACAACACGACCCAGGCGATCGGTGCGCAAGTCGCGTGGTCGCAGGGATACACCGGACAGGGTGTCGGCGTCGCGTTGATCGACACCGGTGTCTCGCGGGTCCAGGGTCTCAGAGGACGTGGTCATGTGATCAACGGGCTCGACGTCTCGTTCGACTCGCAGTCGTCCACCGTCACACACCGCGATGGGGATGGTCACGGCACCTTCATGGCGGGGATCATCGCGGGGAACGACAAGTTCAATGCACAGAGCGGATCTTCACAAGGCAACGGGAACTCCCGGTACGCAGGCGACACCCGCGACTTCGTCGGGGTTGCGCCAGACGCACACATCGTCAGCGTGAAGATCGGTGACGCGAATGGCGTCGCAGATGTCTCGCAGGTGATCGCGGCCATCGACTGGGTGGTGCAGCACCGCGACGACCCGGGGCTCAACATTCGGGTGCTCAATCTCTCGTACGGCACCACCAGCCAGCAGTCCTATGAGCTCGATCCGCTCGCGTTCGCGACCGAGGTCGCATGGCAGAGCGGCATCGTAGTGGTCGCAGCCGCAGGCAACCAGGGCACCGGCGCCAACGGGCTCACGGACCCGGCGTACGACCCGTACGTGATTGCGGTCGGCGCCGCCTCGACGAACCGAAGCGACGCCACATCCGATGACACCGTTGCCGGCTTCTCGAGCTACGGCGACGGCGTGCGCAATCCCGACGTGCTGGCGCCGGGCGTGCACATCGAGAGCCTTCGCGTCGCCGGCTCCACCATCGATCAGAAATACGGCTCGACCGCGACGGTGGCCGGACGCTACTTTCTCGGCTCAGGCACGTCGCAGGCAGCCGCTGTCGTGTCCGGCGCCGCCGCGCTGCTCCTCGACGCGCAGAACATGACACCGGACCAGGTCAAGCAAGCGCTGATGCAGTCCGCGTCACCGCTGGCGAACGCGCCCACCGCGGCGCAGGGTGCCGGCGAGATCAACGTTCGCACGGCCCTCGCGTCAGGCGCAGATGGTCCCGCTCAGACATTCGTCAGATCGACCGGGCTGGGCACCCTCGAGGCGACGCGGGGCGGCCTCCACGTCGTCGACACCAACGGCGTGGCTCTGACCGGCGAGCAGGACATCTTCGGCAACGCGTGGGACTCCGCGGCCATGGCGCAGGCCGCGCTCTCCGGCACCGCGTGGGCCGGAGGCACATTCAACGGTGCGGCGTGGTCCGGCGCAGCATGGTCGGGCGCCGCATGGTCGGGTGCCGCTTGGTCTGGTGCCGGATGGTCGGGTGCGGGGTGGTCGGGCGCCGCCTGGTCCGGCGCTGCATGGTCCGGCGCTGCATGGTCCGGCGCCGCATGGTCGGATGACACTTGGAGCTGACACGACGATGCTCGCTGTGATGCGCGCGCGACCGCTTACCTCGGCCGGGTGGCTGCGCAGGTGGGACCGGTCCGTCGACATCTGGCTCTTCAATGTGGTCCTTTCCACCGCAGCCGTGGCGTTGTTCGTCTTCGGCGTCAACCAGCTCCCACAGTCGTGGGGCGCAGTGCACGTGTCGTTTCTGCTGCTAGCCGCCGCGTTCTGCGCCACCGAGTCGTGGCGTGTCTACATTCACTTTCGAAACAATGCGCAGTCGTACTCGCTGAGTGAGATCCCGCTGGTCGTCGGTCTGTTCTTCGTCACACCGAACGAGCTGGTGCTGGCCAGGGTGATCGCGGCCGCGATCGGGCTCGGCCTGATCCGCAGGCACCCGCCCGTCAAGCTCATCTTCAACCTGGCCAGCTTCGCTCTCGAGGCCGAGCTCATCTCTGTGCTGTTCCACAACGTGCTGCCGAGCCACCAGCTGACCACGCCCGTCACCTGGGTGTGGGTGCTGATCGTCGTCGCAGCGGGTTGTCTGCTGAGCTTCGTGCTCAGCGCGATGGTGATCTCGCTCGCTGAGGACTCGCTCAAGCGCCGTCAGTGGCTGCAGCCGGCCGTCATCACGTTGATCGGTGGCTTGGTCAACGCGAGCCTCGGCATCGAGGTGGTCGCCGCCGTATCGCGTGACGCTGCTGAGATTCTACTGCTGCTGGTGCCGATCGCCACGCTGTCCACCGCGTACACGCTGTATACCCGGGAGCATGAGAAGCGCCAGCGAGTGCAACACCTCTATCAGTCGAGTGACCTGCTGCATCGATCCGCAAGCTCCGACAGCGCGATCGCGGAGCTTCTGGGTCAGCTGTGCACCGTCTTTCGCGCGGAGATGGCCGAAGCCACGCTGCTCCCCACTGTGACCGGATCCGATCAGGCCGTGTCGATCGTCGTGCGCGCAGGCGCGTGCACACAAGAGCAGCGCCCGCTGTCGATCGAGCTCGTCGAGACCTTCCTGCCGGTGCTCGACGAGGCGCGGCCTGGGTTCGTCGCCACACCATCGCGATCTGGAGCGCAGCAGCAGGCATGGCTGGAAGAGCATCGCCTGCGCGATGCGATGGCCACGCCCCTGCATGCCGGCGGCGCACTCCTGGGCATGCTCGCGGTGGGCAACCGCCTCAGCGACGTCGCCACATTCGGCGCGGACGACCTCGCGCTGCTCGAGACCTTCGCGGCACAGGCGAGCGTCGCTCTGGAGAACACGCGCCTCGACCATAACCTCCGCAACCAGATGCTCCACGACGGGCTCACCGGGCTCGCCAACCGCACGCTGTTCAGCGACCGTCTCGAACACGCATTGACCCGCCTCGAGCAGCGCGACGAGCCGCTCGCCGTGGTGTTCCTCGACGTGGATGACTTCAAGATGGTCAATGACAGTCTCGGGTACGCGGCCGGAGACGATCTGCTGCGGCAGGTCGCCGACCGCATCCGCACCGTGTTGCGTCCGTCGGACACCGCGGCACGCTTCGGCGGTGACGACTTTGCCGTTCTGCTCGAGAACGATGCCGAACCGCATGAGGTGATGGCCATCGCGGAGCGTCTGGTCGCCGTGCTTCGACCGCACTACATCGTCGCCTCACGCGAAGTCGCGATTCGCGCGAGCATCGGTGTCGCCAACACCACGTCGGCGATCAGCGCCGAGGAGCTGCTGCTTCGCGCCGACGTCGCCATGTACCGCGCCAAGCGACGCGGCAAGGGCACCTTCGAGGTGTTCGAGCCTGGGATGCAGGAGGCGGCGACGCGCCGTCTCGAGGTGAGGACGGACCTCGAGCATGCGCTGGAGCGGCGCGAGCTCGTGGTGCACTATCAGCCCGTGTTCGACGTGGCGACCCGCACTCCGGTCGGCGTCGAGGCGCTCGCGCGATGGAACCATCCGCGGTGGGGCCTCATGCTGCCCGAAGAATTCATCGGCATTGCAGAGGAAGCCGGGGTGATCGACGAGATCGGCCTGCATGTGATGGAGGAGGCGTGCCGTCGATGCCACGAGTGGCAGATGATGTTCCCGGATCAGACCGGGTTCACCGTCAGCGTCAACGTGTCGCCGGTGCAGCTTCGCGCGGCGAGCTTCGTTTCCGAAGTCTGGCGGTGCCTGGCACGAAGCGGGTTGCATCCGTCACGTCTGGTGCTCGAGATCACGGAGAGCTTCATGGTCGAGGACCCTGATCTCGTGGTCGAGCGGCTGCACGAGCTCCGCTCGCTCGGTGTCCGCATCGCAATCGACGATTTCGGCACCGGCTACTCATCGCTCGCTGCACTGCAAGAGTTGCCCGTCGACGTTCTCAAGATCGACAAGTCATTTGTCGACCACGTCGCCGACGATCCACGACACACGGCGTTCGCGCAAGCCATCATCCGGATGGGAAAGACGCTGGGGCTCAGCTTGGTCGCCGAGGGTGTCGAGACATCGGAACAGGCGGAGCGCCTGCAGCTCCTGGGCTGCTCGCTGGCGCAGGGCTACCACTACTGCGGCCCGGTAGAGCCCGCGTTGATCACCCGACTGCTGCGACGCACCAAGACGGATGGCCCGGCGCTGGTGGGGTCGCAACCGGTCCTCGACCTCATCGCCGGCTGACGAACGACCCGGCTACGTGCCGGTCACCGGCGGCAGCAGCGCCACCGTGGCGCCGATGGGGCCGGATTCGTCACCCGAGCCGCGTGACCAGTACCGTGAGAAACGGCCGTCGAAGCCCATTACGCGTCCGCCATGCAAGGCCACCGGCTGGGCCGCGAAGTGTGGTGTGTGGCCGTGCACCAGCCGACGCGCGCCGAAGTGGCGCAAATACTCGTCGAGCCGCGCTTCATCGTCGAACGCATGGCGGCCGATCGTGTACCGGAGCGCCGTCAGCACACCACCCGGCTTCGCGAGCCACGACTGCTCCTGCGCGTTGACCTCGTCGACGGTGCCGCCCAGGTCCGCGTAGCGGTCGTCGTCGGTGTGCTGCACCAGCGTGCCGTCCTCGAGCAGGTACATGAAGGGCAGCGAGCGCAACCACGCCTCGAGATCGCCGTCATCGGCCACGGCGCGAAGATCGGCCCAGTCGCCACGGCGGCTCAGCCACACGTCTTCGATCGAGCCGCCGTCACGCGCGCGCCATTCCAGGGTGCCGGCAACGCCACGAGATCGCTCGAGCACGACCAGCAGGAACAGATCGTGGTTGCCGATGACGGAACGCGAGTTTCGCCGCGCACGAGCGAGGCGTGCCGACGCAGCTCCGCCGGCCGCACCCGGTTCCCCGCCCTGAAAGAAGTCTCCCAGGAAGATGGTGTCGACATCGTCCTCGGGATACGGCTGCAACGCCTCGCGCAGCCGGTCGACATCCCCCTGCACGTCGCCCACGATCAGCAATGGGCGGGGGGTCATCGCTCCAGAATAGGCCTCGCTGCCAGGTCATCGACCGCGCGACGCGTGGCCTCGATCACGTCGATGGCGCGCCCGATCTGGTGCGACACGGACCGCGGGCCGGGACCGCCGAGCAGGTTGCGCCGGTGCAGCGCCGAGTCGACGTCGAACAGCTCCACGATGTCGTCGCCGGCCGCTGAGCATGCCTCCCGCCACTCGGCCACCGAGAGGTCGCGCAGCGTTCGCCGTTCTTCTGCAACCCGGCGCACCTGCGACCCGACGATCTCGTGCGCCTCACGAAACGGTACGCCCCTCTCCACCAGGTATTCGGCGATGTCGGTCGCCAGCAGCGCTGGATCCGCCGCGGCGGCGCGCATCGCATCCGTGTTGAAGCGCACCGCCTGAACGAGCTCGGTCAGGACGGCGAGCGTCGCAGCGGCCGTGTCGACGGCATCGAACAGCGCGCGCTTGTCCTCTTGAAGGTCGCGGTTGTATGCGAGGGGCAGACCCTTGAGCAGCGTCATCAGCGTCACGACGTCGCCCACGACACGCGCCGTGCGCCCGCGGGCCAGCTCGGCGGCATCGGGATTCTTCTTCTGCGGCATCAGCGACGACCCGGTCGCGTGCGTGTCGGGAAGCTCGGCGAACCCGAACTCGGATGAGGCCCACCACACGAGCTCTTCGCTGAGGCGTGAACAGTGCACCATCAGCAGAGCGCACGCCGCGGTGACCTCGACCGCGAAATCGCGATCCGATACCGCATCGATGCTGTTGGCGCTGATCTCCGAGAAGCCGAGCTCGGTCGCAACGGCGCGGCGGTCGAGCGACAGCGTCGACCCTGCCACCGCCCCGCTGCCGAGGGGCAGGACATCGGAGCGGCGACGGGCATCGAGCAGCCGGCCGATGTCACGCTGCAGCATCTCGACGTATGCGAGCAGGTGATGCGCGAGCGAGACGGGCTGCGCCCGCTGGCCATGCGTGTACGCGGGCATCACCGTACGGTGATGTTCCTGCGCACGCCACACGAGGGCGTCCTGCAGGTCGGTCGCTGCCCTCACCAGAGCCAGGCAGGCGCTCAGCGCGTAGAGGCGAAGGTCGGTGGCGACCTGATCGTTGCGGCTCCGTCCCGTGTGCAGCCGTCCCGCAACCGCCCCGGCAATCTCGTGCAGGCGTCGCTCCACCGCCATGTGGATGTCTTCGTCCGCTCCGTCGAACACGAAGGCATTGCTCTCGAATTCGCCGAGGATCCGCATCAGTCCTTGCTCGATTGCCTGATGCTGCTCACGGTTGATCAGACCGGCGTCGCGCAGCATGCGCGCGTGCGCGATCGATCCGGCGACATCCTCCGCATACAGCCGGCGATCGATGTCGAGTGAGGACGTGTAGCCCTCGATCGCTGGAGACGTCACCGCCCCCAGCCGCGCGGACCACACCTTGCCCCGCCGTGGGTGCTTGCCGCCTTCACCCATCGCGGCGTAAGGCGCGCCGCTCGACCTGCAGCGGCGCCTCGTCCTCGAGCGCTCCCTGGATGCTCGTCTGCGTCCGCAGCGGAAGACCGAACAGCTCGATGAACCCTCGCGCGGCGGAATGATCGAAGCTGTCGAGCGCGCGGTCGTAGGTGGCCAGCTCGGGCCGGTAGAGCGAGCGGTCGGCGCGGCGGCCGGCAATCGACACCGCGCCGCGCGCGAGAGTCACGCGTACGTCGCCGGTGACGTGATGCTGCGTCGCCGTGACGAACTCGGCAAGGGCGGTGCGCAGCGCGCCGAACCAGAGCCCGTCGTAGACGAGGCGCGCCCACTCGTCGGCGACCGCCCGCTTGAACTGCGCCACATCTCGTGTCAGCGTCACCGCCTCGAGTGCGGCGTGCGCGGCATGAAGCACGGTCGCCGCCGGGGCCTCGTAGATCTCGCGCGACTTGATGCCGACCAGGCGGTTCTCCACGTGATCGATGCGTCCGACACCGTGCGCCCCGGCACGCGTGTTCAGCACGGCCACCAGCTCCTCCGGTGGCAGCGCCTCGCCGTCGAGCTCCGTCGGGATCCCGGATGCAAACGAGATGGTCACCTCGGTACCGCCGCGATCGGTCGTGCTTGGATCCGTGGTCCACACGAACACGTCGCTGCGCGGAGCGGTCCACGGATCCTCGAGCACGCCGGATTCGATGCTTCGCCCCCAGAGGTTCGCATCGATGGAGTAGGGCGACTCCACCGTGGCAGGCACGTCGATGCCGTGTCGCGCGGCATATTCGATCTCCTGCGGCCGGCCCATGTCCCAGTCGCGCACCGGGGCCACCACCCGGAGCTCGGGCGCAAGCGCGCCGGTGGCGACGTCGAAGCGAACCTGGTCGTTGCCCTTGCCGGTGCAGCCGTGCGCCACCGCCACCGCCCCTTCCTCGCGCGCCACATCGACCAGCAGCTTGGCGATGAGGGGACGTGCAAGCGCCGTGGCCAGCGGATACACGCCCTCATACAGCGCACCGGCGGCGAGCGTCGGATAGCAGAACTCGGTGACGAAGATGCGCCGCGCGTCGACGACATGCGCGCTCACGGCGCCGGTCTGCAATGCGCGCCGGGCCACGGAATCAGTGTCCGGCGTCTCACCGAGGTCAGCGGTGATGGTGATCACCTCATAACCGAGATGCTCGATCAGCCAACGGATCGCCACCGACGTGTCCAACCCGCCGCTGTATGCGAGCACGCACCGCTCGCGCGTCATTCGTCCCGTCCGCTCATGGAGCGCAGGCGCATGTTGAGCCGCTGCGCCGCCGGTCTCGACCGCGTCACCACGAGCACGGTGTCATCACCGGCGATGGTGCCCGCGATCTCCTCGAGGCGAACGCCGTCGAGCGCACCCGCGACGAGCGGCGCGCACCCGGGCAGCGTATGCATGATGCCGAGCAGATCGATGAACTCGACGGTGCGCACATGCTCGCGCAGCGCGTTGCGCAGCCTGTCTTCGGCGGACTCCGCGTCCAGCTCGGCGGCCGGCGCCATGTAGCGCGGACCCTCAGCGTCGTGAACCCGCAGCAGCCCGAGCTCGCGGATGTCCCGGCTCACGGTGGCCTGTGTCACGTCCAGCCGGCGCCGGTGCAGCGCCTCGACCAGCTCCTCTTGCGTGCGGATGACGCGCGTGCGCACCAGATCGAGGACGGCGCGCTGCCGCGCCGACTTCATCGGGCCGGTGAGCGCCCGGGCCGCGGTCGCCATCAGGCCGTCGCCTCGACCGTTGCAAATGCGCGCCCGAGACGGCGCACCGCCTCGTCGATCTCGTCGCGCGTGATCACGAGTGGTGGGACGAGCCGCAGCGTCCTGCTGCCGACGGCGTTGACGATGAGCCCCGCATCGAGGGCGGCCGCCGCCACACGCGGCGCTCCGTCGATGGTGAGTCCCACGCCGAGCATCAATCCGCGTCCGCGGATGTGATCGATCGGCGCCGAGGGCGCCAGCCCGGACACGGACTCGGCGAGGTAGTCGCCCATCGCCGCCGCGTGCTCGACGAGTCCCTCGTCGGCGATCGTCTGCATCACCGCACACCCGGCGGCGCACGCGAGTGGTCCACCACCGAACGTGCTTCCGTGGTCGCCCGGCTCGAAGACGTCAGCGCGAGGCGCCGCCATAATCGCGCCGATGGGCACGCCGCCGCCCAGGCCCTTCGCGATGGTCATGACGTCGGGCGTGATGCCGTCGTGTTGGTGCGCCCACCACCGGCCGGTGCGCCCCATGCCCGTCTGGATCTCGTCGAGCATCAGCAGGACGTCGCGCTCGTCGCAGATGCGGCGGATGTCATGCAGCAGTCCCTGGTCGAGCGGGTGCACGCCGCTCTCGCCTTCGATGGGCTCGAGCAGCACCGCGCAGGTGGCGTCGTCGATCGCCGCTTCGATGGCGCCGGCGTCGTTGTATGCAACGTGCACGAACCCGCGCGGCAGCGGCTCGAACGGCTCGCGATAGCGTGCGTTGGCGGTCGCCGCGAGTGCCCCGAGTGTGCGTCCGTGGAAGGCGCCGCGTGCGCACACGATGACATGCGCGCCGTCGCGGTGGACGCGACCCCATTTGCGCGCCAGCTTGATCGCGCCCTCGACCGCCTCTGCGCCGCTGTTGCAGAAGAAGACGCGCGAGGCGAACGCCGAGTCGACGAGCCGTTGGGCGAGCTCGAGCTGCGGCTGTGTGTAGTACAGGTTGCTGGTGTGCACCAGCCGTTCGGCCTGGTCCGCGAGCGCGCGCTGGAGCGCGGGATGCGCGTGCCCCAGCACGTTGACGGCGATCCCCGCGACGAGATCCATCAGCTCGCGGCCGCTGCTGTCGGTCACCCACACACCGTGACCGCTGGTCAGCGCGAGCGGCTGTCGCGCGTACGTGTTCATCAGGAGCGCGCGAGCGCGCTCGTCGAAGCCGGCGAGCGCGCCGAGCGCGACGGGGGTGCTCACCCGGCCTCCGCGCGGAACATCGTGCCCACGCCTCGCTCAGTCAGCAGCTCGAGCAGAAGCGAGTGGGGCACGCGCCCGTCGATGATGTGGGTGGCGGCGCCGCGTTCGACGGCTCGCATGGCCGCGCGCACCTTCGGGATCATGCCGTCGACCACAACGTGCTTGTCGATGAGCCGCTGCGCCGCCGCACGGTCGAGCTCGGAGAGCAACGCTCCCGAGGCGTCACGCACACCTTCGACATCGGTGAGCAGGATCAGCTTGGTCGCGTGCAGCGCCACTGCCAGCTCCGCGGCGACCGAGTCTGCGTTGACGTTGTATCCCTGCCCGTCGTATCCGAGGCCGATGGAGGCGACGACCGGGATCCGCCCCTGGTCCAGGATCGCGGAGATCGGCTCGCTGTTGACCTGGTCGATGTCACCGACGAAACCCAACGCGGCGCCGGTATCGCCGATGCGGGGCCGCACCAGCAGGGTGGGGCCGTCCTCACCGGAGAGCCCGATGGCGCTGCCCCCGAGACGGTGTATGCGCGCCACGATGTCGGGACCCACCTTCCCGGTGAGCACCATCTTGACGATCTCCATCGTGGAAGCGTCGGTGATGCGCAGACCATCGACGAAGCGCGCCTCGATCCCCATCTTCGCCTGCCACGCGCTGATCTCCTTGCCGCCGCCGTGGACGAGCACGGGGCGCATGCCCACGAACCGCAGCAGCACGACGTCCTGCAGCACGGAATCGACGTCGCCGCTCGCAGCATCGACGGCGCCGCCCAGCTTGATCACCATGACGTGACCGCTGAACTTCCGGATGTAGGGCAGCGCCTCGATCAGCACCTCGGCGCGGTGGATGCGCTCCTCGATCGTCTCAACTGGCATCGTTGGCGTTCTCTCCATGGATTACGTGGTGTAGTCGGCGTTGATGTGCACGTACTCGTCGGTCAGCTCGCAGCCCCACGCGTGTCCGCTCGCGTCGCCGGCGCCCAGATCGGCCTGAATGTCGACTCGTGGTTGCAGCAGCGCGGTACGCACGATATCGAGGTCTGCGTCCACGGGGGCTCCCCGTGCAAAGACGGTGATGCCTCCGATGCCGACGCTGCAGCGGTCGAGCGTGAACGTGGCGCCGCTCCGCCCCAGCGCCGCGACGATGCGTCCCCAGTTGGGATCGCCGCCATGTAGCGCTGCCTTGACCAGCGGGCTCTGGGCGACGATTCGCGCGGCACGCCGAGCTTGCCCGACGTCGGCTGCTCCACTCACAGCCACCCGAAAGTATCGCTGCGCACCCTCCGCATCCGCCACGAGCTGCTCCGCCAGCGAGTCACAGACGTCGCGCACGGCGTCTTCGAGAAGCCCAAACGGCTGCGTTCCCTCCTCGAACACGGTCTCACCGCCGGCGCCGTTGGCCAGCGCGACCAGACTGTCGTTCGGCGAGGTGTCGCCGTCGACGGAGACGCAGTTCAGCGTGTCGTCGGCGACGCGCCGCAGCAGCGTCTGCAGCGCGGGCGCCGTAACGCGTGCGTCCGTGGTGACGAACGCGAGCATCGTCGCCATGTCCGGGTGGAGCATGCCTGCTCCCTTTGCCATGCCACCGACGACGTAGTCAGCACCGTTCCACCCGAAGGTCGCATCGGCAACCTTCGGGCGCGTGTCGGTGGTCATGATCGCGCGTGCGACAGCGTCCCCCGAGACATCGTCGAGCGCGGCTGCGGCGCGGATGCCGGCAAGCACGCGCTCCATGGGCATGGCTCGTCCGATGACGCCGGTGCTGCACACGAGCACCTCGCTCGGGTCGAGAGCGAGCGCATCGCCGGCCGCCGAACACATCCGGAGCGCATCGCGAAACCCCTGCGCGCCGGTGCAGGCATTGGCATTCCCAGAGTTGACGACAACCGCGGATATCGGTGTGCCGCGCCGCAGCGTCAACTGCGAGATCACGACCGGAGCGGCCTTCACTGTGTTGCGGGTGAAGACACCGGCTGCCGCGGCCGGCACATCGGAGCGGATCACGGCGATGTCGAGCCGCTCGATGTCTCCATCGCCGCGGACATTCGCAGCCGCGGCTCCGGCGCGGAAACCGAGCGGCGCGCACACACCTACCCCGCGCACCGCCGGCACCTCGGCAGCCATCCCGGCACTCACGGCCACAGCGCCCTGCGTTCCAGCCCGGCGGTCTCCTCGAAACCGAAGCGCACGTTGAGTGCCTGCACGCCCTGCCCCGCGGCCCCCTTGACCAGATTGTCGATGGCAACCGTGACCACCGCCCTCCCCTCCTGCCAGCCGCAGTGGATCGCCGCGAGGTTGCTCCCCGTCACGCTCTTGGTCGCGGGCGGCGAGCGGTCCAAGCGGAGAAACGTGTTGGCCGCGCAGAAGGATTGGTATGCCTCGTCGAGCTCGTGCTGGGTCACGCCGGCTCGGGGCGTGAGATACGCAGTTGCCAGGATTCCGCGTGTCATGGGGACGAGATGCGGCACGAACGTCAGGCGCACCGCGCCACCGGCGGCGCGGCCGAGCTGCTCGACCATCTCGGCCTTGTGCCGGTGTCCGCCAACGCCGTATGCGTGCACCGATTCGTTGACCTCGGAGAAGTGGGTCCCCATTTGCGGGGAACGCCCAGCGCCGCTGACCCCGCTCTTGGCGTCGACGACGATGTCGGGTTCGACCAGCCCGGCGCGGAGCGCCGGCGCGCAGGCGAGCAGCGCCGCGGTCGGGTAGCAGCCGGGCACCGCGATGAGATCGGCGTCTCTGAGCGCCTCTCGCTCGAGCTCCACCAGCGCATACGTGGCTTCGCCGAGTAGGTCCGGCGCGGGATGGTCGAGCCCGTACCAGCGCTGGTAGGCCGCTGCGTCGTGCAGCCGGAAGTCAGCGCTCATGTCGATGACGACGGCGCCGGTGGACAGCCAGTCACGCGCGTGCTGCGCTGCGACCGTGTGGGGCAGGGCGGCGAACACCACCTGCGCGGAGTCGGGTTCGAGCGTGTCCTCGATGCACAGCTCGACATCGCTGCCTGGCACCACGTCGCAGTGGCGCGAACCTGCGTGACTGCGCCCCATGACGCGCACCAGCTCGATGCCCGGGTGGTGAGCCAGCAGGGCGGCGCACTGCATGCCGATGTACCCGGTCGCACCGGCGACAGCGGCGCGCATCCGGTCAGCCGTTGCCATCCGCCGGAGTATACAGACCTGTTGTATACTTATGCAACTATCGGCGGAGCCCTCGCACCCCCAGCTCGCGGCGGCGCGCGCGTTCGATGTTGACGGCGGCGCTCACCAGCGACAGGTGGGTGAACGCCTGCGGGTAGTTGCCCAGAAGCTGGCCGGTGTTCGCATCGACCTCCTCGGAGAACAATCCGAGCGGCGACGCGAAGTGGAGCAACCGCTCGAAGCGGCGTGATGCGCCGATCACGTCACCGGTGTGCGCGATCGCGTCCACGAGCCAGAACGATGTCATGAAGAATGCGCCGTCGCTGCCCCGCAGCCCGTCCTCACTCTCGTCCATGCGGTAGCGGCGCACCAGGACACCGCTGCCCAGGTGCTCCTCCACCGCCCCGATGGTGCTGCGCACTCGCGGATCGCGATCGCGCAGGAACCGCACCTGGCTGACGCGGAGCACCGCGGCGTCGAGCGCGTCACCCCCCAGATACTGTGTGAACGCACCTCTGGTTTCGGAGAAGCCCTCCGCGGTGATGCGCCGGTGCATGGCACGGCGCGCCGCCTTCCACCGAGCCGAGTCGTGCTCGAGCCGGTAGCGCTCGGCGATGCGCAGGCCGCGGTCCACCGCGACCCAGCACATCAGCTTACTGTACGTGTATTGCATGCGCTGACTGCGCACCTCCCAGATGGATGAGTCGGGCTGCTGCCATCGCTCGATGGCGATGTCGACGATGGCGCGCAGCTCCCGCC
>VBGJ01000134.1 GCA_005880445.1 Chloroflexota bacterium | reverse complement strand
CTAAGGTAACAGAGGGTACCCGCGAGAGCCTCGGTCGCGACCCGGCGCGACGGAGCCGCTCGGCGCGGCCGGGTTTAGGCGGTCACACAACTCTGTGCATCAAACGGTACACCACGGGTATGGTGGAGGCCTTCAGGGAAGCCCGGCGGGGAGGTCCCGGCGGGGAAGCGTGGGAGGTGTCCTATGGCCTCGAGACGATCAATCAGGTCGTTGCGGCTGGGCGTTGCCGCGATTCTCGGTGGAGTCAGCCTGCTGTTCGTTGCCGGCGCTTCGGCTGGCAACGGAAACAGCGTCAGCAACGGCAACAGCAACCACACGTCGGCCGGCGATAACAACGCTGGGGATGTCTGGACCGACAACGTGGGTCAGCCGGCCGGCCCGGGGCACGAGCAGGATCCGCACCTCAAGTGCGCCGACATCAACCTTTGGGGCAACGGCCTGGCCGACAGCAGCGGCACGTACACCATCGACGGATGGCCTCCCTCTGGCAGCCAGGAGGAGGACTACTCCTCGACCTGGAGCTACGACACGACGGCCGGTGGCACGCAGGTGATTTCCGTGATCAACGTCGGCCTTCTGACCTCGACTGCAACCGCCAACGGTGACAGTCCCATCAACAAGCAGGGCCTCCATTTCAAGCTGCAGTTCGTCCAGGATCCCCAGAAGCACAAGACATTCTGGGTGACGTGCAAGCCCGCTCCCACGAATAGCTCGACGACGAGCACCGGTGGCGTCGGCGGTGCGAGCAGCTCGTGCACCGAAAACTGCGGCGGGGGTGGCAGCAGCTCGACGTGTACCGCTGAGTGCACGACTACGACGACCACTACGACCACCTCCTCGGGCGGGCCGAGTGGCGGCGCGGCCGGTGTGTCGACGTCGAAATCCGGACCCAACAGTGGCGTGGCCGGCATCAGCACCTCGACGCCGGGCACCGGAGCCGCGGCTCTGACGGGCCTGGCTCTCGCCCTTATCGCGGGCGGAGCGACCCTGGTCGCGTGGAGCCGCCGGCGAGGCCGCCAGTCCTAGCACTGCGAAACCTCCCTTGGTGAGAGGACGGCGCCGGCCGGGGCGCCGTCCTCCACCCTCGCATTCCGTCGCCTGACGCAAGATGGTTGCGTGGGTATCCGCGCGTCGCATCTCCTCGCACCGACGTCGACGTGAAACGGTCAACGCTCGTTGCTCTCGTCGGTGGTGCCGTCGTCGCGGCCGCGCTCATCGCAGGTCTGGTCGCGTTCAGCGTGGGTCATGTGGCGGCGACCGCACCTAGGGGCGGAGCGCTGATCAAGCTCGACGGCGTCGCGGCCGTCGCTGCGAGCTCACGCTCGGTGAGCGTGAGGTTGGGCGCCGATCCCGCGCAGCGCTTCACCGGCACCACCGGGTGCGCTGCGCGCCACTTCGTTGCGTACTACGGCGGGGCGGCAGACCAGCCGATCCTCGTCACGTTCTCCGCGACAGAGGCGACCGTCGCATACGCATCCCAGGTGTATCGCTTCGACGAGGGAGCAAAGCAGCAGAGCGGTGGCCTGTTCTGGCAGGGAGATTTCGGACCCAACGGAGCGTTCAGCCAGATAGCACTGGAGATCGGCTGCCCGAATCCGTGACAGCGCGCGGCCCGATGCGCGGCTCGCCCAAAATGAGGGTCCTGCTCGGTTGAGAAAGCAAGGAGAGCGAAAGATGGCGGACAGCGTGTATCGGGTCACGGAGCTGGTGGGTACGAGCACGGAGTCATGGGAGGCGGCCGCTCAGGCGGCCATCGAGACGGCATCGGGGTCGCTCCGCGACCTGCGTGTGGCGGAGGTTGTGAAGCTCGACCTCACGGTGGAGGAGGGCAAGGTTGCCCGCTTTCGCACCCGCCTCAATCTTTCGTTCAAGTACGAGAACGAATAGCGACGGTCGTTGCGTGTTCCCCAACGGGCTGCAGATGCGGCATAGTGTCGGCCCGTGGTCGCCGCATCCGGGGTGAAGGTCCAGACAGGAACGTTCCGGCACCGGGGGCAGCGACTCGCGTACACCATCTTCGGCGAGGGCCGCCGCTGGGTCGTGCTGACCCCGGGTCTGCTGCTGCCGGCGACCATGGACGAGCCCCTGGCGCGGTTTCTCGCCGAGCGCGGTGAACGCGTGGTCACGCTCGATCCGCTCGGGCATGGGCGCTCCGACCGGCCCCGCGACATGCGGAAGTACTCCATCGCGGGATTCGCCGCGGATGTGGTCGCGTTGCTGGACCACCTCGACGTTGACGACGCCGTAGTCGGCGGCACCTCTCTCGGTGCCAACATCACGCTCGAGGTGGCGGCGATCGCGCCGCGGCGGGTGCGCGGCATGATCATCGAGATGCCGGTGCTCGAGAACGGGCTCGTCGTATCCGCGATCACGTTCGGGCCGATTCTCGTGGCCCTGCATTTTTTTGAGAGCCAGATCGCATGGGTGTCGAGAGCGGCGCGCTTGATTCCGCGAAGACTTGTTCCCTTCTGGGGCAACATCGCTCTGGACGTGGTGCGCCAGGAACCCGGTCCGAGCGGATCGCTGCTGCAAGGACTGTTCTTCGGGCACGTCGCGCCGCACCGCGACCTGCGCAAGACGTTCACCGCCCCGACGCTCATCATCGGCCACCGTCGTGACCCGGTGCATCCGTTCTCGGACGCGGGCATGCTCGCCGACGAGCTGCCCAATGCGCGTCTCGTCGAAGCGTCGAACATCCTGGAGCTGCGCTTCCGTCCCGAGCGGCTGTCGCAAGAGATTGCAGACTTCGTGCACGAATGCTGGACGCCGCGAGTGCAGCGGCATCCGCGGCCGCGGCGCCGCACCGCGTAAACGCCGATCCCGGTGTCGTCTGCGAGGGCGCGACCGCGCGTGCTCAGCGGCATCCAGCCGACGGGTAGCCTGCACATCGGCAATTACCTCGGCGCGTTGCGGAACTGGGTGCGCGAGCAAGACCGCTACGAGAATTACTTCTGCATCGTCGACCTGCACGCGCTGACCGTGCCGCAGGATCCCGAGGTGCTGCGTGCGAAGACGCTGGAGGTCGCCGCTCTCTACCTTGCCAGCGGGCTCGACCCGGCGCGCTGCGAGATCTTCCTGCAGTCGCACGTCGCCGCGCACACCCAGCTGGGATGGATCATGGAGTGCCTCACCCCGATGGGATGGCTCGAGCGCATGACGCAATTCAAGGCTCGGAGCCAGGCGCAGGGGCGCGAACGCGTGGGAACGGGGCTGTTCACGTACCCGGCGCTGATGGCCGCCGACATCCTGCTCTACGACGCGGATCTCGTTCCCGTCGGCGATGACCAGCGACAGCACATCGAGTACTCCCGCGATGTCGCCCAGCGGATGAACTCGATGTACGGGGAGGGGACCGTGCACGTGCCGGCGCCACTGATCCGCGACGCCGGCGCCCGCGTGATGGGGCTGGACGATCCCACGGTGAAGATGAGCAAGAGCATCGGAGCGGCGCGTCCCGCACACGCGATTTTCATGCTCGACCCGCCCGACGTCATCCGCCGCAAGGTCTCGCGCGCGCAGACGGATGCCGAACCTGCGGTGCGTCCGCCGGTTGGTGCGGGCGTCGCGAACCTGCTCGACATGTACGCTGCGTTGAACGACCTGAGCCGGGACTCCGCGGTGGAGCACTTCTCGAGCAAGCCGTACAGTGTGCTGAAGAGCGAGACCGCCGACGTGCTGATAGGCGCCCTCGAGCCGATCCAGACGCGCTACGCGGAGCTGCGCGCCGACGAGGCAGGTCTCCGCCGCGTGCTCGGCGAGTCCGCATCTCGCGCGCGTGTGGTCGCGGCTGCAACGCTGGAGCGCGTGCAGCACGCCGTTGGTCTGCTGTAAGAACCGGCCTACGCGGCGACGGCGTCCAGCTCCTCCAACATGGCGTGGATCTCCGGCTTGGCGAAGTGCGCTCGCGCCGGTTCGAGCAGATCGATGAGGCGCTCGCCAAGCCCCGCCTTCGCGTCCATCGGGTGCAGCGATCCTGAGGTGTATGCGTCGACGACGTCGGCGTAGCCGTCGAACGTCACCGGCCCTCCGTTCGCCTCGGAGCGTTCGACGTGCAGGGGACCGCCGGCGATGCGGAACACGATCTTGTCGATCCAATCGAGCACCGGATTGAAGGCGATCTCGCCCGGCGGACAGAACGCACGGCGCAGCTTGTCGCGGATCTCGTCGGGCGTGTCGTGCACGAACACCGCCGACGCCGGATCCGACTTGCTCATCTTCATCGCCGCGTAGACGTCGCGCTCCGCGTCGGCCGGGACGGGCCACACCGGCGGGCGGCGCAGCCCGAGCAGGAGCGCGTGGTGCAGCGCAACCGGCTTGATCGCTGTGCCCTGGGGTCCCTCGAGCCGCGCGATGCGAAGCTGCAACGCGACATCTCGCGCGATGACGTGCGCCTTGCGCTGGTCCATACCCGCGTGCGCGATGTGTACGCCCTGCGCGAATATGTCTGCCGCCTGCATTGCCGGATAGATCAACTTGGCAGTCACTGGCGAGAACGATCTCGAGCGATGCAGGGTCAGCACCGACGCAGAGCAACGATGCGCGCATCGCCTCGGCGAAATAGCCGGACGCGATCCGACGGATCAGCGCCCGGTCGCCTCCGAGCTTGTCGTTGATCCATGTGTGCCAATCGGCCAGGAAGACGCGGCAGCGCACGCCGGCTGCCATGAGATCGCGCACCTTGGCCATGCTCAACAACCCGGTACCGAGATGCGCCTTCCCAGAGATCTCGAAGCCGATGTAGTGCTGCAGCGGCGTCCCGGATTCGAGGAGTGGTTGCAGCTCGTCGCGTCCGAGGATCTCGGCTGTGTTGCGCTCGATCAGCGCTATGCGCTCGCCGGTGTTCATCGCAGCCGGTGAGTGTGGCAGAGCCCGCCGGCGCGGCGAGCCGCGAGTCAGTCGTCGCGCGTGTCGTCGTACTCGCCGCGGTGGGGTGCCACCTCGTCGAGCAGCTCGGCCTCCCAGTCCAGGAGCGCGTCATGAAGCCGCGCGGTGTTGCGAGCGCGCCACAGCGCGGCCGGTGCTCGCACCGGCAACGAGCTGTCCAGCTCTTGCAGCTCGCGCCACATCTCCGGCGGAACCTGCCGGTCGCGGTGAAGGTTGCGCAGCTCGACAACCTCGACCAGCCGCTCGAGGCGCGCCACGTGTTGAATGCGGATGCGCCGAAGCTGAGCCGCCTGGGCCGCCCGACGCTCGGCGTCGGTCATGTCGTCGATTGCTGCCTGTATGGTCATCGTTGCGTTCCGTCGTTGGCCGGTGTCTGGTATGAGGTTTCCACCTCCTCCATAGACATAAACGGTGCCGGGTTACGATCGGATTACGCGAGGTGCGGCGCCGGCATGCCTTCGATGTGCTCGCCAGGACCGAAGACGCGTCGCTCGTCGCTGCGGAGGAGCGTGACCCGCCCACGGCCCATGGCCGTCCAGCGCCCGTCCGACCACGCCGCAGCCGTCCGCTCATCGAGGCCGAGCAGCAGCGCCTCCGATCCCAGCGCGGCTCGAGCCGAGGGGATCCATCGCTCGCCGAAGGCGTCGAAGTGGGGGAGGACGGCGCAGTCGGGCACCAGGTCCAGCGCGTCCATTGCGCGCCGCCTCGTGTGGCCGGGGAAGGCCGCCCGCACCAGCGTCCAGCGGCACAACGCCATGGCGCCGGCCGACGAGCCGGCGAGCGCCGCGCCGCCCGACCACGCCGACACGATCGCCTTCCAGGTGAGGCTGTCGCGCAGCACCTGCACCACCCGTCCGGGGTCACCGCCAACGATGTAGAAGAACCCTCCGTCCGCCGCCTGCGCGGCGATCTCGCCGGACCGCGCATCGGCCGGCGTGCGCAGGCGGAGCTCGGTGATCGCCAACCCGAGGCCCGCGAACCACCGTTGCGCCGTGCGCATCGCGGCTTCCGGAGCGTCGCGCGCCGCCGTGGCGATCACGTACGCAGGTCCGGCCAATGCGGCGACGCGGAGGGCTTCGTCCTGGGGTTCGTTGCCTCGGTGGAACTCATCGCCGCCGTTGAGCACGAGCACGCCCGCCATGTCGTGGAGCGTAACGACGCCCCTAGACTGAACCGCGGGGATGATCGATTCCGAGAAATACGCCTCTGCAACCGTCACGGCCCGGCGCGACTTCGCCCCCGACCTGTGGGTCATCCGGATCAAGCCGGAGATCGAGCTTGCGTTCCGGCCCGGTCAATACGTGACGATCGGCCTGCCGCGCGACGGTCGGATCGTCGAACGGCCGTACTCGATCTGCTCTGCGCCGACCGAGCCGGAGATCGAGCTGTTCATCGAACGGGTACCCGAGGGCGAGCTGTCGAAACCGCTGTTCGAGCTCGGCGTCGGCGCCGAGATGGTGGTGCGCAAGCGCACCAAGGGGCTGTTCCTGCGCGACGCGCCGGTGGAGGCGCAGCCCCATATGTTCGTCGCCACGGTCACGGGCATCGCGCCGTTCGTCAGCCTCCTCCGGACCCTGGCCGACAGGGCCCGCGCCGGTGAGTGGTCGCCGGCGCCCGTCGTCGCGCTGCAGGGCGCGAGCCGCTCCGAGGAGCTCGGCTACGCGGATGAGATGACGCAGCTGGACGCCGAGTTTCCCTGGTTCACGTATGTGCCGACGGTGAGCCGCCCGTGGGACGACCCTGGCTGGACCGGCGAGCTGGGCCGCGTGGAGGACGTCGTCCGCAAGTACGCCGACGAGCTCCAGATGCGCACCGGGTACGGCGGGGTCTTCCTCTGCGGACACCCGGGGATGATCGCCAACGCGCGCGGCATCATGAAGCGCCGCGGCTTCAACGACAAGGAGATCCGGGAAGAGCAGTACTGGCCGGACTGATTCAGGAGCCGCGACGCGTGCGAGGCGCCGTCTGGAAGAGCGAGTAGAGCAGCACAAGCGCGGGCACCAGGATCGCTGATCCCGCCGCCAGTGAGATCACGAGGACGACCAAGGTGTCGGGCGGCGCCGCGGCGCTGGTCACCGTGGCCGTCCCAACCAGGAGGTCGGGGTACTGGCCGACGCCCCAGCCCCAGAGCACGGCCACTACGGCCAGGGCAGCCGTCATCCGGACGGCAACGTACCGTCGCAGGGCCAACAGGGCCAGCGAGGCGATGCCAAACGCGGACGTGGCGAAGATCAGCGGAAGCCCGCGTCCGGTCAGGCCGGCGAAGAGGCCGGGCGCGTCGGAATGGAGCACGGCGATCCCCGCGAGCGCGGTCACACCGGTGATCACGCCCATGGCCAGGGCGCGCACCCGGAAGGCGCCGGCGAGGTCGTGCTCGCCGTGCCTGCGTGAATCCGCGGTCAGGTACACGGCGGCCAGGTAGGCGCAGACCTCGACCGCGAGCGTGCCACCGAGCAACGATGTCGGGTTGAGCCAGCTCCCGATGACGTCGCCACTGGCCGAGCCCAGCGGCACCCGCCCCGATGCGATGGCGCCGGCAATCGTTCCCAGGAAGAACGGCGTGATCACGGACGAGAGCGCGAATGCGGCGCCGAAGATGCGGCGTAGCCACAGTTCGCTCTCAGCCTTGCGAAACGCGAACGCCGAGCCTCGAAAGATGATGCCGAGCGCGGCCGCCGTGAGTGGGATGTACAACGTTGATGCTATGGCGGCGAAGACTGCAGGAAACCCGGTCCACACCACGACCAGCGCAAAGATGAGCCAGACGTGATTTGCTTCCCAGACCGGGCCGATCGACTCCTCGATGCGATGTCGCTGCTCGGCACCGCGACGCGCCGATCCAGCAAGGAGATCCCAGAAGCCGGCGCCGAAATCGGCGCCGCCGAGGAGGACGTAAGCGGTGATCCCCACCCACAAGAACACGAGTACGACGTTGGCAAGCATCACGTCGCGCGCTCGGACGGAATGCGCTCCGGCGTTCTCGCCATGCGCCGGAGAACGGTGATCGTGACCGTGGTGAGCACCGCATACACGATCACGAGCGCCACCAGACCCCAATAGAGACCCGGCGCCGGGTTCACGGCCGCGGAGACGCGCATCACCTGGTACACGATCCACGGCTGCCGTCCGACTTCGGTCGTGATCCAGCCGCACTCCATCGCGACGACGGACAGCGGTCCGGCGAGAACCGCCCCGCGCAGAAACCATCTCGACGCCGGCGGTCTCCGGCGGCGCACCCAGCTGCCGAGGAGCCAGGCGCCAAGTCCGAGCAGAAGGAATCCGATGGCGACCATGGTGTCGAAGGCCAGGTGGATCAGCGTCACCGCCTCGGGGCGATCCTGCGCAGGAACGCTGTCGAGGCCGGGGACCGTCGCGTTCACGTCACCTTTGGCAAGAAATGCGAGCGCGTGTGGGATGACCAGCGCGTACTGCAGGCTTCCGTTGATGAAGACGCCACCGATGTGCTCACCGGCGCCGGCCTCGGCGTGGGCGATTCCCTCCATGGCGGCGAGCTTCACCGGCTGCCGGTCCGCCACCTCACGAGCGGCGATGTCGCCGACGACGATCTGCGCGGGCGTCAGGGCTGCCGCGACGGCGAGCGGGAGGAGCAGCCCGACCCGATGGTAGCGGTCGTTCCGTCCGCGGAGCACAGCGACCGCGTACACGGCTGCCACGGCAAAACCTGTGACCATGAACGCGGCGAGGATCATGTGTGCGGTCTGCACCGGTGTCGCCGGGTTCAGGATGGCCACGAATGGATGCACATTGGAGACTCGTCCGCCGGTGAGGGTGAATCCCTGTGGATCGTTCATCCACGAATTCGCCGTCACCACGAAGAAGGCAGATGCGACACCCGCGACCGCGATGGGGATGCCGCTCGCGAGATGCACCCGTGGTGACAGACGGTCCCACGCATAAAGATAGATGCCAAGGAATATCGCTTCGATGAAGAATGCAAAACCCTCGAGCGCGAAGGGCAGTCCGATCACCGAGCCGAAGGTGCCCATCAGCCCAGGCCACAGCAGCCCCATCTCGAACGACAGGATGGTCCCCGACACCGCTCCGACGGCGAAGAGGACGCCGGCTACCTTCGCCCACCGGCGCGCGAGTCGCATCGCATCCACGTCACCGTGAAGTCCGCGCGACTCCGCAAGGAGGATGAGAGCGGGAAAGCCGACTCCCAAGCACGCAAAGACGATGTGCCAGCCCAGCGACAGTCCCATCTGCGCGCGAGCTGCACCGAGGTTCGCGGAGGCGGAGGCCAGCACGAGCACGTGGTTGTTACGGTAGCCGAATGGTGATCCACGACCGGCTCGGGATCATCGTGACGATCGTCGCCGGGGCCGGCGCAGTCGCGGCCGTCGCGGGGCTCGTACTTCCCGCAATCCTGTCCGTCGTGCGCGTCTACCTGCGCCTCACCGCGGGACTGGCGGCCGTGCAGGTGGTGATCGGCATCGTGCTCTTCGCCAACGGCTCACGTCCATCGCAGGCACTCCACTGGATCTATGGCGCGGCAACGCTGCTCACACTGCCGTTCGCGATGTGGGTCGGCAGCCGTCTCGGGCGCCGCGAGCAGCAACTGTGGCTGGTGGGGGGTGCCGTCGCCACGCTGCTCTTTGCATTTCGCGCGATCGGCACCGGCTGAAGCCCGGCCGGCCTCACCGGGCGTGGTGACGTCACGCAGCCGTGTCGCGCGCCACCGTGAAGGTGAACCGCGTGCGCAATCGCATCAAGCCCGCGATCATCGGCGCACCGAGCACCAAGAC
>VBGJ01000133.1 GCA_005880445.1 Chloroflexota bacterium | reverse complement strand
TTCGTCAGCTGCGTGTTCTCGTCGAGCAGTTCCTTGAGCAGATCGATGCCGCGCTCGGCAAGCTCCTGCCGCCGTAGCGTGCCGCGCGCCACTGACTCGCGGTGTTTGGCGTCCGCCTCGGCGTGAGCCTTGTCGCGATCGGCCTGGCGGGTCTGCGCGAGCAGGATCAAAGGAGCTGCGTAGGCCGCCTGGAGGCTGAATGCGAGGTTGAGCAGGATGAACGGGTAGAGATCGAAGTGGACGATCTTCGCTGCGTTGAGCACGATCCACGTGCCGACGATCAACGTCTGTCCGATCAGGAACGTGGGCGTCCCGAAGAAGCGCGCGAAGGCTTCCGCCTTGGCACCGAAGGACCCGCTGCCAAATGGCCGGGAAAGATGCTGGTATTCGTCGATGAAGCGGCGATGGTGCTCCGTCTCGGCGTTTATCGCCGTCGTTGCCATCGTTCATCCTCCTTGTCTGCGTTCTCGCCTCCATCCATTCCAGCGCCTACCTCGGGCGCAAAACGCAGAATTCGTTGTCCTCCGGGTCGCTCATCACGACCCACGTGACGTCGCCCTGCCCGATGTCGATCCGCCTCGCGCCGAGGTTGGTCAATCGGGCGACCTCGGCGTCCTGATCATCGGGACGCAGATCGATGTGCACGCGGTTCTTAACCGACTTCGCCTCGGGGACGCTGAGAAAGAGGATGTCCGGGCTGTCGCCACCCGGCTCCAGCCACCACTCGCCATCGTCGGGCCCGTGCACGGGCAGCTGCAGCGCCTCGCTCCAGAACTGCGCCACGCGCTCCGGGTCAGCGCAGTCGACAGTGATGTTCTGCAAGCGAAGAGACATGTCCGGAGACGTTATCTCCGACGGGACAGCCCGTGCAGGCTCTAGCCGCGCTTGATCCCTCCACGAAGCGCGGCGAAGCACATGCTCATGCTCATCACGAGAATTCATCGGTCGCCGCGTCCGGCAGCTCAGCAGGCCGAGACGGCGGGCAGCTTCTCCAGCGTGGATGAAGCCCCGGGAACCGTACGGAAGGCGTCGCGCGATCGGTGGGGCTGGGTCGTTGTGTGACAGGTCAGTGTGCGGCGGCGTCGCAGCACCAGATATGCGAGCGAGCCTCCGACGGTGGGGACGAGCGTGAGCGACACCCTTTGCAGAATGGCAGCAGCCGCCGCGGCGGCGGGATTCACCCCGAGCATGACGAGAATGCCGACGACGCTCGCTTCATTCGCCCCGATGCCTCCGGGCAGCAGGCTCAACGCCCCGCCGACGAACGAGGCAGCGAGCACCAGCGCCACGTCCCACCAGGCGAGTGATTCGATGTGCAGTCCGCGCAGTATCAGCAGCAGAGCGGCGTTCGCGCAGAACACACGTCCGAGGTCGAGGACGGCACCGGCCAGCACGTCGCGGCGGCCCAGCAGGCGACGCACCTCGACGTGCAGCAGCTCGATGTCACCGATGAACCGGCGCACGCCGGGCGTCGCGGCGGCCGAGCGGCGGGCCACGTCGAACAACCGGGGCACCGTAAGCAGCGCGACGATCGCGATGATTCCCACCGTGACCGCGAGCATCCACACGACACCGTTTGGCAGGTGCGCGAGCCCGGGTGCCGCCGCAGCGACGACCAGCAGCGTGAACGTCAGCTCCTGAATGGTGACCGTCGCCGCCGTGGCGCCGAACTCCACACCGGACGACCTCGTGGCGAGCACTGCGCGCGTGAGATCACCGAGTGGAAGCACCGCAGTGAGCGCTTGACCGGCCAGATTGATGAGTTGGTTGTCGGTGATGCGTCCCCGCGCGCCGACATTGCGCAGCAGCAAATGCCAGCGAAGACCCTGTAGGAGATAGAAGACGAGCACCAGCAGAAGCGCCGGCAGTAAGGTCCACGCGTCGAAGCGGCCAAACGCCGTCGCGACCGAGCGCGGGTTGACGAACACGAGCAGTCCAGCGATGCCGCAAAGTCCCGCGACGAGAGGAAGCAGTCGTGACATGAGTCTCGTCGCGCCGGGCAGGAGGGGGCCTGCTGTCGCCTTGCCGTGGGTTCCGGTGGCATGGACCATGTACGGCTAGACCGCATGAGGTCGCGAAACTCATCGGGCGCGCCTCTCTCGCGAGGCCGCGCGATGACTTCGAGCCGTCCCGACGGTCTGAACTGATTAGAGGTGAAAGACATGACGATCAGCTTCGCAATCTGGGGCCCGATCGCGGGTCGTGATCTCCCAGGGCTCTGTGACCGCGTTTGCGCGCTGCTCGAGGCAAGCGGCGCGGTGATTGCCGTCTGCGACGTCTGCGGTGTGGTCACCAACGCCGTGACCGTCGACGCGCTGGCGCGGCTCCAGCTAGCCGCGCGCCGGCACGGCTGTCAAGTCCGACTGCGGGGCGCCTCCGACGACCTGCGCGACTTGGTCGCATTCATGGGGCTGCAGGACGTCGTGGTCTGACCAGACTACTGGTCGAGGTGCGGCGGCAGGCCGAAGAGTGGGAAGAGGCGCTCGGTGTTCAGGAAGAAGACGAAGTCGGCGATGCGGCCATCCTTCATCTCGATGACCTGCAGCGCCCACGGGTCGTGCCCGCTGCCCGACTCGCTCGGCTTGTACTGGCCGAACGCCACCGAGCCATTCGCCCCAACCGTGGGAATGAGCAGCGAGCCGCGACACCCGATGCCTGGGCCGAACCACCAGGCGAGAATATCGTCGCGGCCGGACAGCCACATGTCGTAGGGCGGCATGCACTGCTTAGCGTCCCTCTGGATCAGCGAGGTCAGGGCGTCGAGGTCGTACCGCTGGAAGGCATCGACGTAGCGTGTCAGGAGCTCCCGCTGGGCTTCGTCGATGGTGGCTGCCGTGTCATCGACGCTGAGGCGGCTCGCCTCGAGCGTCGCCCGCGCTCGCTGGAGCGCGCTGTTGACCGAGGCCACGGTCGTGTCGAGGAGCTCCGCCACCTCGGTGGCTTTCCAGCGCAGCACCTCGCAGAGGATCAGGACGGCCCGCTGGCGGGGAGGGAGGTGTTGAAGCGCCGCCACGAATGCCAGCCTGATCGTCTCGTGCGCCACCGCTGTGTCGGCGGGATCAGCCGCGGCGAGGAGGGCGCTGTCGGGAATCGGCTGGATCCACGTGACCTCCGGACGCGTGTGCAAGTTCGCTTCGATCGGCTCCTGCGCCGGCCCGAAGTCCACCGGCAGGGCCCGCCGCTCGCGGCTCTTGACCATGTCGAGGCAGACGTTCGTCGCGATGCGGAAAAGCCACGAACGCAGCGCAGCGCGGCCCTCGAAGTTATCGAAGCCGCGCCATGCCCGGAGCAGCGTCTCCTGCACCGCGTCCTCTGCCTCGAACGGCGACCCCAGCATCCGATAGCAGTACCCGGTCAGGGGTCTGCGGTATTGCTCGAGGGCGTGTTCGAGCTCGCCCGCACCAACCGCGACAGCTGCCTCTTGCATGAGGCTCATGCTACGTCGGTCCTCAGCGTTGTTGTCGCGCTCATCGACGAGCGTTCTTCAGAACGTCAGCGCCCGACCTGTCGGCGGCAGCGTAGAGCGCGGCCACGTCGAGCTTCTTCATGCTGAGCATGGCCTTCATCGCTCGCTGGGCGCGCCCTTGGTCCGGGTCGCTCAACAGCTCTGCCAACGCGGCGGGTATGACCTGCCAGGACAGGCCGTACCTGTCCTTTAGCCATCCGCACGGGCCCTCCTCGCCGCCCTCGGAAAGTTTGGTCCAGTAGTAGTCGACCTCCTCCTGGTCGGCGCAGTTGATCAGCAGCGAGATCGCCTCGTCGAACGTGAACTCGGGGCCGCCGTTGATTGCGGTGTACTGCTGGCCGTCGAGCACGAAGTCGACGGTCAGCACGGTGCCGGCTGGACGCGGCCCGGCCTCGCCGAAGTACGAGATGTTTGTGATCTCCGAGTTCGGAAACACCGAGACGTAAAACTCGGCGGCCTCCTTGCTCTCGGTGTCAAACCAGAGGTTCGGGGTGATCCGGGGCATTTCCGCTTCTCCTGCCGTCGGCGCTTCGGGACACGTCTCCTGTACTGACCGGGGCGCGCGTCAAAAATCATCGCTCGTTCTCGAGGGCTCGCGTCGAAGACTTCCCCTAGCCGCGGCGCCCGTCGAGCCGGATGGTCCATGCGTCGATCGTGTCGATTCGGAGGTGCGTCTGGTGCCAAGGATCGCGCGCGAGCGTGGCGCGGATCGCGTCCTCCGAGTCGGCCTCGACGACATGCACTACGCGGTGCTCGTCATCGAGCGGCCCGCCCAGGATCACGAAGCCCGCGTCGACGAGGCCGTTCATGAACGATGCGTGCTCCGGCCAGCCCGACTGCTCCTCCATGGGCCGGGACGCGTCCCAGGCCGGTCCCGAGCGACGGAGGACGACGAGAAACATCATTGGTCCGTGCGCCCCGGGATCAGTGCGTGCTCAATCGTCGTATCGATCGTGGTGTTGCACCCAGGCTTGTGTGAACTCCAGTGTGTCCTCATCGCGCCCCTTCGGCACCAGGTCGAGGTAGTGGTACGCGCCGTTCAACATGTCGATGCCGCGTGCGTATGTCGAGTACGTGTGGTAGATGTCGCCGCGGTTGTCCTTGTAGAACACGCTTGCTGCTTCTCGGTCTTCGAACCCCGGGTTCGTACGCGCATAGTTGAAGAATGCAGCTCCGCTGCTGAGCTGCTCTGGCGTGAACGACACCTGGTAGTCGTAGTTGAAGTTGCTTCCGCCCGACGACACCCACATGAAGCCCCACCCCATCCGCTTCTTGAACGCCTCGATCTTCGCGAGAGGCGCCCTCGAGATCGCGACGAAGCTCACGTCACGATGACGGAGATGCACGTCGATACCGTTGAAATTGTCGGCCCAGAACGAGCAGTGCGGACACCCTTCATCCCACTCCGGACTGAACATGAAGTGGTAGACGACGAGCTGGCTTAGCTGTCCGAACAGGTCTCCCAGCGTCACCTTGCCGTTCGGCGCCTCGAACACGTACTCCTTGTCGACCCGTTCCCATGGCAGCTCGCGTCGCTGCCGGGTCAGCTCATCGCGACGGCGCGTGAACTTTTTCTCCGAGGCGAGCAGCGCTTTCCTCGCCGCAGTCCACTCCTCGCTCGACACCACCTTGTGTCCATCGAGACCGTCGCTGCGGTCGTCGCCCATCTGCCCACCTCGCGTTGTTGATGCACCGTCACACTGTCGCAGCGCGGCGTAGAATAGTCACCAAGCACGCGCACGTGCTCGAGACGCACAGCTCTGGTGATCCGTCAGCGGCGCTGAGCGAACGTGACCAATATCCAGCTGGTGTTCCGCGCTGGGTTGCTGCGGCGCCGTCTCCGTCGGAGTCTGGCCTGGGTAACGGAAGTCGACGAGGCGCGTTCAACGCGTTGTGCTGCCATCACGAACCCGGACGCGCGGATGCGTCGTCTCGTGCTTCTTCGTCGTGACTGCGGCGGCCTGTGGATCGACGGGCGTAGCCCAGCCGCCCGGGGCCATTGCGCCGCCAGCACTTGCCACGCCGGTGGCATCCAAGCCGCCTCCGTCGATGCCGGATACACCATCACCTACTCCGGCGTGCACGACTGGCGGCCGTTTGGCGACATGGACGCTCGACCGTCTCGCCGCGCAAACGATCGTCGTGCCCGTGGACGAACGCAATGTCGGCGCCGTGCGGGCAGAG
>VBGJ01000132.1 GCA_005880445.1 Chloroflexota bacterium | reverse complement strand
GGGGCAGCGGGAGCACCGGTCCGGAAGGTGCCGGCTGCACGGCAACCGGCGCCTGGGCCGCGCGCACCACGGTCCCCGTGAGCTCGGCGTCCCCTCCAGAAGCGGGCATGGCGTTCGTCTCCATATCTATATGTATCAGATCTGGATCGGCAAGTTCGGGTTAGTGCCCCAGAAGACCTGGGTGAGGAGTGCATTGACCACGACCGTGATGACCAGGGCGAGCGCCATCGTCTTGGCCACGGCCTTGCCGATGCCGACCGCACCACCCGTGACGTTGTAGCCGTAGTAGACGGCCACGCACACGATGAGGAAGGCGAACACCACCGCCTTGATCATCGAGAAGCCGAGGTCCTGCACATTGATGAAGCGGTAGAAGTAGTCACCGTACACGCCGCTGGAGATCGTGCCCGATGGCACCTGGTACATCTGCACCACGTACGAGCCCACGTACGAGATGCCCAGCGACAGCAGATACATGAACGGCAGCACGATGAAGCAGGACAGCATGCGCGTGCTGACCAGGTAGATCTTGGACGGGATGCCCATCACCTCGAGGGCGTCGATCTCCTCGTTGACGCGCATGGTGCCCAGCTCCGCGACCAGACCGCAGCCCACCTTGGCGCCGATCGCGAAGCCGAAGAAGAGCGGGGTGATCTCACGCGTGTCGCAGATCGCGTTGAAGACCCCGGCCAGCGACTGCGCGCCGATCTGCGACAGCGAGTAATACGCCTCGACGCTGCACTCGCTGCCGGTGAAGTACGTGAGCACCAGCGCCACCGGCGTGGAGCCGATCGCCAGGAACGCCGCATACCACCAGATCTCGCGCATGTAGCGTGTCGACTGGGGGATGTGGACGACTGCGCCACCAGCGAAGTTGACGATCTTGCCCAGGGTCTCGAGGCGGCTGCGTACCCCGGCGCCGACGCCGCGCCGTGGCTCGACCGCGGGTGCGCGCGGCGGCGGGCGGACCGGGGTCGCTACAGCCATGGCACGGTCACCGCAGCACGTTGTTGGTGTGGAACAGCGCCAGCACCGTGGGTGTGTACAGGTACTCGAAGATCTGGATGCTCACGAAGCAGGCCACCACCGCCTGGTGCACGGCGCGGGCCACCCCCTCGGCGCCACCGCGCGCGGTGATGCCCTTGTAGCAACAGATGGTGGCGATCAGCATGCCGAAGACGATGCACTTGATCTCCCCGCCGTACAGGTCCTGCAGCGTGCCCTGGGTGAAGAAGGTGCTGATGAAGGCGCCGCTGTTGACCCCGACCAGGGCCACCGACGCCAGGTAGCCGCTCAGGCAGGTGAAGGCGATCATGGGCACGTTGTAGAGCGCGGTCATGAAGGCCACCGCGAGGAAGCGCGGCACCACGATGAAGAGCACGTTGGAGATGCCCATGACGCTGAGCGCCTCGAGCTCGTCGCGCACCTTGCGGGCCCCGAGGTCGGCGGTGATCGCGGTGCCGCAGACCGCGGCCACCATCAGGCCGGTGGCCACCGGGGCGAACTCGCGGACGTTGGCCAGCACCATGAAGCCGCCGATGCGCCACTCCGCCGAGGCCAGCTTGAAGAAGTTGCCCGCCTCGAGGGCGACGATGGTGCCCCAGCCCAGCCCGGTGAGCAGGAGGGGGACGAAGCAGGCGCCCAGGATGAAGCGGCACTGCTCCAGGAACTCGGCCAGGTAGAAGGGGCGCTGGAAGATCCCGCGCATGGCCGCGGCGAACAGGATCGACTGATCTCCCAGGGTCGCCAGGCCCTGACGGGCACGGCTAGCCACGTGCTTCTCTTCCCTTCCGCTCTATCCCAGCATCAACCCTTGAAGCATGCAACGGGCTGAATTCCCTTACCCCCCCGCTGTGCTCAAAAGTGAAGGCGGAAGTATAGGCATGTCGGACCGCGTTCTTGCAACTCACCGGGGTGGGTGGTACGACAACCGTGTGGTACCTGTGCCCGGATCCGGAAGCCTGGCAGGGAGCGCTCTGGCTGTCACCGCGGCCCTGACTGCACGCCGGGGGGGCAAGGGTGTATAGATTGCGGTCCACTCATAGAAGGGATGGGCCGACAACATGCCGTTCCCGGCCGGGGGGGAGCCAGGTTATGGCCGGATTCCCGTCTGGATGACGGGGAACCCGCGACCTCCGCGTGCGCCGCCCTAGCCTGGGACGAGCGTGGCATTCCGCATTCAAGAAGTACTCCACTCAATAGGAACGAGGATGGGGGAGAAAAAGGAGACCAAAGAAAACAGATGACACATCGAACTCGGAAGCTGGGCACGCTTGCCGCCATAGCGGTTGTGTCCTTGGCGTCCGGCGTGACGCTGGCGCATGCGACGGCGGAAACGAAGGTTGACTGCCTCCTGGTGAACCCGGGGGCAGGGGGCACTGGGCAAACGTCGTGTCCCGGCGCGGTTTTGTTCACGGCGACGAGTGATCAGATATTCAACGTGGCTGCCGGCGCGCTCACAACCGACTGCACGTTCGTCGCATCGACCCTCTCGCCCACGTTCCTCACCGGCCAGGGTCTGGGCCCGTTCCACATCCAGACCCCGCAATTCAACGACATCGCTCGCAGCGACCCCAACGCCTTCGCTGACTCCGGCAAGTCGTTCGGTAGTGGGGCACCTGTGACGTACACGGCCACCACGGTCACCGATACGACGAAGGCCTTTCCAGCGATATTCGTCGGCATGAAGATCCAATCAAAATTCAATACTTCGACCGTGTCCAGCGTCAGCGGGAACACAATTACTATAAGCCCCGCTTGGAGTCCGTCGACGCCGGCAGCTGGCGATCCCTACCAGGTGGCGCCGTGCACCGACAACCTCGGCGGTACCACCCAGACCGTCACTATCAACGGTTGGAGCGAAACCGCGATAGACACGCCGACCGATGAAGGCGGAGCGGAAGGCGCGGGCTCCTCTACGTGCCCCAATCCGCTTCCTAATGCACCGCCATATACCTGTGACGTGGTGAATGTGAACGTTCCGTTGAACGGTGCCGTGGTTTACGAAAGCCCCGGACAATGTCAGCTGACAGTCAACTCCAGCACCAACCACACCACGCCACTTCATGTGGATGCTGCATCTGACGACAACACCACCTTGACGGTCGAAGGCAACGCCACCAGCACGGATGCTGCCAGTACCATTCCTGTACAGGTGGCCGCGGGTGGTGGTGTCACGTGTCCCGGCGGCGGATCGCTGGTGAACGTCACCGCCTACTACACTGGGAGCGTCGTGTATAGCGTACCGGTCCACGACGGGTAGTTCCTGATCCCAACACTGGTGTAGAAAAGGGGTGTGAGACTGTGTCTCACACCCCTTTCGTTTTGCTATAACGGGATCTGAGCTAGGAAAGCCCCAAGATGTTCGGTTTGCGCATGAGGTCGCGAGTTATCGTCGCGTCGGCGACGATTGCCGTTGCCGCTTGCGGCAGCGCCACATCGAGCTCTCCCCCGCGCCAGAGCGGCTTCTTAGCGCTCAACGGCGAGCTACTCCCCGGCACCTCGGAGTCGAATTGGGGGAAACTCATGCAGGCGAACGGTCAGCCCAGCCCGGCGATCGACATGATGTCCGCCTCCTCCCTCGACAACTCATATTACGCCGCGTTTTTCAACTTCTTTTCAATTGCGGATGCAGCCTCCTTCTATGCGAACCCCCCTGCCAAAATTCAGGGATTCATCGATCAGGCCTTGGGCTACGCCCCACTCGCCGGATCGACAGGCATTGCGACGCCTTCAAAAGGCCTCGACCTTCGGTCGTGCACCGGCCTGGACGCCGGCGCTTCGCTGCTCCCTTCAGGCCAGTGTACGGACGGAACCCCGTCGTATTCCATCGGTGTAGCGACTATCCTCCAGCGAGGGAGTGTGGACGTCTTTCTCGGCCACCGGGTGAGCCTGAAGCGTGATCACGGAGATCCGTCGGATCTTTCGAAGCTAACACAGTACGCGCAGGGTGCTCTCGACGCTCTGGCCAGCGTGGGGCTGCCGTCCTAAAGGCCCGCTGGCAATAGGCATCGGTCTGTCTCAAGTCATCTGGTTAATTATTTTGATCGTGCCTTAACAATTCTTAGTTGCGACCCGCCAAGGTCGAAGCCGACACTTTCCATTGCTTTTGGCAACTCGTTGGGTCGGGCAAAGGGGTAGCCATGGAACTAGGTGTTAATCAAGTCACCAATGGCAGGCCGAAGGTTCGCCGCCTCCGGCTGCTCGGGATACCGCTGGTCGTGATGTCGGCGCTATTCGCCACGGGCGGCGGAGTGATAACGGCGCATGCGTCCAGCCCGACCTATTACCTGTCGCTCGGCGACTCGCTCTCGCAAGGCGTGCAGCCAAACGACCAGGGAGTGAGCGTGGAGACCAACACCGGCTACGCCAACGATCTGTGGCATGTCGAGCAATTGCAGATTCCGCACTTGCAGCTTGCCAAGCTCGGGTGTCCGGGTGAAACGACGACGAGCATGCGCACCGGTGTCGGCAGTCAGTGCACGTACCCGGATGGCAGCCAGATCGCTCAGGCAGTGGACTT
>VBGJ01000131.1:1787-7231 GCA_005880445.1 Chloroflexota bacterium | reverse complement strand
TTCGACGTGCACCTGCGGCATTCGTGATCAAGACGGCGGCTCACGGATTTCGGATCATCGTCCTCAGCTTGGCGCCGAGCCACGGCTTACGGCCCCATGTGGTGATCTGAGCTGTCAGGACTGCCGGCCACTGGCTCTTGCGAGCCCACATCACGAGCAGCAAGGCGGTGGCGTCCGCTGACATGTGGCAGTCCACCGGTCTCGAAGACGGTGGCTCGATCGACACCGAGCCGTCATCGAAGATGAGGAAGACACGACCTGCGCGTCTCACCCTGATGTCGTAACAGGCGCGGACGCCGGCGGCCTTCTCCTGGTCGACCATCGCGCGAGGATCGAGCTTGGCGACGACAGGAAAGATGAATCCCATGAGCACGACGCCGGCATGTGACGGGTCGATCGGCCACGCAATGCGCTCCGCACGAGCGATGTCGAACCCGTGCACGAGGCTCTCGTTGAGCAGGTGGCACGCGAACATCTGGATCGGAACCTTGATGCCCGCGATCAGCCACGGACTCAGGTCGTCGCCCGAGCTCGTCCCCAGCATGTCGAGGAATTTCGCGGCCGCGGCGTCGATGCGGCCGGCCACCGCGTGCATGTCGCGCTCCGGATCACCTTGAACGAGGGACGTCGTGAAGTCGGCCAGCTGCCAAACATCATCGATGGGGGAGGTTGCCTCGTCACCGGCCAACGCGCTCAGCCGCTCCCACGCGTGCGCGACGTGCACGGCCACATCGCCGACGTTCCAAACGCCGACGGCCGGTGCGGTCGGGCGCTTGATCGAGCGTATTAGAGCCGTCAATCGCGGCACGACGGCCTCGAGTGCGGCGCGAGCTTCCTGAGTTCCCGGCGCGACGGCGACGTCCACCATCCAGGGAACTCTAGCGGGCCGGACCTGCGGTACCGTGCCGCCAATGGGAGAGGAGAGCGCCGTGAAGGGATGGTATTTGCTCGTCGCGGCTGCGATAGCGGCACTCCTCTGGCTCTCCCACATGCCGGCGCTCCTCTTCCACGCGCAGTTCTACGCCGACGACGGAGGGTGGTATCAACTCGCGTATTCGGAGGGACCGTTGCGCTCGCTGACGCATCAGGCGGGGGGCTACCTCGTCATGCTCCAGCGACTCGGTGCCTCAGCTTCGCTTGCCTTGCCGATCGTCGCCGTCCCGACGTTCTTCAACGCAGTGGGACTGGCGGTCGGGGTCGGCGGCATCTGCTATCTGCTGTCCGCGCGCATGGCGACCGCGATCCCCAGCCTGGCGGCTCGTGCCGCCATAGCCCTCCTCGTGATCGCTGTGCCCAATGCGTACGACACGGCCGGCAACCTGACCAATGCGCAATGGCATCTGGGATTGATCGCGTTCCTGGTGATGTTCGCCCGGCCACCTCGACGGGTCGCGGGCTGGCTGCTCGACGGCCTGATCATCGTGATCGGCGGGCTGACCGGCCCCTACTGCATCCTCCTCGAGCCCATCATCGGTTGGCTCTGGCTGCGAGACCGACGCAATCGGAGGCTCCAAGTCCTGCTGGCCCTGAATACGGCGTGCGTAGTGGTCCAGCTGTTGGTGATCCTGACCCATGTGGGTGCGCAGCGCACCGCGGGATCGCTTGGCGCCGGGTTTCTCCCGTTGGTGCAGATGATCGCCCGACAGCTGACCCTTGGGCTTCTCATCGGCGCGCACGGACTCTCCAGCATCGCCGGGTCGCCCGCCGCCAGCAATCTGGCCATCCTGACGGTGCTCGCCGTCATTCCGCTCGCCGTCTGCGTCTGGGCCGCGTGGCGCGGGCCGTCGATGCTTCGGGCTTTCTGTCTCCTGGCCGGCCTCGAGCTGGCGCTGGCCCTGGTCGCGCCGTCGATCGGAGTTCCGCGCTGGCCGAAACTGGGGAACGCCGCCAGCATCGTGGAGTTCCATCCTGGCGGGATTCGGTACTTCCTCTTCCCGCTGCTCGCGTTCGCGATCTCGCTGGGATGGATAGCGGTACGAGCGCTGCGCGGACGAATCGAGCGTATCGCCGCTGTCGCGGCGGCTGTGCTGCTGCTGGCCGCCGTGACCATCGGAGTCCGGGCGGACTGGGAGTATCCGCCGTATCTCGACGAGCATTGGGGTGCGGAGGTGCAGCGGCTGCAGGCGGCGCCGCGCGGGACGCTTGTGGTCATACCGATCAACCCGCACGGCTGGAACGTGTCGTTGGTCGCGAGATGAGTACCACTCGCTACCATCGCCCGCGCCATGGCGGAGCCTGGAATCTCGGCTCCCGAGCCGGGGCGCGAACGGCGGCTGCAGCTGACCGCAGGCTGGCCAGCCTTCGTTTCGCTCGCGCTGGTGTTCGTCGTGCTCCGTGTTCCCAGCCTCGTGGAGCCGCCCACATTCAACGATGAGGGGTCCTACGCCGACATCGGCTGGGCGCTCGACCATGGCGCCGTCCTCTATCGGGATGTATGGGCTCACTACACGCCCGGCGTCTACTGGCTTGGCGCGGCGATCAACCTGGTCCATGCCTCGGTGCTCGCATTCCATGTCGTTCTCGCTGCCGCTGTCGCGCTGACGGCGCTGGGGATCTGGCTGTACTGCGTCCGCTTCGCCTCCAGGCGAGTCGCGTGGGGCGCGACCCTGGCGTTCATCGTCCTGGCCGCCCTCCCCACATTCGAGGGTGACGTGTTCTACGTTGAGATCATCGGCGCCCTGCTGGTGGTCTGGGCGATGCTGCTGGTCGCTCGCCGCGGCAACGTCGCGTGGTTTGCCGCCTCCGCTGCGGGGCTCCTGCTGAGTGCGGCGGTGCTCTTCAAGGTGACGTTCGCCGCCGACGCGGTTGCCGTGGCGACGATTCCGATTGTGATCGCCGTGGCATCCGGCCGAAGACCAGGGCGTGCGGAGGCTCGAACAGCATCGCTGGTTGCGCTGGGCGCGATGCTGCTGTTCGGAGTCGCGGCAAGTGCGCTGTGGCTCGGAGGTTCCATGCCCGGCCTGCTCGACGTTCTACTGCGCCAGGACGAGGCCTACTTGTCGGTGAGCAGTGGAGGTGCCAGTGGCGGCGTTGCGTTGGCGGGAGGCTCGGCACAGGCACTCTTCGTGATGACGATCACGCGCATCGCCCTGGTGCTCGTCGTCGGCACTGCCGTGACCTGGTGGCTGGCGCGACGCCGGCACCTTGGTGCAAGCATCGCGGCGTGGTGGCTGACGTGGGATCTGGCCGCCGTCGTCGTGAGCGGCCTGGGACTCGCGCACTACGTGCAGCAGGCGGAGCCGGCGCTGTGCATCTGTGCGGGACTCCTCGCGGAACCATTGTTCCGCCGGCTTCCGGCGCGCAACCTGGCCCTCGCCTTCACCTCGACGGTCGCTGCGTGGGCGGTCTGTGTTGCAGCCCTTATCGCCCCGACAGCCGAGGCGTCGATCGTCGCGTCGCAGCCGATCTCGACGTTCGCCTCTGCCATCGTGTCGCCGCGCGCGGTCACGCACTACCTGGGTAGGGGCTGGCAGCGAGCGCTTGGTCTCATCACGCCTGCCGTGTACGACTCCGGCATCGGTACACAGGCGGCGCTGGTTCGCAAGACTGTGATGGTCATCGAGGCGCACAGCCGGCGGACTGACCGCGTCTTCGTGTGGGGAAGGCTCCCGTGGGCATATGCGCTGAGCGGGAGGCTCCCGGCAGGGCGGTACGTGTCGCTCAACTCCGCGTACTCGCTCGACCCGGGTGCGCAGCGGCTGCTGATCGGAGAGCTTCGCAAACACCCGCCCGTGGTCCTCATAGCGCTCGATGCGCTGCCGTCAGAGGTATCTGCGATGCTGAAGGGACTTCACTACACACGGCTCCCAGAGTGCTCCGGCGCGGAGCGGTGCTGGGTCTTACCTGCACGGCGCTGAGCTCACCATGCCCGAATCGATAACTCCTGGCGAGCGGTTCCTCCACGCGCGTGCGTGGGAAGAGTCCAACGTCGACGGTCCGCACATCTGGAGAACGCTCGGTTACCGCCGTGTCGCTTGGCAGCCGGGGTCCACCACAGTCGAGTGGACCGCGACCCCCGAGTACTGCTTCCCGACGGGTGATGGCCACGTGGTGCAGGGTGGACTCGTCACGGCCCTGCTCGACACTGCGATGGGCGGTGCATGCTGGACCGTGCTCGACCTCGATCAGGTATTTTTGACCGCAGATCTGCGCGTGGAGTTTCTGCGCACCTCGCGCCCGGGCGTGCTGCGCGCGACGGGCTCGGTGGTGCGGCGGACACGGCGCGTCGTCTTCTGCTCCGCTGAGATGTACGACAGCGATGGGAGGGCGCTCGCCAGTGCCCGGTGCACCCAGCTGGTGCTCCCGAACGAGGGTCCGTTCTCGAGGCATCTGCCCGCCGACGCAACCGGGGCGCCGCCGGAGGACGCGCGTGGCTGACACGTCGACGCGTTACAGCCTCGCGCATCTCGCGGAGGAGTCGTTTGCGCGGCTCGGGGACCACGACGCGCTCGTCTTTGAAGGTCGGACGCTGCGCTCCTCCGAGCTCGTGACACGGGCGCGGCGCGCCACAGGCGGTCTGATCGAGCTCGGCGTGCAGCGAGGAGATCGCTGTGTTGTTCTCATGGCCAACTGCCCGGAGGTGTTGATCACGTACAACGCCGTCTGGCGCGCCGGCGCTGTGGTCACGCCCGTGGTGTTCCTCACCCCGGCCGTGGAATTGCGGCACATCCTGACCGATTCCGAGGCTGCGCTGATCGTGACAACCGAGGAGCTGCTTGGCACGGTGCTTGCCGCAGCCGACGGCCTGCGTGCGCTGAAGCACATCGTCGTCGCGGGCAGCGGTGGTGCACCGCCGGCCGACTCGCGGGTTGTGGACTTCGGTACGCTCGAGTCGGGCGCCGAGGGTCCACTGATCGATATCGGCGGCGACGAGCTCGCCGCAGTCATGTACACCGGCGGTACGACCGGACGTGCCAAGGGAGTGATGCTCACGCACCGCAACCTGTACACGTGTGGAGCGAGTCTGTGGGAGACCGCCAACGTCCCGGGCATCACCATTGGATTGATACCGCTGCCGCTATCGCATGCCTACGGGATGATCGTCACGGTCGCGGGGATGCATCAAGACGAACCGGGTCTGGCCATCGTGCAGCGCTGGTTCAATCCGATCGAGTTGCTGACCCTCTGCGAGCAGCATCGCGTCCAGCGCGTGAGCCTCGTCCCCGCGATGATCCAGATGCTGCTGACCCAACCACTCGAGGACGCGGATCTCTCGTCGTTGCGCTATGTCGGCAGTGGCGCCGCGCCGCTTGCCGCGGACGTGCTCCACGAGTTCGAGCGGCGGGTACCCGGGTGCGAGATCCTCGAAGGGTACGGATGCACGGAAAGCGGCGCGGTGATCGCAGCCAACCCGCCTGGGCGCCGGCGTGTCGGCAGCGTCGGTCTGCCCATTCGCGACTATGCGGTGCGCATCCTCGATGACTACGGTGTCCGGCTGCCGGTCG
>VBGJ01000131.1:0-1607 GCA_005880445.1 Chloroflexota bacterium | reverse complement strand
TTGTGAGCCTGAAGGATGGAGCCAACGTGGGCGAGGACGAGCTCATCGCGCATGCTCGCCTGCGCCTGTCGCCCACCAAGTGCCCACGCGAGCTCCACATCGTGGACCACATTCCTCTGACGAGTGTCGGGAAGCTCGACCGCAAGGCGCTGCGCGCGCAGATCTCGCGTTGATACGTGTATCAGCGATCGTCGCTTGCAGGCGCCGCGTCATGCAACAGAAAGGCTGGCGTGGCTACGGTGGCGGCGAATGCATCTGAGCGTGCTAGGTGGAGGAGCCGTCGCCGGGTTGATACTCGCGTCGTGCAGCACGTCGCCTGGCAATGGCGCATCTTCGACCGGCACGCCGAAGGCAGGAACCGCGGCGACGGCGGTGCCGGAACCGACCTCGACGCCGCTCGCCGGCGCCGGCGGCGCGGCAGCGCTGCAGAATGCGTACGTCGCAGTGGTGCAGCATGTGCTGCCGTCCGTGGTGCAGATAGAGACGAGTCAAGGCCTTGGGTCCGGCATCGTCTACGACACATCCGGGGACATCGTCACGAACAACCACGTCGTGGAGGGCGCCACCACGTTCAAGGTGACGGCTTCGACTGGTCACCAGTACACGGGCAGTCTGGTCGGTAGCTTTCCTGCGGACGATCTTGCGGTCATTCGCGTGTCTGGTGCGTCCCTGACCTCAGCGTCGTTCGGAGACTCGGCGAAGCTGCTCGTCGGCGACATAGTGATGGCAATCGGAAACCCGCTGGGCCTGCAGAGCAGCGTGACCGCCGGAATCGTCAGCGCCACGGGACGGACGGTGAGCGAGAGCAACGGCGTCGTGCTGCCCGACACGATCCAGACGAGTGCCGAGATCAATCCGGGCAACAGCGGTGGCGCGCTCGTCGACCTCGCCGGTGAGGTCGTCGGCATTCCAACCCTCGCGGCCACCGATCAGCAGCTGGGTGGCGCGGCGCCGGGCATCGGATTCGCGATCCCATCGAACATTGTCACGTCAATCGCCGGCCAGCTGATCAAAAGCGGCCATGTCACCCATTCCGGCCGCGCATACCTCGGCGTGCGCATTGCGCTCACCTTCGGTGGCAACGGCGCTTTGATATCGAGCGTTGATTCGGGCAGCCCCGCGGCGCGGGCGGGCCTGCATGCCGGCGATACGATCACCGCGGTCAACGGCAAGGCGACGTCGTCACCGGAGGCGGTGACCGAAGCGCTCGCGGGACTCGCACCCGGCAGCGTCGCCAAAGTCACCGCCGTGGGTCAGGACGGCTCGCATCGCACCGTTTCGGTCACGCTCGGAGAGCTGCCCGCGTGATTTAGGTCTCCCTCCCTCGCGGCGGCCGCAACGCGCGGCCGCCGCTTTTTTGTTTTCCAACGTCATCCATCCGAAAGGAAGGTTGCAGCACGATTTTGCGAACAATGTCAACGATGACGCAACTCGGAGCGTAGGCGCGTGCGTCGCTTCGTCACACGGCGTTTTCTCATCGCATACGCGATCATCGCAGCGCTCGTCGGGACCGGCGCATTCATGTGGGCGCGCCAGGGGGCGGCCGCGGCTCAGTACCGCACGACGACGGCGACGCTCGGCACGGTCACGCAGTCGATCTCGATGTC
>VBGJ01000052.1 GCA_005880445.1 Chloroflexota bacterium | reverse complement strand
ACCGGATCGAGGATGACATCGGCGCCGCGCCCCTCCGTCACCGCGCGCAGCGTGTCTGCCCCTCCACTGCGCGTGTCGACGATCTCGTGCGCTCCCGCACGCCGTGCCACCACCGCCTTCTCGTCGCTGCTCACCACGGCGACCACGCGTGCACCAAGTCCGCGCGCCACCTGCACCGCCGCGGTCCCCACACCGCCTCCGGCACCGTGCACCGCGACGGTCTCGCCCTCGCGCACGTGCGCGCGTCGCGCGAGCGCGAAGTGCGCGGTGTGATAGTTCATCAGGAACCCCGCCGCCGCCTCCGCGCTGAGCTGCTGCGGGACGCGGCGCGTCACCGCCGCATCCGCCGTCGCCACCTCGGCGAAGCCGCCGAGCATCGTGAACGCCATCACCGTCTCTCCGGCGGTGAATCCCGATGCAGCGGGCGCTCTGCGCACCGTGCCGGCGACCTCGACGCCGGGGACGAATGGCAGCGGCGGCTTCACCTGGTACAGGCCCCGACTCATCAGGAGGTCGGGAAAGCTGACGCCGGCCGCAGAGACGTCGATCACAACATGGTCGTCCCGGCGCGGCTCGGCGGTGTCGACCATGCGGAGCCCATCGGGTCCATCGAGGCGTTCGATCTGCTGCGCTCGCACGGCTTCGGGTACCCTACCAGGGCACCTCCGGGTAACCCGCCGTCTCATTCAACGTTTCACCCGCAGGGAGACCATCTGCACCCTCGAGGGCGCACGAGGAACGTGACCAGCGTGTGGGCGCACAGCCGTTCGCCCACCCCACACCCGCACAGAGGTACATGGCTTCCACGACTCGACGCAGACGGTCGAGCTACAACGTTCTTCCGCTCTGGCTCACACCGAAGCGCCTCACGATCGGCATCATCTTCGCGATCGTGCTCATCGTCGGTCAGTACGGTGTGCGCGTCGCACAACATCATGCTCTACGGCTACGGCGGTGGCGGACACAACGGCGCGTATCTCAGCGATTCGATCATGCTGGTGTCGATCCAGCCGCAGCCCAATGGTCCGCCGCAGGTTGCCGAGATATCGATTCCGCGAGACTGGTACGTACCCAATCAGCTCGCCGGTGGCAAGATCGACTACGGACGCATCAATCAGGCGTACTCCGACGGCATCGATGGCCAGGGACCGGTGCCCGCCGGCCAGGAAGGCGCCGGCGCGTCAGTCGCCGATCCCACGATTGAACATCTCCTTGGGATCAAGGTCGATCATTTCGTCGGCGTCGACTTTCAGGCGTTCAAGGCCGCGGTCGATGCGGTCGGGGGCGTCGACGTCGTCGTGCCGCACACCTTCACCGACTATCAATACCCGCATGGTGAATGCGACCAAGGCGACTGCAGATACATGACCGTGCACTTCAACGCAGGCCGGCAGCACATGAACGGGACCACAGCGCTCGAGTTCGCGCGGTCGCGCCACGGCGACGGCGGCGAGGGATCCGACTTCGCGCGCAGCCGGCGTCAGCAGCTCATCATCGCGGCGCTGAAGCAGAAGGCCGTGAGCGTGGGTGGCATCGGGAATCTCCCCGATCTGATCAACGCGCTCGGCGACAACATCCTCACCGACCTGCAGATCGGTGACGTGGAGGCCGTCTACGGCCTGGTGCAGGGGGTGAACCCGAGCGCGATCGAGCACATCAGCATCGACAACACGAACTTCCTTTACACCTGCAACTATCCATATAGCTGCGGCGCGTACTACCTGTACGCGCACGACCGCAGCTACACGTCACTCCGTCATTTCATCGAGAACGTGTTCCCCAGTCCCGCGGTGCGCGGAGAGAAGGCGAAGGTGACGTTCGAAGACGCGAGCGGCCGCGGCGTCGGGGCTTCCGGGCGCTGGACCGCGCTCATCGGTGAGCTCGGCTTCTCGACCACCGACGGCGGCACCGTGGGGCGCCAGACGGCGACCGAGGTGATCGACCAGAGCGGCGGCAGGGACGCGCAGACGGCCAGGTGGCTCGCCTCATACTTCGGCGTCTCGGTCACAACACGGACCTCGTCAGCATCCGCGGGAACACCGGGTTCGAATGGAGGCGTCGTGGTTGTGCTCGGTACCGCCGAGGAGAAGGCCTTCCTCGGCAATCCAGGCGTGGGCAACTAGCGGAGGTTCACTCGGGAGGGCGTTGGCGTGAAGATCGGGATCCTCACCGGCGGTGGTGACGCCCCCGGCCTCAACGCAGCGATCCGTGCGGTCGGGCGCCGCTCCCTCTTCGACGGTCACACGGTCGTCGGCATTCGCAACGGCTGGGCAGGCCTCCTCGGCGACGGCGACATCGTGTCGCTCGGGCGGCCCGCGTTCTCCGGGATCCTTCCCGTCGGCGGCACCGTGCTGGGCAGCTCGCGGGTCAACCCCATGAAGCGCGAGGGCGGGCGCGAGGAGGTGCTGCGCAACCTCCAACACCACGACCTCGAGGCGCTCGTCGCCATCGGCGGCGACGACACGCTCAGCGTGGCGGCGTGGCTCGCCGAGAACGGCGCAGCTGTGGTCGGCGTACCCAAGACGATGGACAACGACCTGCTCATCACCGAGTACTGCATCGGTTTCGACAGCGCGGTCAGCGTGGTCACCGAAGCGCTCGACCGTCTGCACACCACGGCGACCTCGCATCACCGGGTGATGGTCTGCGAGGTTATGGGGCGCGACACCGGCTGGGTCGCAGTCATGGGTGGTCTTGCGGGCGGTGCCGACATGATCATCATCCCCGAGTTCCCGGTCACGCTCGACGAGGTGGTGGCGCATCTCGACGTGCGCCAGTCCGCGGGCAGTGACTTCAGCATCATCGTCGTCTCCGAGGGCGCGGAGATGCAGGGCCTGCAGTCAAAAGACGACACCGCGGGCATCCGCGATGCCTTCGGTCACGTGCAGCTCGGCCGCCGTGGCGTCGGTGAGACGCTGGCGCGCATCATCGAGGAACGCACCGGGCACGAAACGCGCGCGACCGTGCTCGGCCACGTGCAGCGTGGTGGCTCGCCATCGGCGTACGACCGCATCTGGGCCACGCGCATGGGCGCGGGCGCGTACGAGCTCGTGCTGGCGAAGCGATGGGGCGACATGCCTGTCGCGCGGTGCGGCGCCGTGGACACCGCGCGCATCGCCGATGTCGTCGCCGAGCAGCGCCGCGTGCCACGCGAGCTGTACGAGCTGGCCCAGGTCTTCTACTGATCGTCTACGGCGCCCACGCCGGCGGTGACGTGGCGTCGAAGTCGAGTCCGGTCGTGACCTGTTTCGGCGCGGCCGGCCTCGGGGTGGAGGCGCCGGCGATCCACCACAGCTGGAAGTGTCCAGTCGCGTCGGCAGGCGCGAGGTACCCGAGCCCGCTGCCGTCGGCCGACCACGCCGGGGCCCCGCACATGCACTTGGCGACCACGGCGTGTGCCGTGCCCAGCTTGGTCCCCTGGAGCGGCGCCACCACCAGCGACGTGCTTTGCAGCCCTGTGCCGCTGGCGCAGATCATGGCCAGCGTCCCCCCATCGGGCGATACCGCCGGCTGCGCGCAATCCGCCGCCGCCGAGGTGAGGTAGACGATGTCGCCGAGGGCATTGGTTTGCATCGCGAGCTGTGAGAACACATTGCCGCCGGTGATCTGGTATTTGGCGTACAGCAGCCTGCCGCCGGGGAGCGGCAACGGTTGCACGTCGCCACCGGTGAAGCTGTACGGCTGAGTCCATTGCTGTGTCGCCGGCTTCTGGCTGACCGACCCCTGCCAGACAGCGAAGTCGATCTCGTAGCTCTGGCCGGATTTGGGGGCGTCGTAGCTGACCACCATCGTGTTGCCGTCGGCGGCGACGTGCGGCCAGAACATCCAATGCCAGAGCTGGATCGTGACGGTGGCTGTCTTGTTGTGGCTCAGCTGGCGCAGGATCTTCCCGTTGCTGCCGTCTATCAGGTACACGTCGGAATACGCGGCCGTGCGTGCGACCGCGACGATGTCCGGCGTGCCGGGCACGACAGCCGGCTGCATCCACGTTCCGATGCCGGCCGGCAGGTGCAGGTCGGTGAACGTGCCGTTGCTCAGCCTGTAGATGTCACCGCGCTGCGCGAGGTACAGCGTGCCCGGGAGAGCGACCTCTGGGTGCACCTCGGTCGGCGCGGCGGCGCTGGCGATGGTCGTCTTGCGAGCCGCGAAGAACCGGTTGACCCCAAAGGCGAAGGCCGCCATCAGGGCGAGCAGCACGATGAGCGCGAGCGGACGCCTCACGTTGCGGGGAAGTATTTGTGCACCTCTGGAAGGATCAGATCCCAGTTGGGCAGGAGCACGTCCTGATTTCCGATGGTGGCGGAGGACGTGTACGGCGGCAGCAGGATCACCTGGTGCACGGTTTCCAGCGCGACCGCGCTCGCCAGTGGAAGCAGCGACGCCACGTCGGTGATGGACATGTCGGTGTTGAAGTCGTTGGCCATCGCATCGGAGATGTCGGGAAGGTCGCTGATACCGAGCAGCTTCGCCTTGGTACGGATGGCAAGCAGCACCTGCTGCTGTCGCTGCGAGCGGCCGAAGTCGCTGCGCAGATCGCCGTGGCGCGAGCGCACGTACTCCAGCGCCTGGATGCCGCCCATGTGCTGCGGCCCGGGAAGCACCGCCACCCGCTGATACAGGTATGGGTTGTTGCCGCTGAGATCCGCCGGATAGAAGTCGTCGAGCACCGGATGCGTGGCGACGACGTCGATCCCGCCGAGCTTGTCGATGAGCTTGACCAGTCCGAGCAGCCCGATCCATGCGTAGTGATCGATGTGCACGTGGAAGTTGTTCTCGACCGTCGTCACCGCGGCGTTCGCCAGCCCGGCGCTGTACGCCTTGTCGATCTTGTCGGTGCCGCCGGAGGAGAGCGGCACGTACAGATCGCGCGCGATGGACAGCATCGTGACCTGTTTCGTTGCCGGATTGATCCGCGTCAGGATCATCGACTGGGTCAGCACGGTGCCGCCGAACTTCGCGTCGTTGTCGGAACCGAGCAGCAGCACCGTGAACGGCCGCTCCGAGGCAGCCTGGCTGGGATCGGCGGTCGACAGGCCCTGCGTCCCCGCCTGCACGGGCGGGCTCTGCGCCGAACGGTTGATCGTGTGACCGGTGACCTGGAAGGCGGTCACGATCGCCGGGAAAAAGTACGCCAGGGCACCGGCCGCGCCAGAGAAGGCGAAGCCGATCGCGATCAGGACCGCTGCGAGGAGCCGGCTACCCCATCCCCACCGGTAAGCCGAAGCCCGCCTACGCCGCTGGCTCACCATGGCATTAAACGAAACCCCCCTTACAGGGCGATTACGGGATAGCGTACGCGCTGCCCCCATGCCCCACCCGGTTGACGGTGATGCACGGTACATGTCTGGCCTCGATGGCCTGCGCGCGCTCGCCGTGCTCGCCGTCATCGCGTACCACCTGAACTTCGGCTGGGCGCAAGGCGGCCTGCTCGGCGTCGGTGTCTTCTTCGTTCTCTCCGGTTACTTGATCACGGACCTGCTGCTGTCGCAGCGGGAACGCACGGGACGGATCTGGCTCGGGAGGTTCTGGCTGCGCCGGGCGCGGCGCCTGCTGCCCGCGCTGTGGGTCATGCTGGCGGTGGTCGCGGTGTGGGTCAGCCTCGTCCAGCCCGAGCAGCTGGCCGCGCTGCGGCAGGACGTCGTGGCGGCGTTCGCGTACGCCAGCAACTGGTGGTACGTCTTCCAGCACATCTCGTATTTCGCGAGCTTCGGCCCGCCCTCGCCGTTGGGGCACCTGTGGTCACTCGCGGTCGAGGAGCAGTTCTACGTTGTCTGGCCGCTGCTCCTGATTATCGCGGTGCGCTTTGTGCGCCGGCGCCAGGTGCTCGTCGTGCTCGTGCTGCTGGGGGTGGTGGCTTCCGCGCTGGCGATGGCGGCGCTGTACCAGGCGGGCGGCAACCCCAATCGCATGTACTACGGCACCGACACGCGGGCGTTCGAGCTGTTGATCGGTGCGTCGCTCGCCCTCGTATGGCCGAGCAGGCGCGTTGTCGCCGCGATCTCTCGCCGCCGTCGCGCCGCTCTGGACGCGGTGGGAGTTTCCGGACTCGCCGTCATCGCCCTGATGGTCGTATACACGAACCAGTACCAGCCGTTCGTCTATCAAGGCGGTCTGGTTCTGCTCTCGCTCGCCGCCGCCGCATTGGTAGTTGCGCTGACGCATCCCTTGAC
>VBGJ01000051.1 GCA_005880445.1 Chloroflexota bacterium | reverse complement strand
CGCCGCTCAGCGTCGGGCCCAGGGTGGGCATCACGGTTGGCGCCGGTCGCCTCCTGCGCTTTGCGTGGCGTGCACACCCCGCGGTGTCGTCTCCATCTCCGTCACGGGGATCCTGATCCCCCTCGAATAGACAAGGGGCCGGACGGTGCCGGCCCCCGCTGTGTCATGTGCCGAAATCATCGGCAAGCCCGGAGGAAATTCCGGGCTCATGTGTGGCACCGCAACGGTGCCCGAAATTCGTACGCCCGGACCGCGGCGTCTCCGTCGCGCCGGGCCTCAGCCCTCCGCTCGGCCGTGTCGGTACAGCTGCCAGACGGTACGCATCGGTCTCGTTGGTACCTCCGTCTGAACCCGATCCTTGATCACCAACGATAGCCAGGTCGGGTCCGAGCTTCAAGGCGTTCGGCGAACTGTCGCAGCGCGATCCGCGCGTTGCGGGTCGCGCCATCCGACTCGCGAGCGGCAAGTAGACTGGCGACAGGATTCAGAGCTACAATTCGAACACTCGTTCGCCCCTGGAGGACCCGTGTCCGGTCACAGCAAATGGGCTGGCATCAAGCACAAGAAGGCGGTGGTCGACGCGCGCCGCGGCCAGCTCTTCACCAAGGTCACGCGCGAGTTGACGGTGTCCGCTCGTGAGGGTGGGCCGGATCCCTCGGGCAACTTCCGTCTCCGGCTAGCGGTCCAGAAGGCGCGCGAGGTGAACATGCCGGCCGACAACATCGAGCGCGCCATACAGCGTGGAGCGGGTGGCAAGGACGGCGCGCAGCTCGAGGAGACGCGCTACGAAGGCTATGGCCCCAATGGTGTGGCGGTCATGGTCGACACGCTCACGGACAACCGGAACCGAACCGTGGCCGCGATCCGCAACGTCTTCACCCGTTCCGGAGGGTCGCTCGGCGAGACGAACAGCGTCGCGTGGATGTTCACGCAGCAAGGCGTGATCCGGGTGAGCGCGCGCGGTCGCGACCCCGACGAGGTGGCGCTGGAGCTGCTCGACGCCGTCGACGTCGGCGAGGACGGCGACATCTCCGTCGATGGCGACGAGGTGCAGGTGACGGTGGCGCCAGCCCGATTCGAAGACGCTCGTCGCGCCCTCGAGGGGCGCGGGTGCACCATCGAGAGCGCCGAGGTGACGATGCACCCGAGCACCAATGTCGAGCTCGATGCACGCCAAGCTCCAGCCGTGCTGCGGCTGCTTGACGCGCTGGAGGAGCAGGACGACGTCCAGCAGGTCTATGCCAACGCTGAAATACCGGACGAAGTTCTCGAGACGGTCGGCTGACCGCGGCACGCCGGTCCGACCGCACCGTTGATGCGCGTGTTGGGGGTCGACCCCGGCCTGGGACGCACCGGGGTCGCCGTGGTTGAGGGCGCGCCGGGGGCCCTGCGGCTCGTGCACGCCGCGCGCATCGATACCGTCCCGCAGACCAGCGAACCGGCGCGGCTTGCGAACCTCTATGACCTCGTGGCCGACGTGCTCGAGTCGTACACACCGGACGTCGCCGCGGTGGAACAGCTCTTCTTCTCGACGAACCGGCGCACCGCCATGCGCGTCGGTGAAGCGCGCGGCGTCATCCTGTGTGCCATCGGGCGTGCGGGGGTGCATGTTGCCGAGTACACGCCGACGCAGGTCAAAGAGGCGGTGTGCGGTTACGGGGCGGCCCACAAGAAGCAGGTGATGCGCATGACGTCGCGGCTGCTGGCGCTCGACTCGGATGCAGACGACGTGGCGGATGCGTGCGCCGTTGCCGTCTGCCATCACCACCGCGCCCGTCTCAGCGCGCTCACAGGAACCCGCCGCCGGCAGGCAGGGTCGTCGCCGCTCGAACGTGCGGTGGCGCGTGCGCGCGCGCGATTCGAGGCGGCGCGTCGGTGATCGCGCTGCTTCGCGGACAGCTCGTCGATCTTTCCGACGACCACGTGGTGATCGATGCCGGGGGAGTGGGCTACGAGGTGTTCTGTCACCTGCGCACGCTCGCCGCCCTCCACGAGCATCGCGACCGCGAGGTGACGCTGCACGTGCACACTGCGGTGAGCGATGACGCGATCCGGCTCTTCGGCTTTGCCACACCCGACGAGCTGCGCCTGTTCCGCCTCCTGATCAGCGTCGAGCGGATCGGCCCCAAAGCGGCGCTCGGCGGCATCGGGCGCAAGACCGCCGAACGCGTGATTCTCGAGCTGCGCGACAAGCTCGACTCGTTGTCGCCGGGTGAGGCGCCGGTGGGGCCGGGGCCCAGCGAGGCAGTGACCGCCGCGGTCGAAGGACTCGTCGGGCTCGGTTTCCGTGAGCCCGAGGCGCGCGCAGCCGTCAGCGCGGCCGCTGCAGCGGATGGCGATGCGGTCGAGGTGGCTGAGCTGGTCGGCGCGGCGCTGCGCCGCCTGGACGCCGCGGGCAGTGCACGGTGAGCGAGCCTCGCGCCGTCGCGCCCGAAGAGGTCGACGAGGAACGCGTCTCCGACATCGCACTCCGTCCGCGACGGCTGGATGAGTTCACCGGTCAGCGCGGTGTCAAGGAGCAGGTGCGAATCATGGTCGAGGCCGCGCGGCAGCGAGGCGAACCGCTCGACCACGTCCTTCTCTATGGGCCGCCCGGTCTGGGCAAGACGACTCTGGCGCAGATCATCGCCAACGAGATGGGCGTGGGAGCGCGCCTGACCAGCGGTCCCGCGCTCGAGCATCAGGGGATGCTGGCATCGATTCTCACGAGCCTTGACGATCGCGACGTCTTCTTCGTCGACGAGGTGCACCGGTTGAACCGCGCCGTGGAGGAGTCGCTGTATCCCGCGATGGAGGACCTCGCGTTCGATTTCGTCGCCGGTAAGGGCGCCGGCGCGCAGACGTTGCGGCTCACGCTCAGCCGGTTCACGGTGATCGGCGCCACCACGCGTGCGGGCGCGTTGGGCGGTCCGCTGCGCGACCGGTTCGGCGTGACGTTTCGTCTCGACTTCTACGACGTCGACGACCTGGTTGCCATCGCCAACCGCTCGGCAGCGCTCCTGGGAGTGGAGCTGGACGCCGCCGGCGCCACGATGATCGCGCGGCGGTCGCGGGGCACGCCGCGCATCGTCAACCGGCTGCTGCGCCGTGCGCGCGACTACGCGCAGGTGCGCGCCGCCGGACGTGTCGATGAACCGGTCGCCACCGCCGCGCTCGACGTGCTCGGAATCGATTCGCTCGGTCTCGATGAGCTCGACCGGCGCGTGCTCGGTGTGCTCTGTGGCTCGCTTCGCGGCCATCCCGTGGGTGTGCAGACCGTCGCGGTCAGCGTGCAGGAGGATCCTGACACCATCGAGGACGTGGTCGAGCCGTTTCTCATCCGTTCCGGGCTCATGGCGCGCACGCCACGGGGCCGCCTGGCCACTGCCGGAGCGTACCGGCACCTCGGCATGGCGGTGCCATCAGGCGCTCTCGGCGACACGGACGCACAAGCTCCGCTCTTCGACTCGTGAGCGGGCGCCGGTGAGCGTTGCGGCGCCGCGCGACGTCGCGCGTATGCGCACCGAGGACTTCGATTACGCGCTGCCACACGACCGCATCGCGCAGGAACCGCCGGCGCACCGCGATGCGTCGCGGTTGCTGCATGTCGCGCCCGACGGCACCTTGCACGATCGCCGGTTCGCGGAACTGCCCGGGCTCATGCGCCCCGGGGACCTCCTGGTCGCGAACGACACGCGGGTGCGCAAGGCTCGCCTGCGCGGCCGCGTCGATGACGGCAGCACTGTCGAGCTGCTCGTGCTGGAGCGTGTGACGGACGGCATCCACCGGTGCCTGGTGCAGCCCGCCAAGCGTGTGAGGCCCGGGGCTTGCGTGGTCGTCTCGGACGCGCTGAGCGCGACGTGCCTCGGCCTGGCCGAAGAGCACCCCGGCGCGCGTGACATGGCGTTCACCGTCCGCGCGGGAGGCGATGTCGAGGCAGCCATCGATGATTGCGGCACCGCGCCAGTGCCGCCGTACATCCGGAAGGAGCTGGCTGATGCGGGCCGGTATCAGACGCTGTACGCGCGCGGTGCACCGGAGTCCGCGGCGGCGCCGACCGCCGGGCTGCACTTCACACCGTCCGTGCTGGACGCGTTGCGCCGTCGTGGTGTCGGATGGACAACGGTTCGGCTGAACGTCGGCCTCGCCACCTTCGCGCCCATCCGCACGGCGAGCATCGATGACCACCGAATGCACGAGGAGGCGTACCAGCTGCCGTCGGATGCGGCAGCTGCCGTCATGGCGGCTCGGACCGCGGGCGGTCGCGTGATCGCCGTGGGCACCACGGTTGTGCGCGTGCTCGAATCGTGCGCGAGCAGCGACGGCACGGTGCGTCCGCGGTCAGGACGGACGCGCCTGTACATCAAACCGGGCCACGAGTTTCGAGTGGTCGACGGCCTCCTCACCAACTTTCATCAGCCGCGCTCGTCACTGCTCGTGCTGCTCGCCGCATTCATCGGCACGGACGGCTGGCGCGCCGCTTACGGGCACGCGCTCTCGAACCGCTACCGGTTTCTGTCCTTCGGTGACTGCATGCTTTGCTGGCACGCCGGCGCGTGACCGCGTTTCGCCTCGAGGCACGCTGCGGTTCGGCGCGCGCCGGTGTCGTCACCACCCCTCACGGCGACTTCCGCACGCCGGCGTTCATGCCCGTGGGCACGCAGGCCGCGGTGAAGACGCTGCACCCTGCAGAGGTGCGCGCCTGTGGAGTCGAGGTCGTCCTCTGCAACGCGTACCACCTGGCGCTGCGACCCGGTGTCGCCGTCGTGGAGCGCGGGGGCGGCTTGCATCGTTTCATGGGGTGGGACGGGCCCATCCTCACCGACAGCGGCGGCTACCAGCTGGTCAGCCTGGGTGCCGTGACGCAGGTCGACGACGAGGCGGCGATCTTCGTCTCGCCCTATGACGGCTCGCGGATGCGCGTGACGCCCGAGGACGCGGTCGGGATCCAGGCGAGGCTCGGCGCCGACGTGCTCATGTGCCTCGACCATCCTGTTGCGTGGGGCGCTGGATCCGACGCCGTGACCGATGCCGCCGAGCGCACGCACTCCTGGGCAGAGCGCTGCCGTGCGGTGCACCCGGGCGGCGGCCGCTTGCTCTTCGGCATTGTGCAGGGTGGCTTCGACGCGACGCTGCGCCGCGAGTCGGCGCGGGCCATCGGCGCGCTCGGGTTCGACGGTGTCGCCATCGGCGGGCTGTCGCTGGGCGAGCCGGTCGAGGTGATGCTCGAGATGACGGCCGCGAGCGTGTCCGAGATTCCCGGCGACGTGCCGCGATACTTCATGGGGCTGGGCACCGACGCCGAGATGCTGGCGGCGATCGCGCTCGGTGTCGACATGTTCGACTGCGTCGTACCCACCCGCCTGGCGCGCAACGGGACCGCTCTGACCACGCAGGGATCACTCAATCTGCGCAACGCCACATATAGAGAGGACGTGCGGCCCATCGACGAGCACTGCGGCTGCGCGGCGTGCGAGCGGTTCTCCCGCGCGTACCTGCGGCATCTGTTCGCCGCCGGCGAGATCCTGGCGCACCGCCTGGTGACCATCCACAACGTCACCCACCTCTCCCGGCTGATGGCTGCGGCACGCACCGCCATCGTGACGGGCAGCTTCCAGAAGGAGAACGCCTCTGTGCGAGGCCAGGCCGCTCCGGCGCCAGGGTAGACTCGAAAACCCGTGTTCAAGATCACGAAGTTCCGCGCGGGCGTAATCGTCCTCGTCGTTCTGGGCGCTCTGTTCGTCGACGGCTACGCGCTCATCTACCGGTATTTCGTGGCCCATCAGCCGCTCGGCACGCAGCTGACGTCCATTCCCAACATCGCGGGCCACAACATCTATCTGCCCAGAGGGCTCGACCTGCAGGGCGGAACCGAGTTGGTGATCGCCGTGTGCAAGGGGGCGAACAACCCGCCGGGCGCCGGCTGCCGTCAGGGCCCGCCCAACGGAGCGAGCGTGAGCTCCGCCCAGCAGGCAACGCTCCCCATCCTGCGTCAGCGAGTCAACTCGCTCGGCGTCTCGGAAGCGGTGGTGGCGGCCCAGGGGAGTGACCAGATCCTGGTCCAGCTCCCGGGTGTCGGCCTGCAGCAGGCGGTGGCGACGGTCGGGACCACGGCGAAGCTGTACTTCGCACTCCCCGTCCAGGGTGCACCCAACGCCAGCAATCCGACGTTCATAGCCGACCAGCAGAACCACTACAACCCGAGCCAGCTCGCCAACCCGCTGGACTACCCGACGGGCTTTCACTGGAAGATCGACACCAACATCGACGCCAGCGATGTCATCTCGGCGCAGGCGAATCCCGATCCCAACACCGGTCAGCCGTCGGTTGACATCACCTTCAACGCACACGGCGCCACCGAGTGGTCGAAGATCACGACCGCCGCGTACAGCGTCTATCAGACGAATCAGTCGTCGCCGCTGGCGCAGATCGCGATCTTCCTCGACAACGACGTGATCAGTGCCCCGTTCGTCACCGGTGGCGGCCAGACCAACCAGACGATGATCACCGGCCGCTTCACGAACGAGCAGGCGAGCACGCTCGCCAGCCAGATCAGTGCCGGCGCCCTTCCCGCTGAGATCGGCACGGTGCAGGCCACCACGGTCAGCGCCACGCTGGGTTCGAGCACCGTGCAAGCAAGCATCATCGCCGGAGCCGTCGGCTTGCTGATCGTGATCATCTTCATGATCGCGTACTACCGCTTCCCCGGCGTGCTCGCCACGATTGCGCTGCTCATCTATGCGGCGATCGTGCTCGCCGTCTTCAAGCTAATCCCGGTCACGTTGTCACTTGCGGGCCTGGCGGGCTTCGTCCTGAGCGTCGGCATGGCGGTGGACGCCAATGTGCTCATCTTCGAACGAACGCGCGACGAGCTTCGGCACGGGCGCAGCGTGCCGCTCGCGGTGGAGACTGGATTTCGACGAGCCTTTCCCGCCATTCGGGACAGCAATATCTCCACGATCATCGCGACTGCTGTCCTGTTCGCCTTCGGTCAGGAGGTGGTGAAGGGGTTTGCCCTCACCCTGATGATCGGCGTCGCCGTCTCCTTCTTCACGGCGATCACGATCACGCGCTCGCTGTTCGCCCTGGTCCTGCGCCGGCATGTGGGCCGGAATCCGTCGCTGTACACGCAGATCCACGAGGAATACGAGGCTCAGCCGCCCAGGGGACGCTTCGACATCGTGCGTGCGCGCAACTGGTACTTCGCCGGATCGCTGGCGATCATCATCCCCGGCATCCTCGCGATCATCATCTGGGGTTTCAACCTCGGCATCGATTTCCGCGGAGGCAACCGCATCGACGTGGGGCTGACCCAGCCGGCGTCCCAGACGCAGGTCGCCGCGGTGGTCAACGGCGTTGCCAGCGATCTGCGTCCCATGGTGATAGCCGAGGGAAACAACCACTTCGCCATCTCCACGCTGCCGTCGAGCATAGACCGCGTTGAGCAGATCGATACGGCGATGGCGCACAAGTTCACCATCGCGACCGACCCCAAGACGAAGCAGCCGGACATCGTGGTGCAGCAGGTGGGACCGACGATCGCGTCCAGCCTGGTGCAGAGCGCGATCATTCTCATCATCGTCAGCGCCGCGCTGATCGCCCTCTACCTTGCGTTCGCCTTCCGGCGTCAGCGCGCCATCTCACCGTGGCGCTTCTCAGCGTGCACGTTCCTCAAGCTGCTGCACGATGTCTTCGTGCTCGCCGGACTCTGGGCGATCCTCGGGCACTTCTCCGACCTGGGGCAGGTAGACAGCCTGTTCGTCACCGCGATCCTCACGTCGGTCGCGTTCTCCATCCACGACACGATCGTGGTGTTCGATCGGGTGCGCGAGAACCTGCGCGTCGGTCCGCGGCTGACGTTCGACCAGGTGATCAACCTGTCCACAGTGCAGACCATGACCCGTTCGCTCAACACGTCACTCACCGTCATCTTCGTGCTGCTCGCTCGTGGCGTGGGAGAAGTGGCGTGCACAACGCCAGGCGGTGTCCGCCCGACCTCGCCGGGTGCAGGCACGCACCGCCTAGCCGGACGCGTTCGCGAGATCCCGCGAAACACACCATGAACAACGAGACGGCGCAGCAGATCGCGGAGCTCGTGCGTCCCTCGCTGGATCACCTCGGCATCGAGCTGGTCGACGTGCGCTGGTCCGGCCGCGGTCAGGGGGCAGTGCTTCGCCTGATCATCGACCGCGACGGCGGCGTGAGCCTGGACGACTGCGAACGCGTCTCGAAAGCCGCCGGCGCCGTGCTCGACGCATACGATCCCATCGTCTCCTCATACCGACTGGAGGTGTCGTCCCCAGGAGCGGAGCGACCGCTGCGCACGCTGGATGAGTGGCGCAACGCCCTGGGACGCCGCGTCAACGTGCGGCTGCGCTCAGGCGACGGCGAACGCGTGGTCGAAGGAATCCTCGTCTCGGTCTCGGCACCAAACCAAAGCGGCGAGGATCATGTGCGTAGGCGGCATAGCTCAGGGGAGTCGCCGGAGCACATGATCCTCGCCGCAGGTGGTGGAACGGCTGAGATTGAAACGAGGGATAAGCACCGGTCACGGGTCGAACCCGCACCACTTGACGACGTGATCGCGGCCCGCATCGTGGTGGACATCTGATGGCGCGCCCGCAGGAGGCCGATCCGCTGACGGCACTCCGGGACATGGCTGCGGACATCGCATTGAGCGAGGCGCAGATCGAGGAGGCGGTGGCGGACGCGGTGGTCGAGACGTATCGGCGGCTCGTGGACGAAGAGGCGGACGTGCGGGCGAGCGTGGACCTGGCCCACGGCACGTGGCGGCTGTACCGTGTCGAGGAGGGTATGGAGGTGCCCGCGTCTGTCGACGTGCCGGAGTTTCCGCGGCAGGCGGCGGCGGCGGTCCGTGCCGCGGTTGCCGGCCGGGTCGAGGAGGCATCGCGGCGGC
>VBGJ01000050.1 GCA_005880445.1 Chloroflexota bacterium | reverse complement strand
GGTGGCGCGCGCCGGCCAGCACACGTCCGACATCACGGGAGACTTCCACGCGCTCCTCGGCCCGGTGCAGGCCGCCGGATTCTGGCTCAGCTTCGCCGCATTCGCCATCGCATTCGGTGTCTTCCCGGTGCACCGATGGAGGATCGACGCGCAAAGCGAGGCGGCTCCGGGGGTGGCAGCGGTGATCTCGAGCATGGTCACGACGCTCGGCGCCTACGGCATGATCCGCATCGGCCTAGGGCAGTTTCCTGGAGCGGCACACCAGTATTCGCTCGTGATCGTCGGGCTCGCGGTGGTCGGCGCGGTATGGGGCGGGCTCGGCGCGCTTGCGCAGGACGATGTGCGCCGCTTCATCGGGTACAGCAGCCTCGCGCAACTGTCGCTCGTGCTGCTGGGCATCGGCGCGCACACCTCGGTGGCGCTCGAGGGCGCGGTGCTCCTGCTGGTTGCGCACGGAGTGGCGGTGACCATGCTCACGCTGCTGAGCGGGTCGCTGGAGGAGCGTACCCGCACGCGCAGTCTCCGTGGATACGGAGGGTTGGTCGCGCAGGTGCCACGTCTTGCCGGCTTCTGGATGTTCGCCGTCTTCACGGCGATCGGCGTGCCGCTGCTCGCCGGGTTCGTCGCCGAGTTCATGCTGTTCTCCGGCGCATTCCCGGCACACCGGATCGCCACTGCCGTGGTGATGGCGAGTCTCGCCGTCACCACCGGCGACCTCGTCTGGACCGCCCATCGCATCTTCTTCGGGCCCGTGCGCGAGACGCTGTCGCGAGTGCGAGATGTCTCCACGCTCGAGCTCGCGTACCTGCTGCCGCTCGTCGCCCTGGTGCTGCTGTTCGGGATCCGGCCCGGCGCGGTGACACCCGTGCTCACCAACGGCGTGATCCAGATCACAACGCGGCTGGCCGGCGGGTAGGTCGACCGCGTGGGAAGCTCGTTCGGAGCCGCGCTGACCGCAGCCCTGCTGCCGGAGACCCTGCTGGTCGCCGTCGCGCTCGTCTGCGCGGTGCTACCGGTGGTGCGTCCACGCGAGCGGCCCGACCTGTATCGGTGGATCGCGGTCATCGGGCTGCTCGGCGCCATCGCAGCAAGCGGATCCGTCCTCTACGGCATGCGCCTGAACTCGAGCGGGATCGCCATCGTCGTGTGGAACGGCGGCCTGGAGGTGGACCACTTCTCGATCTACGTGACCATCGCCGCCTGCACGTTTGCGCTCATCACATGCCTGGTGAGCGACACGTACGTGCGCCGCATCCCCTCACGCTCCGGCGGCTTCTTTGCGCTCGTGCTGCTGGTGACCGCCGGAGTCTCGGCGCTGGCAGCGCAGCGCGAGATGATCACGTTCTTCCTGACGCTCGCGGTGGTGAGCATCGCGCTCACAACCGTGCACGCGCTGATGAAAACGGACGACCTTGCCGCGGAGGCCGCCTGGAAGCACCTCGTCGAGGGTGCGGTGGCGATGGCTGCGGTGCTCTACGGTCTCGCAATCCTCTACGGAGTCACCGGGAGCACCAACCTCGCCACGGTCGCGGGCGCGTTGCGGCGCGGACCCGGCCTGGCGACCCTCGGCACAGCGCTGGTTCTGCTGGGGCTCACGTTCTCCCTCGGCATCTTTCCGCTGCGCCAGTGGGTGGCCCGCGCCGGCGAGGCGACGCCAGCCGCCGTCGCGGGATTCCTCGTCACCATGGGTGCGACCGCGGGCGCGGTCGCATGGGCACGGTTTGGGGTCAGCGGCCTGGGCAATGCGGTCGGCGCGTGGACCGGCCTCACCGCGGTCGTCGCCGCGGCTGGGCTGCTGGACGCCGCGCTCCTAGCGGTGCGCGAGACCAGGGTGACGCGACTCGTGGGGGAGATGGCGAGCGCGCAAGCCGCATTGCTGCTGCTCGGAGTCCTCAGCTTCGGTCTTGGCGCATCGCGTGTGCCCGCGCAGGGTGCGACCGCATTCCTGTTCGCGCTGGGCATCTTCGGGGTGGCCGTGCTGACAGCGTTTGCGTTGCTCGCCATCCTCCAGGCAGCCAGACTTCCTGACGCGATCAGCGATTACCGCGGCCTTGCGCATCGCTCGCCGCGAGCCGCGCTGCTGCTTGCGATCGCGCTCGCCGCGCTGATCGGTGCACCGCCACTCGGGGGTTTCGTCGCGCGCCTCTTCGTTCTGGAGTCGGCGGTGGACGCCGGCTACGGCTGGCTCGCCGTGGTCGCGCTTGCCGCGAGCGTCGCCGTCGCCATCCCGGTGGTGCGACTCATAGCGTCGATGTTCGCGGACACCGGCCAGGAGACGCCCTTCACCATGGGGGCAACACCACTTCTGTCCCGCATCATCACCGCAAGTTGCTGCGTCGCGGCGTTTCTCGCCACGGTGCTGGCGCAGCCGCTGCTCATGCTCGCACGCGGCGGAGCAGGGCCGCTTCCCTGACCGAGCCCGAGAAACACGAGCCGCTCCACGCGGTGCCCGGCATCATCGGGCTCACGCGACGGCCCACAAGACGTGAGTGGAGGCGTGCCGTCATCACAGGCGTGCTCGGCCTCGTCGGTCTGTTTCTTGTCATCTTGCTGGTGCACCCGTCGCAGCCACCACTGCTGGCCGACGGCACTGGCGCCCCGTCCATCGTGCTTGCATCCGACACCGGCCGGCGTCTCGACGTGCTCGCCCTGGCGGCGCATCATCCGGTGGTGGTGGAGTTCTTCGAGACGTCGTGCGTCAGTTGCGAGCAGGACGCCGAGCCGCTGTGTGCCGTGTCGAATGCGTTTCCCGACGTCACCGTCGTGGCCGTTGGCGCGGGCGGGGAAGCGGCCCCTGCGCTGCGGGCGTTCGAAGCGAAGTATCTCCAGCCGCCGTGCCGCGTGACCGTGCTCGTCGATAAAGGGCGGACGGTGGCGCACGCGTACCAGGCGGCTGTGGTGCCGACGGTGTACGTTATAGACAGGAGTGGCCATATCGCGTACGGCGGCGTTGGGGTAGCGGGCATTCACGGTGTCGCCGCGGTGCTCCACCAGCTGCATGCCTGAGCGCCCGCACGCGACCCTCGCCACCCGCGCCGGTCTGCGGACCATCACCACCGCGGTGCGGCTGCTCGGGCCGCTGCGCGATCCCGTCGCGAGCGCGATCGGCGCGATGTGGTACCTGAAGCAGCCGGCGCGCGTCCGTGAGCGCGCCGCGCGCAACCACCGGCGCCTCGCACCGAACCTCAGGCCTGCGCAGGCGCGCCGTCTGGCTCGGGTGTCGTACCGCTCCTACGTCCGCATGATCTTCGATGGCATCTGGGCGGATCCGCTGCCGGTACGCGCGGTGCGCGACATCGTGCACGTCGACGGAGCCGAGCGCGTGGCGACCGGCACGGGCATCCTGATCACATCCCACTTCGGCAACTGGGACATCGGAGCGAGTGGCGCCATGTCACTCGGACTGCGCATGACCACTGTGATGGCGCCGATCGGGTCTCGCGCCCTGACCGCCATGGTGGCGTTGTCACGAGCGCGCAAGGGGTTCGAGCTGTACACGCCAGAGCAGGCCGCCCGCGGACTGATTCGCGGTCTGCGAAATGGGCGGTGGGTCGGGCTGATGGCGGACGTGCCCGAGGCGGGGCCGACCGTCGTCGTGCCCTTCTGCGGCGGGCGCGTGCGCGTGAGCGCCGTGCCGGCCCGGCTCGCGGCGGCCACCGGTGCCGCGATCGTGCCGACGGCGTGCTGGAAGGAGGGGCGGCGTTGGAACCTGCGCATCCACGCGGCCATCACCGTCGGCCGCCACGACGACGAGGCCGATGTGATGTCTCGCGTCGTCGCCGTCCTCGAGCCGGAGATCCGCCGTCATCCGGAGCAGTGGTACCCCTTCCACGAGGTGTACGAGGATGCGGCGTAGCGCTCGCGCTGCGAGCATGCGTGGATTGGAAGCGGATGCGATGCGTGCGCTCGACGACGCGTTCGGAAGCCGCGAGGAGGCGGTCACGGCATTCGCGCCGGGACGCTCCACGCTCGTGGGTGAGCACGTCGACTACGCCGCCGGCATGGTGTTGTGCATCGCGATCGACCTCGGTGTGGCGGTGGCGCTGCGGCTGTCCCCGGATGGGATGTATCGCGCGGTCAGCGCCGGACAGCGGGTCGCCCGCGTAAATCCTGCTCCGGCCGGTGACCTCGGCGACCGTGTCTTTGCCGCGGGGTTGGCGCTGCGGCGGTACGGCGTCGACGTGCCACCGTACGAGGTTGCGCTCGCGGCTGATGTTCCTGCCGGTGCGGGGCTCGCGTCTTCCGCCGCGGTCATCTGCGCCGTGATCGCCGCCGTCCTGCGCATCGTGGGCGGTCGACTCGGCGCGCACGACGTTGTCTCGGCCGCGCTGACAGCTGAACGCGACATCGTTGGGGTGCCCTGCGGATCGCTCGATCAGCACGCGGTCGTCGAGTCGCCGGAGGGCGGTGCGCTGCTGCTGGACTGCAGGAACGATTCATGGACGGCGGTGCCGTGGCCATGGCGGGACGTCGTGCTCTGTGCATGCAACACCGGCGAACAGCATGACGTTGGCGGTGCGGAATATCGCAGCCGTCGCGCGCAGACGGAACTCGCACTGCGCGAGCTGGGCGTCACCAGCGCCCAGGAGATCACGGCCGAGATGATCGAGGCTGCCGGACTCCCTGTGGTCGAAGGTCGGCGTGCGCGGCATGTGGCCAGTGAGACCGCGCGCGCGGTGCAGGCAGCGAGGGCGATGCGCGAGGGTGATGCGCACCATCTCGGCCGGCTGATGACGGAGAGTCATCGTTCATTGCGTGATGATCACGAGGTGAGCACGCAAGCCCTCGACGCGGCTGTGGCAGCGGCATTGCGCGTGCCCGGGTGTCATGGAGCTCGCATGGTGGGCGCTGGATTCGGCGGGACGGTGGTGGCGCTGGTGGAGAGCGACAGCGCGTCGGAGTGTGCGGCAGCCATGTCGGGCGGAGCCGGCGGGCATGCGTGCTCCAGCTGGGTGTTGCGGCCGTGCGCGGGGCTCATGCACCTCGCGTCGGATGTCGTCACCAGCGGATAGACTGCCGCCCATGCGGGGCAGGCTGGCCGACATCAGCGGATGCGCCGCCGGTTACTTGATCGGATCGATCCCTGTCGGGCTGCTCATGGGTCGTGCGTTGCGCGGGTTGGACGTCCGCGAGCACGGCAGCGGCAGCATGGGCACGACCAATGTGCTTCGGATGGTGGGGCCTGCCGCCGCGGCCACGACGTTTGCACTCGATGTCGCCAAGGGAGGTGCGGCGGTCGGCGTTGCGCGCGCTCTGGGGGCCAATCGCAGCGCTGAGGCGGCGGCCGGCCTGGCGGCGGTGGTGGGCCACTCGTGGCCCGTGTTCGCGCGCTTTCGTGGGGGCAAGGGCGTGGCCACAGCGTTCGGCGCCCTGCTGCCGGTCTCCGGCGAAGCATCTGCGTTCGCGGTCGCCGGCGGGCTGACCGCGCTGGGGGTCTCGCGCATCATGTCGGTCGGCTCGCTCGGGGCTGCGATGTCGGCGGTCGTGGGTGCAGGGGTGGAGGGAGCCCGCACTGGAAAGCGGGTGCCGCTGGCGTATGCAAGCCTCGCCACCGCGATCATCGTGGCGCGCCATGCGGGCAACCTGAAGCGCCTTTTCAAGGGCCAGGAACCCCGGGTTTCGCTGGGTCGTATGACGAAGTCGTGATCGCCCTGTGGATGGTGGGCTTGTCCAGCGCCGCTTATCATTCCTTTACATGAGGCGACGCGGCAGGCCCGGATGGCCCCGCTGGCTGGTCGGGACGCTCGCTGGGATGATCCTCTTTGCGGTCTCGGGCTTCGG
>VBGJ01000049.1 GCA_005880445.1 Chloroflexota bacterium | reverse complement strand
GGACACGAGTGGCATGCCACCCTGATGCAGCATCTCCCGGAAGCCGTCGATCATCGCGGTGTCGGTGAAGCCGGGGCACACCGCATTCACCCGGATGCCGTCATCCGCGCAGTTGACCGCGACCGACCTGACGAGACCCACGACCGCGTGCTTTGTCGCCGTGTACACGGCGTCCATGGGCATCGGCGTGAGCCCGGCGAGGCTCGCCGTCACCACCACGTCGCCGCCGCCACGGGCGCGCATCGCCGGCAGCAATGCGACGAGTCCGTACACGACCCCGTCGAGGTTGACACTGATCATCCGCCGGTAGCTCGAGTCGTCGAAGCCGTCGACCAGTGGACTGCTCTGTCCCACGCCCGCGTTGAGAAACGCAATGTCGACGCCGCCGAATCGTTCCGACGCGGCGTCCACCGCCGTGCGATTTTCTTCCGCACGACTCACATCGCAGCGCACGAATGCACCTGCCAGGTCACCGGCTAGGCGCTCGCCCGCGGTGCAGTCAACGTCGGCGATGACGACGCGCGCCCCAGACTCCGCGAGCCGGCGCGCCACGCGCGCGCCGATTCCGTTGGCGCCTCCGGTCACCAGCGCAACCTTGCCCCGGATCTCAGCGTCAGCCATCGCGCATTGCGCTCATGGCGCGAGCAGCTCTTCCACCACGCTGCGCCCGCCCCGAAGCAGACCAGTGTCGGGCAGCCGGCGCACGAGCTCCGCCCAGCCGGGCTCCCGCGCGGTGATCTCGTCGAAGAGCGCGCGCGCCTCGTCGACGCGCCCTGCGTCCGCCATGAGGACCGCGCTCCAGAACGTTGCCTCGTCGTTCCCCGAAAGGAAGGCGCGGGCTGCCTCATACTCGGCGAGAGCCCCGGCGACGTCACCTGCAACCTCACGTTCCTCGGCGATGTCCATCCGGTGGTACGCCATGGTTGGCCAGAACTAGCACCGGCTACCACGAGCATCGCCGCCGACTGCCGCCCCCGCACGTCTCCGCCGGCCGCCTCCGCCGCGTCGAGCGATGTGAGCAGGCGCTCCGCAAGGTCGCCGCTGCTGGTGTGATATGCCTCGAGCATGGCCGGCCACACCCGGTCGTTGCGCATCATGTTCGCCTGCGTCGAGACGCATTCGGCGATGGCGTGTCCCGCCGCGGCGATGCATTGGTCGCCGGTGTGCACCGCGACCTCGCCGTTCGCGTCGACGAACGCCACTTGCCTCCTCGCGCGAAGCTCGTCCGCGCTCACCAACGCCGTCAGCGCCGCTTGCGCGTCGACCCCGAGTCGCATGAGCGCGAGTCCTTTGGGACCGTATGCCGGCTCGGCGAAGGACTGCGTGGCCACCGCGCCTGCCCCGGCCTCCGCCCAGGTGACGACGCTACCGACCGAGAACCAGTGGGACTGCACCGCCACACCCAGTTCGCCGGTCGATGCATCGCGAGCCACGATCGAGTACGTCACGGCTCTCCCCCACTCGCCGTCCTCGCCCCGACCATGCGCTGGGTCTCCTCCACCGCGAGGAGATCAACGCGCTCGTTGCCGGGCTCCCCGCTGTGACCGCGCACATACTCGAAACGCACACGCGGGTCGACGAGCGCGTCGATCTCCGGGTAGAGGTCGAGATTCTTCTTGCGTTTCCAAGCGCCGGTAAGCCAGTTGATCACGCCCATGCTGTCGGTGCGGACCACTATCCGCCAGGAGCTGTCCACCCCAACGCGCGCGCGAACGGCGCGCAGCGCTTCGCGCACCGCCTTCAGCTCCTCGCGATTGTTCGTGGTCTGCACGTCGCCGCCCACCGCCTCGTCCACCGTGCCGTCTGGCCACTCGAGACGGTATGCCCACGCGCCCGCGCCCGGGTTGCCCGAGCACGCGCCGTCCGTGTATGCGATCACCGTCGCGGTCACGGCACCAGGATCCGGTCGCAGTTCGCACACTGCACGATGCGCTCGCCGGCACGCACCGCGCGTCGTTCCTCGTTGGACACAGGCAGATGACATCCCCCGCACGTATCGCCCAACAAGCCGACGACCGCGGGCTGGCGCCGCTGCGCGACGCGCGCGTACAGCGCCAGGTTGCGCGCCTCGATACCGGCGGCGATGGACTCCCGCTCCGTCGTTTCGCGCTCGAGGTCTGCGGTCAGCGCTCCCAGGCGCCGGCGCAGCGGCTCCAGCGCGCCGCTGCGTCGCTGTTCGTGCTCCTCGAGCGTGCGCACGGTCGCGCGCTCACTGTCCGCGGCGCTCTCGGCCTCTTGGAGCAACGCGATGGCGCGATCCTCGGCGTCGCGCGCGCGTCCGCGCAGCGTTTCCAGCTCATGCTGCATCTCCAGCAGCTCCTGCGGGTTGCGCACCGACCCATCGTAGAGACGGCGATCCAGGCTTCGGATGCGGGCGTCGAGTGCCGCCATCTCGGCCTCGGCCGCCTGGGCCACCGCTTCTGAGCTGTGACGCGTTGCCGTGGCGGCCGCAGCCACGACGCGGCTCCGATCGAGCTCCGAGTCACCGCGCAACGCCGCCTCGACCTCACGAATCTGCGACTGCAGCTGCGTGATCCGTGTGTCCGACGCCTGCAGCACGTAGAGTTGCGACGCGTCGCTCATGCGCGCACCTCGACGAGTCGCGACGGCCGCGGGCGGCTCACGCCCACGTGTGGTTCGACACGTCGACCAGCGCGGCCAACCGCGCGCGCGCGGCCCCCGAGTCGATCGCTTCCGCTGCGCGCGGAACCGCCTGCGCGATGTTGGGATCGGCGCCGACAACCACGAGCGCGGCTGCCGCGTTCAGGACGACGACGTTGCGCGCCGCACCGTGCTCGCCGTCCAGTACCGCGAGCACGGTTCGCGCGTTGTCCGTCGCGTCCCCGCCACGCAGCTGCGCCGGAGCGGCCGGCTCGAAGCCCACATCGCGCGGATCGACCGTCTGTCGGCGCACACCGTCTGGCGTCACCTCGAACGCAGCGGCGGTCCCCGACACGCCGAGCTCGTCGACGCCGTCGGGGCCGGTGAACACCAGCGCCTTGCGATGTCCGAGACGATGCAGGACCTCGGCGATCACGGGTGCCATCGTGGCGTCGGCCACGCCGATCGTCTGATGGCGCACCCCTGCCGGGTTGGTGAGCGGACCGAGGAAGTTGAACACCGTTCGAAACCCGAGCTCGCGTCGCACCGGCGCGACGTGGCGCATCGCCGGGTGGTACGCCGGCGCGTAGAGGAACCCCATGCCGGCGGATTCGACGCACGCCACCACGCCCGCCGGGGGCAGTGAGATGGCAACGCCGAGCGCCTCCAGCACGTCGGCGCTGCCGCATCGAGACGAGGCCGCGCGGTTGCCATGCTTGGCGACAGGGAACCCCGCTCCCGCGACCACGAGCGCGGCCGCGGTGGAGATGTTGAACGTGCCCGTACCGTCGCCCCCGGTCCCGCACGTGTCGACAGCCGCGACGTCGAGCTCCACCCTCGTCCCGTGCTCACGCATGGACTCGACCATGCCGAAGACTTCGTCGACGGACGCGCCCTTGGCACGCAATCCGACCAGGAACGCGGCCATCTGCGCCGGTGTCGCGGTGCCCTCCATGATCGTGTCCATCGCACCGCGCGCGGTGGCGACGTCCAGGTCCTCACCGGAAACCAATGTTTCGAGCGCGCGCCGCATCATCGCGTCCGTCATGGAGAATCGACTCTATCCAGATGCCTGCGCGAACCCTGCAGCCGTTCGACGAGACGCTGGTGGCACCCTGGCGCCTGGGGGCGGGCCGCCGCGGCGTGTTGCTGCTCCATGGCTTCGCCGGCACGCCTCCGGAGCTGCGGCGGCTCGGCGAGCATCTCGCGGCGCACGGATGGCGCTGCCACGCACCGGCGTTGCCAGGTCACGCGGCCACGCCGGAAGCGCTGGAGGACACCGCATGGCAGGACTGGGCGCGGGCCGCCTTCGAAGGCCTCGACGACCTGGCTGCCTCATGCGACACGGTGGTGGTCGCGGGGCAGTCGATGGGAGGGACGCTCGCACTCCATCTGGCGGCACGTGACCTTCGCATCCGCGCGGTCGCCAGCCTGGCATCGCCGCTCTTCATCACCGGGCTGCTCCACCATCTCCTGCCGTTGATCGCGCGGTTCGTGCGCTGGCACCGGCCCGGAGGAGACGTCGACCTGTGGGACCCAACCGCCGTCGATGAGCTGCACTCGTACGGCCTGCGCTCCACCCATGCCATCCGCCAGCTCGAGCTGCTGCTGGCGACGGTGCGCGACGAGCTCGCGCAGGTGCGCGCGCCGGTGCTGGTCCTCCACGGTGGCCGCGACCGCACCGTCGACCCACGTTGCGCCGACGAGCTGGTCGAACGGCTCGTGTGCAGCGCGGTGGTGGAGCGACGTGAGTATCCGAGAAGCGGGCACGCGCTCTCCGTCGACGTCGATCGCGAGGACGTCAACGCACGCGTCCTCGACTGGTTCGAGCGCCATGGCGGCGCGGCGGTAGGGACCAACGTGGAGCCGGACGCCATCGCCGGCTGAGGTCAAGGCTCGTCGGCGCCTCCGAGCAAGCGCCTGGCCGTCGCAGCGTCCAGCACCGGATTCGACGGCGCACCCTCGTCGATTCCGGGACGCTGACGCCTGCGTCCGCGCTCCGCACCCACCAGGCGCGCTGCGGGAGCTTCGCGCAGCGACGCCCCGCAGCTCGCGCAGCGCCGTATGACCGCCTGGAGTCCACGACCCGCGTATTCGCGATGCGAGAAACGGAGCTCCCCGCCGCAGCTGGAGCAGCGCGGCAACAGCGCCTTCTCTACAACGTTGTCGTGCATCGAATTCGGAGCTCTGTTCATCTTCTTCACGGATCCTCGCCGGAGCCGTCGGGGCGTGTGTGACACACGTGAGTAGGTTATCTGTGTATGAAGAGCCGCCGCCCAAGGCGAAATCGCAAGACCGCGAATCCCTCGGACGTTCTTCATCGTTAGGGAAGACTGAGATGGCACCCGACAAGATCCAGGCTCAGGCCGATGCCGAAGAGGCGGAGGCCACGGCACGGTACGAGGGCCGGCGTCGCATCGCCGATGTCATCGACGCCGCCGCAAAACGGGCGGATGCGGTGTCACGCTTGGAGGCGTGGTTGCGCGACCATCCGGCTCACTCGGATCCTCCACCGCAAGCGGCCTGAGCGGCTCGCTGCTCGGACGCCTGAGGGAGGCGGTGGGGTTTCCCGAGGACCCCTCGCTCGACCAGAGCGCCGGGCGCCGCCACGCAGGCGTGCTGCTGCTCTTCGACCCTTCGTCTGACCGACTACCGCTGCTCTTCACCGTTCGCTCGTCGGACCTGCGTTCCCACGCGGGCCAGATCGCATTCCCGGGCGGCAGCGCGGAGGAGGGCGACGCCGACATCATCACCACGGCACTGCGGGAGGCGCACGAGGAGGTGGGCATCGCGCCCGACAACGTGGATGTCGTCGGCGTGCTCTCTCCGCTGGTGACCGCGGTGTCAGACCGGTGGCTCACGCCCGTCGTCGGCCTGCAGCGGGAGCCGTGGGTGGTGTTGGTCGACTCGAATGAGGTGGCAGAGTGGTTTCGCGTGGATCTGGCGAGCCTGATGGAAGCGCCGCATCAGATCCGCGAGTTCCAGCGCGCCGGCGTACGCCGAGGTGTGCACTTCTACGACGTGGAGTCGCGAGTCATCTGGGGCGTGAGCGCGGCCATCCTGCACGAGCTGATGTCGCGGCTGGGGCGCCCCGACTGAACGCTCCCGCGTTCAGCGATAGCGCGGATGGACGACGAACGGGTTGA
>VBGJ01000031.1 GCA_005880445.1 Chloroflexota bacterium | reverse complement strand
TGGTCCGACGCGCACATGTGGGCGTATGCGGAACGATTCGGGCTCTCTCAAATGTTCTCCGAAGACTTTGAGCATGGACGTGTATATGGCATCGTGGAAGTGGTCAACCCCTTCGCCTAGAAACCGAAGAGCAGCAGGCTCCCGTTCTCGCGCGTGATGGCGGCGCGCTGCATCTCCAGGTCGACCAGCGGCGGGCTCCCGGTGTCGAGCACCACCGAGATGCGCTCGGCAAGACGCAGGCCGCCGAGCCTGACGCAGTCGCGAAGAAACGTGAACGCCAACGGACGCACAAGGTTCCAGACGTAGCTCCTGATCACCTGCGCCGCATCCGCACCGGCGTCGATGCCGAGCGGGGCGTGCGTGCTGTGGTCGCGAAACGCCATGATGCAAACCTCGTCGGTCAGCTGCACCGGCTGCGTCCACGAATAGGCCTCGTCATCGCCTGCACCGACGAGCTGGTCCTTGTCGGCGAACAGCGCCAGGCGCTGCACCAGGATCTGCATCGGTCGCGGCGGCCCCTCCACGAAGAAGGGAACGTCGCGCAGCGGCTCCAGCCGTGGCTGCGCCGGATACCGGGCGCTGAAGCCGACATCCTCGATGCCGCTGAACGGCGCCGGCACCTTGATGACGAGCTCGTCCATGCCTACACCTGCTTCGCAGTCTTCTTGGAGCGCGTGCCGATGACGTCGACGGCCTCGATCACTGCGGCGTCGATCTCGCCCTTGTCCTCGCGCTGTTCCGGTGGGATCCACCGCAGGCCGAGCGCTTCGTAGATCCCCTCCTCGGTCTCCCCGGCGACGCGTACGGCGTCGTCGATACGAAAGAGGCCGTACTCGTTCAGGGTCATCCCCATGCGGAGCGCGCGTCCGCGCAGCCTGACGTTGTGCGCCTGCGAGCCGGTGAAGTACTGCATCGCCGAGCCGAACTCCTCCGAGGCCACTGCGCGGCAGTCGACCTGAAACCCGTTGCCGGCGTGCACCGAGCACTTGGTGTCGCCGCGCAGCAGCACTCGCTCCACCTGAGGAAGCGCGGCAAACGCAATGAGAACGCGCGCCGGCTCATGTGTCGCCACGACGATGTCGAGGTCGCCCACCGTGGCGCGACCGCGGCGAAACGATCCGGCGACGGCGACGTGCGTGGCCTCGGGCAGCGCGCGCAGCGCGTCGCACAGCATCTGCGCCAGCGGCTCGACCTCGACGCGCGCCCGACGTGGGGCGGCGCCATGATCGCTGCGGGCATCGAGCGCTGCCACCAGTCGCTCGATCGTCTTGGCGCCCAGCCGAGGGGTGCCGGCGAGCCGGCCGCTCCTGGCCGCCGCCTCCAGCTCGTCGATGGTGGTGATGCCCGCCTCGTGCCACAGAAGCGCCACCGTCCGCGGGCCCACGCCGGGGAGCTCGCAGATCGCGAGCAGCGTCGGCGGCACCTTCGCCTCGAGCTGCTCCAGGAACCCGAGCCGGCCCGTGGCGAGCAGCTCCGAGACCTTCTCCGCGATGGCGGGCCCGAACCCTCCGAGGGTGAGCAGGCCCTCGCGGGCCGCGATGTCGGCGAGCGGCTCGCCGAGGTTCTCCACCTGGACCGCCGCAGTGCGGTACGCGCGCACCTTGTAGACGTTTTCGCCGGTGATCTCGAGCAGGTCTGCAACCCGCTCCAGTGTGCGTATCACGTCGCCGTTGGTGACCATCAAGCGACCTCACGTCGAATCTAACACAGGGCCTTTCGCAGCGCAGTCACAAGTAGGGCGGTTGCTACACTCGCGCGACGATGACGGCACTCGACGGCGTGCGCATCCTCGACCTCTCGCGGCTGCTTCCCGGCCCGTTCTGTACGCTGCTCCTCGCCGACCTCGGTGCCGACGTCATCAAGATCGAGGACACCACCTCGGGTGATTACCTCCGCTGGATGCCCCCACTGGTGGACGAGTACTCGGCGATGTTCCATGCGCTGAATCGCAACAAGCGGTCGGTGGCGCTCGACCTCAAGCATCCCGCCGGGCGCGACGCCTTCCTGCGGCTCGTGTCCACCGCCGATGTCGTGCTCGAGAGCTTCCGGCCGGGCGTCATGGACCGTCTCGAGCTTGGCTACGAAGCGCTACGCACGATCAATCCGCGCATCATCATGTGCAGCGTCACGGGTTATGGCCAGGATGGACCGTTTCGCGAGCGGGCTGGTCACGATCTCAACTATGCGGCGCGTGCCGGCGTGCTCAGCATCGGTGGGCGCACCGACGGCGTGCCCGCCATGCCGGCGCTGCAGGTGGGCGACATCGGCGCGGGGGCGCTGCACGCCGCGGTGGCGATTCTCGCCGCGCTGCACGAGCGGTCACGGAGCGGCGAGGGACAGCACTGCGACATCGCCATGCTCGACGGGTTGATCGCGTGGATGGCGCCGCATGCCGCCGTGTACTTCGCAACCGGCGAGGTTGCCGGCCCCGCGACGCTCACGCTCAACGGACGGTATCCCTGCTACCGCATGTACAGGTGTGCGGACGGCGCGGTGAGCGTGGGTGCGCTGGAGCCGAAGTTCTGGCGTGAGCTGGTGACCACGCTGGGGCTGCCGCACCTGGCCGACTCGGCATTCGCCGACGGCGCCGAGGGACAACGCGTGGCGGATGAGCTACAGAGCACGCTCGCGCAGCAGACGCGATCCGAGCTCGCCGCGCAGCTTGGCGACGAAGACGTGTGCTGCGAGCCGGTGTTGCAGTTGGACGAGGTGTTCGACCAAGCGCAGGTGCAGCACCGCGGGATGTGGCTCGCGCCCGGCGCCGCCGGTCCGGTCGCGCAGGTCGGCTTTCCCATCCGGCTCAGCCGCTCCGAGAGGCGTGTGCGGCGCCAGCCGCCCGGCTGGGGTGCGGACACGCGCAATGTCCTCGGTGACGCGGGCTACGACGACGCCGCGCTCGACGCGCTCGCCGCGGAGGGCGCCGTGCGATGAACGCCGGCGCGGAGGGCGCGGAGAGTGCGGAGCAGCGACGCGCACCACGCAGCAAGCGCAGCGCCGAAACGCGTGAGCGGATCCTCGCCGCGGCGACGGAGGTCTTTGCACGCTCGGGATTTCACGGCGCTCGCGTTGCGGACATCGCCGAGCAGGCCGGGATCGCGTATGGGCTCGTGTACCACTACTTCCGCAACAAGGACGACATTCTGGCCGCCATCTTCTCCGAGCGGTGGGCGCAATACATCGGATACTTGCACGAGGTGGGCAGCATGCCGCTGCCGTTCGCCGAGCGGATGCGGCGCCTGGTGCACTTCTGGGTGGAGATCTCTCGCCGCGAGCCCGATCTGATGACGATCATGATCAACGAGATCAGCCGCTCGTATGAGTTTCTCGAGTCGCACGACATCGGCACCGTGCTGGTCGCCTTCGACGCCATCGAGTCGATGATCCAAGAGGCGCGGGACAAGGGTGAGGTGGCGCGCGATCTCGATCCACAGCTGGCCACCTATATTGTCTTCGGCGCCGCGGAGATGGTGCTCACCGGCTACGTGATCGGCACGCTACAACGCGACAGCGCCGAGGCGTTTGCGCATGACGAAGAGCAGATGCTCGGGCTGCTGCTCACCGGCCTGGTGGGCGAACCTCGATGACTTCACGCCACCACGCATCCACCTGACGCCGCGTCGAATCGAGGTCGCTGCTGTTGTCGATGATCCACGTGGCACGGGTGCGCTTCTCATCGATGGGCAGCTGTGCGGCGAGCCGCTGACGCGCCGCGTCATCGGTCAGGTGATCGCGTGACGCGACGCGCGCCAGCTGCACCCCGGCGGGCGCGTGCACGAGCAGGACGCCGTCGACCGTGTTCTCGAGGTCGCGCTCGAGCAACAAGGGGATGTCGAGGACGACGACGGGCGCCTCACGCGCGGCCGCGTCTGCAATGCGCTGCTGCATGAGCGCCGCGATGCGTGCGTGCGTGATGCCCTCGAGATCACGCCGTGCGCTCGCGTCTGCGAACACGATCTCTCCGAGCCGCTCGCGATCGAGGGTGCCGTCCGGGGTGAGCACACCGGCACCGAACCGGCTTGCGATGTCGGCAAGCGCCGGCTCGCCTGGACGCACCACCTCGCGGGCCAGCTCGTCCGCGTCGACCACCGTGGCGCCGTGCTCAGCGAGCATGGCCGCCACCTCTGATTTGCCTGTGGCGATGCCGCCGGTCAGCCCGATGAGCCGCATGCGCCGACCGTACAACGTGCGGTACCCCAACCTGCCATTGGTAGAGTGATCGCGTGATGAGGGTCTTGCCACCGCTCGCGCTCGCCCTGGCGCTCGCCGTGGCGGCGTGCGGTGCACCCACTGCTCCCAGCAACAATCCCAGCCTCGATCAGCTGCCGACCATCCAGTACGTGGGCAACTCGACATGTCCCACCAGCAGCACCGCGAACTACTTCGCCGGCAGCAAAGGTTCGATCAAGCCCGCGGGGGTGAACAACCTCCCGGCGGTGGGCCAGGCGATCGACGAGATGCCGCACACGCACGTGCAGCCGCCGGCGCAGGTCTCCTACAACCACAACCCGCCGACGAGCGGATGCCACTACAACCTCGGCTACGGCGACGCTCCCATCCAGGCGGGCGCATACAACAAGGTGGTCCCGGCGGAATACTGGGTGCACAACCTGGAGCACGGCTACACCGTTGCGCTCTACAACTGTCCCAGCGGATGCTCCACGCAGTTCCAGCAGCTGCGAGACTGGTACCACTCTCTGCCCGCGGACCCGAATTTCGCGTACCCGAAGGTGATCATCATCCCGTGGCCCACCATGGACGTTCCGTTCGCCGCCGTGTCGTGGGACTGGTACGACCCCATTCCCAACTTCAGCATCGCGGAGTTCAATCGTTTCTACCTGAATCACCGATATCAGGGCGCCCCCGAAGCCGCAGGGCCGTAGGCGCGCTAGCGCGATGCTGCGTGGCTCGCCGCGCAGGCGGAGCCGGACGCCCACGACGCCTTGCCACGAACGTAGAGCAGCGTGCCGTGGTCGTCGACCACGCGCGTCCATCCGGGCGTGTGGTCGAGCTCGGTGGTCAGTGCACCGGCGGGATACATGACGGCGCTGGTGTGGCTCGCCTCGAGCAGCTGCAACGCCGTGGGTGCTGCGCGCGTACCCGAGGCGATGCGGTAATAGCCGGCGAACGTCGTGGCGCCGAGCGCGTACGACTCACCGTACTCGTAGACGGTGGCGCGTGGCCAGAGGCGGTCGATGACGAAGCCTCCGGTCGCGTATGCGGCGAAGACACGCTGCGCACCAGGCGCGCGCGACAGCACATCGACCGCGCACGCGGGGTATGCCGCCGCCACGCCGGAGGGTGACGCATCGGCGGCGACGCGCGTCGTGGTATAGCCCACCGCCACCACGCCGGCACACACGATGGCGGCGCCCGTGGCAACCGCCGCCCTCGTCACGCGCACGCGTGCTGCGCGCACGCCGAATCGCGCTCCCAATGTGGGGCCGACCTGTCCCGCCATCGCGATCCACGCGGGCGTGACGAGCGCGACGCAGAGTGACGTGTTGCGCACCGAATAGAGCGCAAGTGCCGCACCGACGGCGGCGAGTGTCGCGTCGCGCCAGTCGAGCCGTGCGCCGAGGGCGCGCAGCGCAACGAAGCTGGCGAGGAGCGCCAGCAGCGCCCACATTCCCGGATCGTGGAAGTTGGGCGACTGCCACTCGATGATGCCTTTCGCTCGCTCCATCGGCGCGCTCGTCAGCGCGTACCAGTACAAGCCGGGACCGCTCGGATTGATGCACGCGACGGCGGCGCTGACCCCCGTGACGACCGCGAGGGTCCGCAGGCGCTCGGCCTGCACCAGCTCGCCGGCGCGGAAACGTCGTTTCACCGCCTCGGCGATCACGATGAGCCCGAGCACACCGATGCCGGCGATGAATCCCGCGTGCAGATTCGCCCAGAGGAGAAAAACGGGCGGCAGGATCCACACGCGACGTCCACCCCGGCGCAGATACGAGTCGACGACCCACAGCGTCCAGCAGAGGAGGGCGAACGTGAACATCTGCGGTCGTGTGCCGAGCACCGGTTGCGCAGCCTTGGCGCCGAGCACGAGGCCCAGCGCGATGGCGACGGGTCCGGCACCGCGCATGCGTCCCCGCAGTGCGGTGGCAACGAAACCACTCCACGTGATCGCACCCATGACGACGGCGACCAGCGCCAGCCCGCCCGCGCCGTTGAGCACGGCGAAGATGACTCCGGCGAGCCACTCTTGTGGCACCAGTGGGTGGCCCGCCGCCGTGTACGAGAAGAGCTCGGTGGTGGGGATGCGGCCGTGGTCGAGGATCCACCGACCGAAACGCAGATGCCACCACACATCGGGGTCGCCGAGCGCGTCGAGACCGACGACGGCGGTGAGCGCGAGCACGGCAGCGCACAGCGCGCGCCGCGGATCGGCGAGAAACGAGGCGATGCGACCGGGGGTGGGAGCGGCGACCGCCGCGCGATGCGGCGCCTCGGGCGCCGTCACCGTGGTCATCGTACGCAGGCTATCCGTCCCGTTCGCGCGCGATCGGCCCCGCGGCCGGCTGGCGACAGCTTCGTATACTCGCCGCGATGGCCACGCCCCAGCCTGCCGCGCCGGAGCAAACGGGCAGGACCATTGCCTGGGGTTGGTGCGCCGTCGGGCTGCTTGCCGGTGAGGCGATCCTGCTGCTGCTGAGCAACCTCGGCAACTTCATCGCCAACGTTGCCTTCGGCTCGAGCGGGGCGCAATCGGCCGACGGCGGCATCGTCGGGGTGGCCACGCTGCTCTCGGTGATCGCGGGCGGGTGGCTGGCCGCGCGCAAGGCGGGGCGCTTCGGCCTCTACCAGGGGTGCGTCGTCGCCGTCGGCTTCATCGTGTGGGGTGCGCTGTACCAGTTCCTGCAGGAGGCTCAGGTGGTGTCCACCTCGATCAACGCGGGCGGGCACCGGCTGGTCGACCTGGGCCCCATGAACATGGGAAACCTGCTCACCGGCGATCTGCTCGCCCTGTTCGGAGGCTCGGTCGGCGGGCTCCTGTCCGGGAAGCGCTGACCGGCGTCAGCGGGGCAGCGCCGACTCCGCTGACTGCGCGGGTGACATGCCCTCGCGCGCGTACGGCTGACCGATCAGGTCGACTCTGCCCAGCGATCGCGCGAAGTCCACGCAAGCTGACCGCGTGAAGCGCAAATGCTTTCCCGGCGTGTGCCACGCGCGAAGATGTCCCTGAGCCACGGCGCGCCGCAATGTCGAACGGGACACCCCGCATAGAGCCGCGGCTTCGCCGGTTGTGAGGATTTCCTCATCGGCCTCGGCCACCCGCTTCCTCCTCCGACCAGCGTATAGCAGTGTGCTACTAAGCGCCTGCAAGCGCCGGTCTCGTTATACACCACCTTTGGTGCGCTTGTGTCGTTCGGCCCGGCGTCCGGAGATGCCGGGGTCGCGCTGGCGGGCGCCTATACTCGGAACCGAGCCAAGCCCGGCCATTTCGGCCGGAGATCGCAGGAGCCCGCCATGAGCCTCGACGTCCAGGGGATGGCCCGGCGTCTTCTCACCAGCGTCGGCACGGTCATCGTCGGCAAGGAGGCGGAGGTCGAGCTGTGCATCATCGCGCTCTTCTGCCGCGGGCACATCCTGATCGAGGACGTGCCCGGCACCGGCAAGACCATGCTGGCGAAGGCGATGGCGCGCGCGTCGGGGTGCTCCTTCGAGCGCGTGCAGTTCACCCCGGATCTGCTTCCCGGCGACGTGACCGGCGTCAGCGTCTACAACCCGCAGGAGCGCACGTTCGAGTTTCGCCGCGGCCCCATCTTCGCGCAGGTGATGCTCGCCGATGAGATCAATCGCGCGACACCCAAGACGCAGTCGGCGCTGCTGGAAGCGATGGAGGAGGGGCAGGTGACGGTCGACGGCACCACGCATCCCCTGCCGGAGCCGTTCATCGTGCTCGCCACCCAGAATCCCATCGAGCTCGGAGGCACGTTCCCGTTGCCCGAGGCGCAGGTCGACCGCTTCCTGCTCAAGGTGCGCTTGGGATACCTGCCCGGCGACCAGGAAGTGGCGATGCTCGACAGGTTTCAGGCGGAGAGCCCGCTGCCGGACCTGCAGGCGGTGGCGTCGGGCGCGGACATCAGGGAGGCGCAGGACGCGTGCCGCGCGGTGTACTGCGACACGTCGCTCAAGGAATACTGCGTCCGCCTGGTGCAGCGCACGCGCGAGCATCCCGACGTCGCGCTCGGTGCATCGCCGCGTGGTGCGCTCGGTCTGCTGCACGCTGGGCAGGCTCGGGCCGCGGTCAGCGGACGGGACTTCGTGCTGCCCGACGACATCAAGAGTGTCGCGCCACACGTGCTCGCGCACCGCGTCGTGGTGCGTCCGAACGCGGAGCTTCGCGGTTTGACGCCGGCCGCCATCGTCGAAGAGGTGATGGCGACCGAGGCAGTGCCGATGGCGGGCCGCCAGCTGGCGTGAGGCAAGCCGGATGACCGCCAGAGTCCCGTTGATCACGTGCGTCGCGGTGCTCGCGTTCTTCGCGGGCATCACCGGTGTGCGTCTTGCGTACACGCTCGCATACGTGCTGGTGCTGCTGCTGGTGGTCGCGTTCTTCTGGTCGCGCTCGCTGGCGCGCCGGATCCGTGTCACGCGCGAGTCGCCGGGAGGCTCATACATGATGGGCGAGCCGTTCGAGGAGACGTTCACCGCGCACAACACGAGCGGGTTGCGTCTGCCGTACTGCGAGGTGTCCGACCGCAGCCGTCTCGAAGGCTACGCACCGGGTCGCGCGTTCTCGTTGTCGGCGGGAGGCAGCGTCTCGTGGACCGCGCGCGGAACATTCACGCGGCGCGGCCGGCACGTGTTCGGCCCGCTGGAGGCGCGGCTCGGCGACCCATTCGGGCTGTTCCCCCGGCGCGTACGGGTCGCCGGCGAGACCGAGGTGCTCGTGTACCCGGCGATCCACGCGCTTCCCAACGTGATTCCGCAATGGAGCGGGAGCAGCCTCGCCGACGTGCGCCGTGGCCGCCCCGTCGATGTGCCGCCCGACGTCTCGACGATTCGCGACTACGCGCCCACCGACGGTCTGTCACGCATCCACTGGCGCTCCACGGCGCGCACCGGCCAGCTGATGAGCCGCGTCTTCGACACGGGACAGAGCGCGGACCTGCTCGTCATGCTCGATCTGCAGCGCGGCATGCACGCAGGGCGCGGCACCGAGTCATCGCTCGAATACGCGGTGTCCATCGCCGGATCGGTGTGCCACGGCGCGCTGCGGCGCTCGCAGGCGGTCGGCTTGGTCACCAACGACCATGACGGCACCGCATTCGGCGCCGGTCGCGGCGAGACGCAACGCCTGCGCATCCTCGAGTACCTCGCCCTCGCGCGTGACGACGGCACCGTCCCTCTTGCCGACACCATCCGCAGGCATGGCGAAGGCTGGCGCGGCCGCGGCGCGCTGATCGTCATCACGTCGAACCGCAATTCCGAATGGGTGGAGGCGCTGGTCGACACGTCCACCCGCGGTCAGCGCCACCTCTGCATCTTCGTGGAACCGACGAGCTTCGGGGCACCAGGTCATGCGCTGCGTGTCCCGGCAGCGTGGCGGCTGGCGCTCGATTGGTGGCTGGTTCGCCGCGGCGACGTGCTCAGCGCCGGCCATCCCGTGTCCGCGGCCGGCTGACCGGACCCGCGCGCATGCAGCTCGCCCCGGCGCGTCCGTCGCTTCGGGTGGTGGCGCCGTGGCCGCTCACGGGTGGCGTCATCTGCGCCGCGCTGATGGCCGCGGTCGCGTGGGCGGTGCTCTCGGGAGGCTGGGTCAGCAGCGGGGGCGGCGCGGTGGTGGTGGCGGTTGCCGCCGCGGTGGAGGGCGCGCTGCTGGCGCAGGCACGCGTGCCGCGCATCGTGACGCTCGTGCTTGCACCGGTTCTCGCCCTGGCGGCGATCGTGCCCACCACGCTGGGCGCCATGCCGTACGACGGCGTGAGCTCCGCCGGTCACGTGGTCGGCCGGTATCTCGCGGCGCTGCTGGGCGGTCTCGGCGCCTCGTCGGACTGGCCGTTCATCGTCGGTCTGTGCGCGGTGCTCTGGCTCTGCGGGTACTGGCTCGCGTGGATGGCGCTGCGCGAGTTCCGTGGGGTGCTGGCGGTGCTCCCACTGTACGCAGTTCTCGCCATAAATGTCCTCAACACGAAGAGTCCGAACAATGTCGCGCTCCCCGAGGCGATCGCGGTGTGCCTCTCGCTCGTGGTGGTCGCGGGCGCGCACCTCGACGCGCTGCAGGCGCGATGGACAAGGCAGCGCGTGCCACCGCTGCCCGGCATGCGCACGCGCTTCGCGGTGAGCGTGGCTGCTGCGGCGGTCCTGCTCACCGTGGCCGCGCTGCTGATCCCGCCGTTCTCCACCGCGGACATCTCCTCGCGCTTCTTTCCAGGTGGCGGCGGCGGAACGACCGGGCAGGGCGCGGGCCGCCTCAGTGGAGCGGGCGCGATTCAGTTCGCGGGCGCGACCGTACCCGGCGGTGCGCTGGTGAGCCAGCCGCATCAGGTTCTCGCGTACACGGTCAACACCAACGCGCCCGTCTACCTGCGCGTGATCAACGACACCCAGTTCCTGGCCGGGAACTGGTTCCCGGACGAGGGGAGCGGGACGCTGCAGAACATCGGGTTCGGCGGGCTGCACTTCAAGGGAGGCAACCTGCCGCGTGATCGCAGCCTCGCCGACGGCGGCGTCGGCGCCGGCGAGGTGGCCGTGCAGGCGAACATCGTCTTGCAGCCCGGCGCCACAGGGCAGACCAGCTACGCGGTGTTCGCGGGTGAGCCGAACGCCGTAGACCGCAGCGGCATCGCGTTCGGTCTCATCGATACGAGTCGCCCAGGGTCACTGCTCACCGTCGACAGCCTGCAGATGGACATCGGTATCAGCACGGGCACGCAGGTGCGCACCACCGCGCTGATTCCGACCGCGTCGGCCGGTCAGCTGCGGCAGGCGGGCACGAAGTATCCGCCGTTTCTCCTGGAGTACACGAACTTCCAGCGTGACGACACCGGTGGCGCCGATGTGATCACGCGGCTCGCGAAGGAGTGGACCGCCGGCACCACGAATGCGTACGACGCGGCGAGTGCGATCGAGTCGCACCTGCGCAATCCACGATTCTTCGCATACACCCTGGCTCCGCCGACCGTTCCGGACGGCGAGTGGCCGATCGTCTACTTCCTGACTGTGAGCCACGCGGGGTACTGCCAGTACTTCGCCTCATCGATGGGAGCGATGCTTCGCAGCCTCGGCATCCCCACGCGCCTGGTGAGCGGCTACGGTCCGGGCGTCACGCAGAGCCAGACCGGCGGCCGTCACGGCGTGCGTCAGCAGGTGGTGACCACCAGCGACGCGCACACGTGGGTGGAGGCGTACTTCCCTGGATACGGATGGATTCCGTTCGAGCCGACCCCACCGTCGTCGGCCGGCAACTACGTCCCGTTCGCGCGCGGTACGGCAGCGGCGGCGGTCGCACCCCCCACGACGACGGCACCGGCGACGCCAGGGCCTTCGTTCAAGCTCGGCTTCGGTGAGGCGCCGCCGGCGGGCGGTGGCGCGACGCCGAAGGGTGCCACCGGGCCGTCCCCGCTCACGGTGCTCGGTGCCATAGCCGGAGCGGTGCTCCTGCTCGTGCTCGGCTACGGTATGTGGCTGCTCGGACCCCGGTCGCCGCGCGGCGCCTGGCGACGGCTCGAAACGCTGGGCATCGCGCGGGGCATGCCCCGCCGTCCGGGTGAGACGCATCGCGAGTATGCGAATCGAGTCGCAGCCGCGGTGCCGCGCGTGGCTTCCGCGCTGCGCGAGCTCGCCTCGCTGATGGGACGCTACGAGTTCTCGCCCGAGGGCGTGGACGGTGTGGCAGCGCATCGCGCGCTCACCCTGTGGCGCCGCATCCTCGCCGCGGCGCCGCGATCCATCCTCGCGTCCGGCCGCCGCGTCTCGCCCGTCTGACTCGTCAGGCGCGGTCGCCGGCGACGACGTCCAGCGACAGCAGGTCGTGCGCGATGAGCGCCCCGGGAAGCGTGCGCCGCTCGGCAAGATGGCTGAGGACGAAGGTGGTCGCCGGGTACGTCGCGACCAGCGACGCGACCTCGTCACGCCACATGTGACCACCGGGCACCGGCCCGTCCCACCCGGTGCACTCGCAGACGAACAGGTCGCATCCGTTGATCGCGCGGTGCAGGCCGGGGCACAGCGTCGAGTCACCGCTGAACCCGACGGTGGCGCCGCCCGTGTCGCTGATCGCGTACGCGAGCGAAGGTCCCAGGCTGTGCACGACGCTGTGCGCGCGCACCCGATACCCCTGCAGCTGCTCGTCGCTCCCGTCCTGCAGCGTCACGAACCTGGGCGACACGCGCTCTGCGATCAACTCCTGCATGTGCGAGCCGTACCCGTCGCCGACGAGCCGGAGCACGTACTCGCGGATGCCGGAAGGTCCCGCGATGGTCAGATCGGGACGCTCGAGCTCAGCGGTGACCGCGACCGCGCCGAGCACGATCGGAAGCATGAACGTGTGGTCGGCGTGGAAGTGTGTGACCAGCACCAGGCGCAGCGTGCGCAGGTCGAACGCCGCGCGCCGCGACATCGCCGGCACCGGCGCACCGCAGTCGACGAGCACCGACGAGTCGATGCCGTAGGCTGCGTTGCAGCCGCAGCCGCTGAACGCGTCGCCGCTGCCGAACACGGTGAGGCGCATTCAGTGATGCGGTGACGCAGACGCAGGCGGCGCGTGTGACGGCGACGGCGACGGCGTTGGCAGCTGGGTGGGCAATCCGTCCTGCACGAAGCCCCAGTCGAGCAGCTTGCGCGTCTGCGAGTAGATGTACGCAGAAGAGTTGAGCACCACGCTGATCAGGTGATGTCCGTTGCGCGCCGCCATGCCCACCAGGCAGCTGCCCGCATTGCCCGTGTAGCCGGTCTTGAGGCCTGTCGCCGCCGGGTACATGCTGAGCAGCAGGTTGAGGTTGGTCATGTAGAACGTGCCGTGGACCGCGGTCCCCGGGATCACCGCGTATCGCGTGCCGACGATCTGCCGCACCAGAGGCCACTGCGTCACGTCGATGCCGGCGAGCACGGCGAGGTCGTACGCCGACGAGTGCATCAGCGGGTCGTCGAGCCCCACCGGTGAGGTGGCGTGGGTCTGGTGCAGTCCCAGCGCGGCGGCCTGTCCGTTCATCGCAGCCACGAAGCGCTCGGTGCCCACCGTGTCGACCGCCAGCGCGTCCGCGGCGTCGTTGGCGCTGACCGTCAGCAGTCCGGTGAGGAGCTCCGCAACGGTCATCCGGTCCCCCGCCTTCAGGTACATCTTGGTCTCGTCGCCGGCCTGACCCAGCGCATCCTGGGTGACCGTGATCAGAGCGTCTGGTCGGTAGTTCTCCAGCACGACCATCGCCGTGAGCAGCTTGATCGTGCTCGCGGGGGCCAGCTCTTCGTGCGCGTTGTGCTGCCAGAGCACCGTGCGCGCGTCGAGGTCGACCAGGATGCCCGCCTCCGCGTCGATGCGCGGCTGGCTGCGCGCCGGCTCGGGGGGCTCGCTGAAGCGGAGCGGATCGATGAGCAGCCGGAGGCCGTACCACGGCGCACGGGCGAGATCGGTCACCGTGCGGCCGGACGCGAAGGAGGCGCCGGCAGCCGTCACCGCGGGCGTGGAGCCGCTCCTCAGGGTGAGGAGCGCCGCCAGGGCCAGAACGACCACGGCGGCGCCGATCCCGGCGAGCCGCCACCGGGAAAGGCGGACGTGCATCGCCCGTAGATTAGCCGCGAACCGGCGGCGGTATCACCAGTTCGTGCGTCTGGACCGATTCACCGAACGCTCGCAGGAAGCGCTGACCGCGGCACAGCAAGCGGCCGCGCAGCTTCAGCACGCCACCGTCGAGCCTGAGCACCTGCTGCTCGCGTTGCTCGAGCAGGACGACGGCCTGGTGCCGGCGCTGCTGCGCCGGCTCGAGGTGCAGCCCGAGCCGCTGGCCGCCCGCTTGCACGCGGCGCTGGAGAACCGTGCCAAGCAGATCGGCGGCGGCGAGCCGCAGGTCGGCAACGCGCTGCGGACCGTGCTGATGGCCGCGTTCGACGAGATGGCCCGCCTCAAGGACGAGTACGTCTCCACGGAGCACCTGCTGCTTGCCATCGTCGCCCAGCAGCAGGGCGAGGCGGCGCGCCTGCTCCAGCAAGCGGGCGTGACAGGCGATCGCGTGCTCTCGACGCTCGAGGCGGTGCGCGGCTCGCAGCGGGTCACCGATCCGAACCCCGAGGGGAAGTACCAGGCGCTCGAGAAGTACGGGCGCGATCTGACCGACGCCGCCCGCCGCGGCAAGCTCGATCCCGTGATCGGCCGCGACGACGAGATCCGGCGGGTCATCCAGGTGCTGTCGCGCCGCACCAAGAACAACCCGGTGCTCATCGGCGAACCCGGCGTGGGCAAGACCGCGATCGCCGAAGGTCTGGCGCAGCGGATCGCGAGCGGCGACGTTCCCGAAGGTCTGAAGGACAAGCGCGTGGTCGGCCTCGACCTCGGCGCCATGGTGGCCGGCAGCAAGTACCGCGGCGAGTTCGAGGACCGCCTCAAGGCGGTGCTGCGTGAGGTCACCGGCTCGGACGGCCGCGTCATCCTGTTCATCGACGAGCTCCACACGCTGGTGGGCGCCGGCGCCGCGGAGGGCGCCATGGACGCGGGCAACATGCTCAAGCCGGCGCTGGCGCGCGGGGAGTTGCGCTGCATCGGCGCGACGACGCTCGACGAGTACCGCAAGCGCATCGAGAAGGACGCGGCGCTGGAGCGCCGCTTCCAGCCGATCATGGTGGATCAACCATCCGTCGAGGACACGATCAGCATCCTGCGCGGCCTGAAGGAGCGCTACGAGGTGCACCACGGCGTGCGCATCACCGATTCGGCGCTGGTCGCCGCGGCGGTGCTGAGCCATCGGTACATCACGGATCGCTTTCTTCCCGACAAGGCAATCGACCTCATCGACGAAGCCGCGTCGCGGTTGCGCATCGAGATCGACTCACTGCCAACGGAGCTCGATGTCGTGGAACGCGAGATCCGTCAGCTCGAGATCGAGCGCGAGGCGCTGCGCAAGGAGTCCGACAAGGCGTCGATAGAGCGGCTGGCCGCGCTGGAGCGTGAGCTCGCCGACCTGCAAGAACGCGCCGCAGGCCTGCGCGCGCGCTGGGAGCAGGAGAAGGGCGCCATCAGCGCCATCTCCGACATCAAGGAGCGCATGGAGCAGGTGAAGCACGACGCGGAGCGCGCCGAGCGCACCGCCGATTTCGGTCGCGCCGCCGAGCTGCGATACGGGCAGCTGAACGAGCTGCAACGTGGGCTCGAGCAGGAGCAGGCGCGGTTGCGCGAGATGCAAGGAGATCGTCCACTGTTGAAGGAAGAGGTGGGCGAGGAGGATGTCGCAGACGTGGTGTCGCGCTGGACCGGCATACCGGTGAGCAAGATGCTCGAGGGCGAGATGCAAAAGCTGCTGCGCATCGAGCGCGACCTGCACGAGCGCGTGGTCGGGCAGGACGACGCGATCACCGCAGTCGCCAACGCCGTGCGTCGCGGGCGGGCAGGTCTGTCGGATCCGAACCGCCCCGTCGGCTCGTTCATCTTTCTCGGACCCACGGGTGTGGGGAAGACCGAGCTCGCACGCGCGCTCGCGGAGCTGCTCTTCGACGACGAGCAGGCGATGATCCGGCTCGACATGAGCGAGTACATGGAGAAGCACACGGTGTCGCGCCTGATGGGCGCGCCACCGGGGTACGTCGGCTACGACGAGGGTGGACAGCTCACCGAGGCCGTGCGCCGGCGTCCCTACTCGGTGCTGCTGCTCGACGAGATCGAGAAGGCGCACGCGGACGTGTTCAACGTGCTTTTGCAACTGCTCGAAGATGGGAGGCTGACCGACGGCCAGGGCCGCACCGTCGACTTCCGCAACTGCGTCGTCATCATGACGAGCAACATCGGCTCGCATCTCATCGCGGAGCTTCCGCATGACGCGTCGGCGACGCAGTGGGACCAGGTGCGCGATGCGGTGATGGCGGAGCTGCGCGTGCACTTCCGCCCCGAGTTCCTCAACCGCGTCGACGACGTGATCCTGTTCTCGCGACTCGATGAGGAGCAGCTGCGTCAGATCGTCGCGATTCAGCTGCGCGGGCTGCGCGACCGCCTCGCCCAGCGCAAGCTCACACTCCGCGTCAGCGACACGGCGATCGATGTGCTGGCGCGCGAGGGATACGACCCGACATACGGCGCTCGTCCCCTGAAGCGCGTGATTCAGCGCCGGCTGCAGGATCCGATTGCGATGGCGATCCTCGAGGGCAGCTTCCACGAGGGCGACATCGTCGAGGTGGAGGCGGCGGGAGGCGAGCTACGCATCTCCGGTGCCGCGACGGCGGCACATCCCGAACCGGCGCTCGAGGCCTAGAAGCGGGGTCCCCGGCGAAGCGAAGCTTCGGTGGGGTGCGAGAAGCCCACCCGCCCACTACCCTTGGGCGGCATGCGGCCGGCCACACCAACTCGCGCTCCGAGTCCTCTCCTGCTCGCCGTTGCGGCGCTCTTCGTCGCCACCCTGGTGACGTCGAACATCATCGCGGTCAAGGTGGCGAATGTCGGGCCGCTGACGGTGCCTGCCGCGATCGTCATCTTCCCGCTCGCGTATCTGTTCGGCGACGTGCTCACAGAGGTGTGGGGATACCGGGTGGCTCGCGCGGTGATCTGGACGGGGTTCCTGGCCAACATCGTCGTCGTGCTCTTCATCGCCGCTGCCATCGCCATCCCGGCGAACACCCACTACACCGACCAAGCCGCGTACGCGCGCGTACTCGGCGAGACCCCGCGACTCGTGCTCGCCTCGCTGATCGCGTACCTGCTGGGTGAGTTCCTCAACGCCTTCGTGCTGGCGCGGCTCAAGGTCGCCACCAACGGACGGTTCCTCTGGGTGCGCACCATCGGCTCGACGCTGGCCGGCCAGGGGGTCGACAGCGTGGTGTTCATCTCCATCGCGTTCGCAGGCACACAGCCCTGGTCGTTGCTGCTCGTGATCATTCGCGACCTCTGGGTCGTCAAGGTGCTGTATGAGATCCTGGCGACGCCCGTGACGTATGCGATCGTCACGTTCCTCAAGCGCGCCGAGGGCATCGACACGTACGACCGCAACACATCCTTTGCGCCGGTCCCGATGACGGCGCTGCGCACGCTCGTGCGAGGTCCTGCACGATGAGCGAGCTGTACGGCGAGCGCGCCATCCGTGAGGCGAAGCTCGAGGTCTTCGACAATCGCACGCCCGAACGCGACTACACCATCCAGTTCACGATTCCCGAGTTCACGTGCCTGTGCCCCCGCTCGGGCTTTCCCGACTTCGCCACGCTGCGCGTGCGCTACGTGCCGGGGCCACGCTGCGTGGAGCTGAAGTCGCTGAAGCTGTACATCAACGCCTTTCGCGACCGGCACGTGTACCACGAAGACGTGGTGAACTCGGTGCTGACGGATCTCGTCACGGCGATGGCGCCGCGATACTGCGAGGTCGTGGGAGACTTCAACGTTCGTGGGAACATCAAGACGGTGGTGCGCGCCGCGCACCGCGATCCGGCATGGGGCGGTGAGCCGGATGCTTGGTGGGAACCCCCCTAGCGTTTTCGACGTGCCTGTCTCATACTGCTGAGCACGCCATCGCGCGCCGTCCAGGAACCGTCTCAGTTCACGTCCCACCACACAGCTCATGGATCTGCTCGCACCGGTGCGGAGCGATCGCGCCGCACCGTCCTTGCTCTGGCGGGCTCTCGCGCACGAGCCGGATTCCCGTCGCTGCCGCGACCTGCCCGTCGATTGGTGGGACGAGGCCGCCGCTGTCTGGCGGCCGACCGCGCTCGTCTGCACCATCGCGTCGCGCGGCGCCTCGCCCGTCGCCGAGGTGCTGGAGCCCGACGGCGAGGCGACGTCGACACGGCGGGTGGCCGTCACCGATCTGCGCGTGTCCCGGCTCCTCACGCCCGGCGTGGCCGCGTACTGGGTGCTGCGGCATCGTTCGCTGCTGCTGCTCACGCTGTTGGAGCACGAGGACACCGCGTCGCCGTCGTCGGCGCGGCTCGACGACGCGCTTCGCGGGCTTCGTCCCAATCTGCTCCTGGCGCACGACGTGTGGCATGCGGCCTTCACGCGCGGGGCGCCACCGGAGCACGACGAGACCGGCGAGGGTGCACGACGCCTGCTCGCGTGCGACGAGCCCCCGTCGCTGCCGCGCAGCGCGGTGCGGCGCGCCGAGCAGTTGCTCGCGCACGACCTGATCCGGTTCGAGGCGGTGCTGCGTGCCGCGGGCGAGTCTGCGGTGAGGCTGGTGGTGCATCCGCTGGTCGCTGCGACCGCGCACGCTCTGCTCACCGTGTGCAGCGTGCCGGTTCAGCTCAGCGCGACTCGGCCTCCATCGGCGCGGGCAAGCGGCGACAGCAGCGGGTCGCGCGCCGCCCACGGACGAACGGTGAGCCACAGCGAGTCCCCGTCCACCTCGAAGCGCTCGCCGACCTCGGCCGCGAGCAACGCACAGACGGAGGGGTCGGTGGCGCCGACGCCGGCGAAGTCGGGGATGGACATGTCGAGCCGGAAGGGCCCGGCCAGCTCGCGCATCCGCCGCACCCACGCCGGTGCGGGCACGCGCTGGATGGGCGTCCCGAGCAAGCGGCCGAGGAGGTGACCGAGCGCGCCGATGCGGGCGCGTCGCGGCTCCTCCACGCCATCGGTGAGCGCGCGTTCGTGCGCGAGCCCGTCGATGACGTCGCGCGCGCGGTCGGCGACGTCATCCGGTCGAATTGCGATCCAGACCAGTCCACGCGCGGCCCGTGCGCTCCAGCCTCCGCTCCGTGCGATGGCGCCGCCGGCGTCTTGCGCCGCGCGCAGCGCCGCGGTGGCGCGCGGATCAACTGACACGTCCGCACCGGGGCCGAGGCGCGTCTCCTCATCCCACGCGCGTGTGGCGCGAAGCACTCGTCCCTCACGCACCGCTGCCAGCGGCAGGGCGAGCCGCCCCACGCCAAACTCCAGCGTCGCACTGGTGACGCCGCCGTCGCTGTACGGCGCATGCACGAGCGCGCCGATGGCGTCTGCGGCGATGCGCGCGAAGCCGAGCCCCCATCGCTCCCGCTCGTCGTGACGGCGTGCGGTGGCGACGTGCGCGCCGCGGATTCCGGATCAGCGCCGCGGCCTCTGGTGCGCGCACCGGACGCGCGTCGCCGCCTTCGATGTCGAGGCGCAGCGCCGTGCGCGCCTCGATACCCGCGGCGGCGAGCTGCAGCACATCGTCCGACGTGCCGCCCTCCGCCGCCACGCTGCGGCCGGCCACCAGGCGCAGCGATGCTGCGAGCATGCGCAGGCGCAACGACCACGGTGCAGCCACCGCCGTCGCCGCTGCGTCGAGCTCGTCGAGCAGTCGCTCGAGAAGCGCCGCGCACGATGGAGCGGCTGGGTCCACGCAGACGACGAGACGGCTTCGCCGCACGGGATACGCGGCCGCGCCCGGCCCGGCGCCGCGCCACTCCGGCGTGCATGCGACCACGTCGCCGTGCGCATCGAAGAGCGCGGACGCAAGCGGCAGAGCACGCAGGTCGGCGAGCCCGAGGTTCACGTGCGCGGTGGGTCGGGGCCTGTCGCCGCGGGGACGGCGAGGCGGTACTTCCGGTTGCCCAGGCTCACCAGCTTCACCATCGAGTCGTGCCGCGTGAGCCAGTCGCCGAAGCGCCGCACCGCCTTGGTCGCGGTGTCGGAGTGGAACGTGACGATGTCGGGATGATGCACGACGAGCCGGACCGCCTCGCGATGGTGATGCTCGTCCTGCGATGGCATGTGGATCACAACCGTGCCCTGGTGCACGCGCAGATCGCCGACCTGCTGGTCGAGCATGCGGTCGATGCGCACCATGAGTGAGCTGACACCGTCGCGTTTGTCGTGCAGCCACGCGCGCGGATGTGCCCGGTGGATGTCGCTGCGCACATGGAACGCGTCGATGTTCTGCGAGTACACGATGACCAGGCACTCGGCGAAGTCATGGGACAGCCGCGCGAGCACGTCACCCGACGTGCTCCGGTTGTCGGGTGCCAGGCGCAGATCCCAGTCGATGACGGCGAGCACAGGCCGGCTGGACTCGCCGTTGTTCTCGAGCAAGGAGAGCGCGCGCGTGGCACTCCGCGCGGCGAGCGGATAGAAGCGCTTGCGCGCGAAGTGCGACCGCAGCTCCTCCAGCGTCTGGGCATCGTCCTCGAGCAGCAGTGCCTCCGGATTTGCCTTCACGCACGTGCTCCCGCGGGCGCGACCCGCGCGAGCACGACGCCGCCGGCGGCATCGTGCGCCGGACGCCATGCGATCCCACGACGCGCCAGCGCATGCGCGGCGGAGTTGAAGCGCGACAGCGGAAGGTCGAAGCCGGCCGGGTGCAGCGCGACGAGCGCCTCCAGCGCCGCGCCACGCACCGCCTCACCCGAGTCGAGATCGACGCCGACTCCGCGGCCGAGCCGCATCCCGCCCACGGTTCCACACAGCGCGCGGGTCACGAACTCCGCAAGCGAGGCGAAGCTCGTGAATGCACGCGTGTGCGCCGGTGCCTCTGCAGGCGGTCGACCGCGCCACGCGAGGATGACGGGATGCCGCCGGGCAACGGCCAGCGCCGGGGCCGGCACGGCGCCCGCGTCGGCGACGAGCATCCATGGAAAGGGAGTGCACGCGCTGATCGCGCCGGCGGCCTCTCGTGGGCGTGCGTCGATCACCACCGCCATCTCGCGCGGCACTCCGTGACGCAGCGCCTCGGCGAGCTCACCGGTCCGGCTGACGACCACGATGGTGCGCAGATCTCCTTCCTCCGGCCGCGCATTCTACCGCCCGCCGACCACGTACCTCCAACCCACGGGAACGTCGCGCGCATCGCTCCACTGTCCGTGACCAGGACGGACACAGCACGGACGGTGGCTGGCGCCGTGGTCGTGGCAGACTGATGACAGATGGAGCTCTCACCGGCGGGAGACACGGCCCAGCCCGCGGCCCGTCTGTGGCTGACCCAAGTGGTGGGCAGCCGGATCGTCGACCGTGCCGGCGAGAGGCTCGGGCGCATCAACGACGTCATCGTTCGCCTCGCCGAAGGCGGCTATCCGCCGGTGAGCGGGCTCGTCGGGCGCATCGCCGGCCGGCGCCTGTTCGTCCCGCTCAACCGCATCGGTGATCTGACCGCGGAGGGCGTGCAGCTGACCGGCGAGATGCTGAGCCTGGCGCGCTTCGAGCGACGCCAGGGCGAGGTGCTGCTGCGCGAGGACGTGCTCGGCCGGAGCGTGATCAGCGTCGACTCGGGACGGCTCGTCACCGCGAACGACATCGAGCTGGCCCGGGGCGGGGACGCGTGGCGGGTGGTCGGCGTCGAGCCCGGCAGGGGCAGCTTCCTCCGGCGCCTGCTCCCACGGCGGCTGCGGTCGCGCCCACGCGAGACGCGCGGGTTTGTCGACTGGGCGAATGTCGAGCCGTTCGTGGGACACGTGCCCACCTCGCGGCTGCTGCTCCCGTTACGCCGCCTGCGCCGTCTCCACCCCGCGCAGATCGCCGACATCGTCGAGCACGCGTCGCACGAGGAAGGAGAAGAGATCATCTCAGCGGTGCACGGTGACCCCGAGCTCGAGGCGGACGTGTTCGAAGAGCTGAACACCGAGCATCAGGTCGAGTTTCTCAAGTCGCGTTCCGACGCAGAGGCGGCGGCGGTGCTCGCCGAGATGGGAACGGACGACGCCGCCGACCTGATCACCGAGCTCGACCAGGAACGCCGCGCGCCGATCCTCGCCCTGCTGCCGCCGGCCCAGCAGGCGAAGGTGCGCGCGCTGCTCAGCTACAACGCCGACAGCGCCGGTGGGCTGATGAGTCCGGATTTCGTCTCGGTGCCCGAAGAGGGCACGGTCTCAGATGCGCTCGCGGCCGTGCGCTCGGCAGACGTGTCGGAGCAGATCGCCGCCGACATCTTCCTCACCGACACCGAAGGCCGCCTCGCCGGCGCGGTCCCGCTGCTGCTGCTCGTGCAGCACACCGACGGTGATCATCTCTCCGATTTGAAGCAGCGCGGCAAGACTCACGTGCACCCGACAGACGACTTCCCCGAGGTGGCGCGCATGATGGCGGACTTCAACCTCACGTGCGCTCCCGTGGTCGACGATGCGGATCACATCATCGGCGTCATCACCGTCGACGACGTGCTCGAGGCGATGCTCCCCGATTCGTGGCGCCGTCGTGCGGAGGCCGACGCCAGCAGCGGCTGATAGACTTGACGGCGGTAAAGCCGCACCTCGTTCGGCGAGGCGGCTGAACGGACACAGGCCACTGACCCCACCCGTGGAGACACGCTCCGGGTCAGACCAGGTTTCCCCGGCACAAGGGGTTTCCCTAAGTGGCTGACCGACCGGACTACGCCGTTCAGCGCCAAAGCTCTGACGAGAAGGGGTGCATCAGCCGGCGCGTGACCGGTTGATGAGGCCGGAGCCCGCCGGGCGCCACCCCTTCAGCGGTGCGACCGACGGTCGGGCGCTCGGAGGCCGCGATGGACGACGACGGAAGTCCTCACCAACCGCTGCCTCCTGCAGGCTCGCTCACGGTTTTGGTCACGTCGTAAGCCGCTGAGCGGGCATCGCCGCCAGCTGTGCCGTCGCTCGACGGCACGAGGTCCGACATGATCGACGAGAAGTCTGACAACACTCGGCGCTCGACCCGTGCGTCCGCCGTCCTCGACGACGCGCACCTGGGCGACATCAAGGGCGCGCTCGGCACCATCCGCGAGCACGAGGTTGTCCGCCGCTCGTGGCGCGGGCGAATGCTTGCGCTGCTGGCGATCATGGGTCCGGGTCTCATCGTCATGGTGGGCGACAACGACGCCGGTGGCGTGGCCACCTACGCCCAGGCGGGGCAGAACCACGGCACGAGCCTGTTGTGGACGCTCTTGCTGCTCATCCCCGTGCTCATCGTCAACCAGGAGATGGTGGTGCGGCTGGGCGCCGTCACCGGTGTGGGACACGCGCGACTCATCTTCGAGCGCTTCGGAAGGTTCTGGGGATTCTTTTCCGTCGGCGACCTGTTCCTGCTCAATTTCCTCACCATCACCACGGAGTTCATCGGCGTCAGCCTCGGCGCTGCGTACTTCGGCCTGTCGCCGTTCATCGCAGTGCCCATCGCCGCACTGTTGTTGGTGGGAATCACCGTCACCGGGCGATTCGCCACCTGGGAGCGCATGATGTTTGCGTTCCTGGTGGGAAACCTGCTCGTCATACCGCTCGCGGTGCTCTCGCACCCAACCGGCGGCGCGATACTGCACGATCTGGTTGTCCCCGGCATACAGGGCGGCATCACATCGAATTCGGTGCTGCTCATCATCGCCATCGTCGGCACCACGGTGGCGCCGTGGCAGCTGTTCTTTCAGCAGTCGAACGTCATCGACAAGCGGATCACGCCGCGCTGGATTCCATACGAGCGCGCCGACACGGTCATCGGCGCGCTGGTCGTCATCGTCGGGGCCGCGGCCGTCATGATCACCGCGGCTGCGGCGTTTCAGGGCGCACCGGAAGCGGGGCACTTCGTCAACGCCCAGGCGGTCGCGACCGGTCTGGCCCGGCATGTGAGCTCGTCCGCCGGTGCCATCTTCGCGGTGGTGCTCATCGACGCATCCATCATCGGCGCCAGCGCGGTGACGCTGGCGACGTCATATGCGTTCGGCGACGTGTTCGGCATTCGCCACTCGCTGCACCGGCCGTGGAGCGAGGCGAAGCCCTTCTACGCGAGCTTCACGGTTCTTGTCACGCTGGCGGCGGCAATCGTCCTCATCCCTGGGGCGCCCCTCGGTCTCTTCACGACGGCGGTGCAGGCGCTTGCCGGCCTGCTGCTGCCCAGCGCGAGCCTGTTTCTCCTGTTGCTCTGCAACGACCGCGATGTGCTCGGTCCCTGGGTGAACCGACCCTGGCTCAACGCGCTGGCGAGCGTGATCCTGGGTGTGCTGATCGTGCTGTCTCTCATCCTGGTGGCCACGACCATCTTCCCGTCGCTCGACATCGTGGTGCTCCTGGTTGTGCTCGCGTCGATCCTGGCTGCGGCGCTGGTCTCGCTGGCGCTCGTGCAGCGAGGTGGAGCAGGCGCGCGGGTGCCGGCCTCCGCACGGGAGGACCGCGACACGTGGCGGATGCCACCGGTCGCGCTCCTCACGCGGCCCGCTCCCTCGCGCGCGCGCCAGATCGCGTTGGCGGCGCTGAGCAGCTACCTGGTGGTGGCGATCCTGATGCTGCTCGTGAAGGCGGTGCAGCTCGCGACCGGGCACTGAGAGCGCGACGGCGGGCCTCGGGGGATACACTGCGCGCCCCAGCCAATCAGGGAGCAAACCGCCGATGGCCACCACGCGCGAGGACGTGATTCCCACCCTCGAGAAGATGCCGCTGTTCCGCGGACTGCCGAGAGCGGAGCTCGATGGGATCGCCGCGCAGCTCGATGACGCGACGTTCCTGGCCGAGCACGGGATCATCACCGAAGGAATGGAGGGCCCGGAGTTCTTCATCATCCTCGAGGGGACGGCGTCGGTCCTGATCGACGACCACCCGGTCGCCACGCTCGGCCCCGGCGATTTCTTCGGTGAGGTGGCGGCGCTCGACGGCGGTCCGCGCACCGCGTCGGTGCGCGCCGAGACACGGCTTCGCTGCGTCACGCTGCCGGTGGGCGGGCTGCGGCAGTTCCTGCTCGATCACCCGGTGGTCGCCGTCAACCTCGTTCCCGAGATGGCGCGCCGGTTTCGCGACGCGTCGGCCCGCCGCCACTAGGGGACCGCGCTACAACGCGACCTCTTCGAACGGCGTCGCGCAGGGCCGACCCGCCGCGTGGCGGTAGGTGACACGATCATTCGCGACGACGACCGTCGATGCTGACACCGTGCCGTACACGTCTCCGTGGATGCACGTCGCGTCCAGTGGGTCATCCGTCGGTGACGTGTGGTCGGCGAGCACGGTGCGCAGGTGCAGCTCCAGGTCCGCGGCGTTCGATGCCGCAGCGAGCGCGCCGTCCAGCAGCGTCCGCAGCTTCGCGTCCTTCGGTCGCGATGACCGGGTTGTAGCGCCCAGGACCGAGCCCGTCGAGGAATGCGTCGAGACCCGTTTCGTCGACGTTCGTCAGCGCGGCCATGGGGATCTCGCCACGCGAGAGTCGATCCGGGTCGCGCCGCACCTCGTCCACCGAGCCGGTGCGGCGATTGGTCACGGCGCAGAGCCGGCCGTCGGCGGCCACCGCGAGCCACGTCCCTCCGGCGACGAGATCGCGGCCGCCGGCGATCCGCGGATGCTCGCTCAGCAAGCCAGGAGGTGCGCTCGCGCGCGTGACGAGCTCGTCGCGGTTGGCCGCGAGCACGACGTCCGCGTCTGCGACGCATCTCCAGGCGAGCAGGATGGTGCACACGTTCAGCGACGGGCGCGCAGATCGAGCACGTCGACCGGGCCCTCGCCACCGCCGATGCCGGTGAGCCCGTGTGCGACAGCGGACGCCGTGATTTCCGCGGCGGCGCGCGCGGCATCGACCAACGGCACGCCCCGCGCGAGCTGTGCCGCGAGCGTCGCGGAATGTGTGCAGCCGCTACCGTGGGTGGTGCGCGACTCGACCCGACCTACTGTGATCGCCGTGTGCCGGCGACCATCGAAGAGATGATCGATCGGCTCGCCGTGACCACCGGTGATCAGCACGGCGCGTGCGCCGCGCGCGACCAGTCGCTCTGCGAGCTCGCGGCGGCTCCCCGATGCACCGGCGAGCGCCTCCGCCTCGTGCAGGTTCGGCGTCACCACGGTCGCGAGCGGGAAGAGACGCTGCACCATCAATGACGCGGCGTCGTCGGTGAGGAGCTGTGTCCCGGTGCTCGCGCGCATCACGGGATCCACGACCAGCGGCGGCAGCCGATCGCCGAGCGCACCGAGGAAAGCCGCCACCACGCCGACGATGCGTTCCGACACGAGCGCGCCCGTTTTCACCGCGTCGGCGCCGATGTCCGAGAACACCGCATCGAGCTGTCGCGTGACGAATTCGTCGGGCACCACGTGCGTGGCCACGACGGCACGCGTGTTCTGCGCGGTGAGCGCGACGATGACCGACGCGCCGTAGCAGCCCGCGGCCGCGAATGCCTTGAGGTCCGCCTGCACCCCTGCGCCACCGCCGGAGTCCGATGTCGCGATGGTGACGCACCGCGGCACGGTCACGGCAGCGTCGTGGTCAGTGTGTCGCTGCCGGTTCGCGGGGCGCCGCCTGCGTGCGCGCGCGGGCCGGTGACGCCTGCCGGCGTCTGCGGCCGTCGCGGTACCAGTCCGAGCGAAGCAGCGGCACGCCCGACCCGCCGGTCTCGGTGGGGCGCACGGCAAGGGTCTGATGAATGGCGATCGAGCCGAGGCGGAAGCCGACGATGGAGCCGGTCATGTACAGGCGCCAGACGCGCGCGCGGCGCTCGCCGGCGAGCCGCACCGCGTCGTCCCAGTGCTGGTCGAGCCTGCGACGCCAGTGCTGCAGCGTCAGCGCGTAGTGCTCCCGCAGGCTCTCCACGTCGCGCACCTCGAGCCCCGCAAACTCCAGCTCGCGCACCACGCGGCCGGCGTCCTCCAGCTCTCCGTCGGGGAACACGAACGTGTTGATGAACGATGCTCGGTTGAGGCGCGCCTGCGGCCTGCACGTGATGCCGTGCACCAGCGCTCGCCCACCCGGACGCAGCGCGCGCTGCAGTGATCGCGCATACTCGCGCAGCTGATCGCGGCCCACGTGCTCGATCATGCCCACGCTCGCGATCGCGTCGAAGCGCTCGCCGGCGATGTCGCGATAATCGAGGAGCCTGAACTCCGCGCGATGCTGCAGGCCGGCCTCGGCGGCACTGCGTCGCGCGACCTCGAGCTGTCGCGGGCTCAGCGTGATGCCGACCGCTCGCACACCGTACTCGCGCACCGCGTGCAGCACCAGGCTGCCCCATCCGCATCCGACATCCAGCAGCCGCTCGTCAGCGCGCAGGCGCAGCTTGCGGCAGACGAGGTCGAGCTTGGCCCGCTGCGCGGTGTCCAGGTCGACGTCCTCGTCCTCGAAGTACGCGCAGGAGTACGTCATGGTGCGATCGAGAAACAGCGCGTAGAACTCGGGCGGCAGGTCGTAGTGGTGCCGGACGGCCGCGGCGTCGCGCGCGCGGGAATGGCGCAGGCCGCGCAGGTGCGCCTCCGCGTCGCCCGGGGTGCCGCGGCCCGGGCGCGCGCCGAGCGCGATGGCAGCTGCCACCACGCGCGGCCAGCCGGTCGCGACGCTCCACGCCGGTGTGCGCGCCACGCGCTCGAGGAAGGGCTCGAGCGGATCGATCTCGAGCTCGCCGGTCACGTACGCGCGGCCGAACGCTCGCTCCGGAAGACCGCCGACGAGCACGTCGAGGGCATGCCGCGACCGCAGCGCGAGCGTGAATGCCGGCGGCGCGCCGCCCTCGATCACGTCGCCCGTCCAGAGCGCGACGTGGAAGCGATCGGTCCCCAGCAGCCTGGCCAGCGCGCGGTGCAAACGACGCGCACCAGAGGTGTTCACGGCGCCCACCGCCGCATGGTAGCCCGCGCCGACCCCTCGGCAGGGGATCAGGCGGGCGGCGGCTCCACCGTCGCGCGGGCGTTGGTGGCGATCACCGGCTCACGTGCGCTGGTGTCGAACACGACGTAGCGGTCCTTGCCCTGCCGCTTGGCCAGGTACATCGCCATGTCGGCGCGGCGCAGCAGCTCGTCCGGAGCGGGCACGTCCTTCGGGTCGTCGACGACGGCGACGCCGATGCTGCCTCCGACACTGACGGCGATCTCACCGAGGGGTATGGGCCGGCGCAAGACCTCGACCACCCGCTGCGCCACCATCTGCGCGTCGCTGCGATGTCGCATGCCGTCGAGGAGGACGCCGAACTCGTCGCCACCCAAGCGCGCAACCATGTCGAATTTGCGGATCTGCCCGCGCAGCCGCGTGGCGATGGCGTTCAACACCTTGTCGCCGACCGCGTGGCCGTGCGCGTCATTGATCTCCTTGAACCCATCCAGGTCGACGAACAGCGTCGCCACCGGACGGCGTGTCGACGGCAGGCGGGTCAACGCCTTGCCGACGGCTTCGGTGAAGAGCGAACGGTTCGCTATCTGCGTGAGCGGGTCGTAGAACGCGCGGCGCTGCAGCTCGTCCTTTTCCGCCGACATCGTGCGAATGGCGCCCGCCAGCTGACCTGCCTCGAGCGCAACACTGATTTGACCGGCGACCGTGACCAGGAGACTCTCTTCCTGTGACGTCATGTGCAGGTTGCCGTTGAGCGGTTCCGCGAGCAGCAGCATCCCCTGCGGGCGCTCATGACCACGCAGCGCGACGGCGCTGCCGTGCTTGACGCCGCGTTCGGCGAAGAGCAGGGCCATCGACGTATCGGGTGAATCCTGGTTGCTGCTGATGACGCGTGAGTTGCGCAGAGCGTTGAGCGCTTCCTGTTCCGCGTAGGTCAGCTCGGACGACGACACGGTGGCGTGGTCGTCGCCCCCGGTTGCGGTGAACCGTATCGCGGCACCGCGTTCCTCGGGCATGACGATCAACTCGGCACGTCCCACTCCGAACATCCGTGACATGCCGGCGAGCAGCTCGCCGGCGCGATCCCTCACCCGCGACGACGAATGGAGGATGTCGGCCGTCCGGTAGAGGAACTCCATGCGATCCGCGCGCCGCTGGCTCTCGCTTGCGGTGAGCTGCGCCGCCAGCACCAGCGCCACCGGCGGTATCAGCACGAAGGCGAGCCACGGCCGGCCGTCCATGAAGACGAGCGCGGTGACCCCGAGGCAGGTGTTCGTCGTCGTCGCGATGACCTGGAAGAGGTACGCGCGGATCACCTCGCGGAGCCGGAGCTCGCCCTGCAACAGGAAGATGCCCAGGTTGAGCGCAATCGGTCCCACGACCCAGCCGGCCACGGCCATCGCGGCCACCAGCGCCGCGATGCTCTGCGCCGCCAGCGGGCCGGATGCAGAGGGGCCGATGGCGGTGAAGACGAGCACGGTCACCGCCATGTACATCGCGTCGAGCATCAGGTTGCCGTAGTCCTTGGCCGGCTGGATGCCGCGGCGCGTCCAGTGGCCCAGCAGCACACCCGCGACATAGCAGCCGAGCAGGACATGGGGGTCGACGGCGAACAGCCCCACGGCCACGGGGATCTCGGTGAGGGACAGCGTCGTGCGTGTTCCCCGAATCCGCACCTCGACGTAGCAGAGGCTGGCCGCGTAGCAGGCCGCGAGCTCGGCCCACCACGGGATGGAGACGGCGGAGTCGGGTCGCGTCACGGCGTGCAGCGGCCCCAGCCAGATCGCCGCGGCCACGCACCCGAGCACGCTCGCGAAGATGACCAGCCGATGCGAGCCGGTCAGTGACAGGCGCCCGCGCCTGGCCTCGGACGAGGGAAGCACTGCCGCCATCTGCCCAATCGTCCTGTAATCACCGCGTCAGAGCGGGATTGTGGTCAGCCCGATACTTGTCTGTGCGCTGCGCGTGACAGTAACTGCAAACGAGATGGCCAGATCGCGAGTGTGATGGTGCCTATCACCAGTGCGCGTGGTCGAGCAGCCTCACCACCGCCGCGGCACGACGGAACAACCCCATCGGCGTAACCTCCCAATTGACCCCGACCTGCAGATTCTGGAAGGCAGGCGATGACGTGCTGCCAGACGTTTGCGTCACGCCGTCGTAACGACAGAGCGGGACCGAAGTTGAGGATTTGGTCCTCGGGGTGTCCGTCGAGGCTTCGTAGCCTTCCCGGCATGACCGCGAGAGAAGCCGGCGGCACCGCCGGGACGCAAGCGCCTCAGGGGCCCTCCTTCATCCGCCGCCACCCCATCCTGGCCGCGTTTGGCGTGCTGGCCGCTCTCTCGCTCTTCGCCGCCTACTGGCCGGTGAGCGCCATCGTCACCGGCGTGCTCGTCGGCGCTCGCGCCAGCGGAGCGGACCGCGTCGCCTACCGCTGGCTGAGTCGGGGCGCCGCCGCGGTGGCGCACCGCTTCCGTCGGGCTCCGACCTCGCCGGCGGATCCACCCGGCGGGCGCGCACCCGAGCCGCCGGCGCCGTCGAGCCCGCCTGTGCCGTCACCCCGCCAGGGAGCACCCAGCCCGGTGACCAGGGCGCCCGACCGGTCACGATCGGAGCCGGGTCGCGCCGCCGCCGGCGTAACCGACAGAGAGCTCGGCGGGCTGTAGGCGCCTCGGGCGCGCAGCGGTCAGCCGAGACGCGCACGTGCGGCGCGCAGGCGCTCCAAGGCGCGGTCGCTGCCCAGGAACGCCATCGCCTGGATCACCGGGACGCCCGAAGGCTCCCCGAGAACGGCCACGTAGAGGACGCGGAAGGCCGCACCGACCTTGGCCGCGTGCTGCTTCGCGGTCTCGCGAAGGCGTTCGAGCAGATCGTCTTCATGCTCGAGCATTCCGGCGGCAACAGCGTCGATGCACGCATCGAGCATCGCCCGCGCCACCGCGGGCTCGACACCTTTTGGTGGGAAATCCGCCTGGTCGGGCGCGACGCCGTCGAGGAGAGGCGCCGCCAGATGCTTCGCGTCGGCCAGCGTGACCATGCGCTCGCGCAGCATGGGCACGAGGCGGCGTCGCGTCTCCAGGCTGGTTCCCGGAAGATGGAATTCGAGCGCGTGCACCAGGTCCTCGGTGTCCATGCGCCGGATGTGCACGCCGTTGAGGTCGTCGAGGCGTCTGGGGTCGAAGACGGCCGGGGCCGCGTGGATCCGGTCCAGGGTGAACCGCTCGACCAGCTCCTGCAGGGTGAACACCTCGGCCTCCGTTCCCGATGACCAGCCGAGCAGCGCCATCGCGTTGACGATCGCCGCCGGCACGTAGCCGAGCTCGCCGTAGTCGAGAACATTGCGCGCGCCGCGCCGCTTGCTGAGCTTGAGTCCGTCCGGGCCGAGAACGGCGGGGACGTGCGCAAAGTACGGAGGGACCCACTCGAGCGCCTGGTAGACGGCGAGATGCTTCGGCGTCGAGGGGATCCATTCGTCGGAGCGGATCACGTGCGTGATGTCCATCACGTGGTCGTCGACGACGACGGCAAGGTGATACGTGGGAAAGCCGTCGGACTTCAGCAGCACCTGGTCGTCGATGTCCTTGTTGTCGAAGACGACGCGTCCGCGGATGACGTCGTCCCACTCGGTTGTGCCGTCGGGCATGCGCAGGCGCAGCACAGCCGGTTGTCCCTGCGCGCGCTCCGCCGCGACCTCGTCCTGGCGCCCGAGGCAGCGCCGGTCGTAGCGTGTCGGCTGCGAGTGCCTTCGCTGTTCCTCGCGCATCGCCGCCAGGCGCGCCGGCGCGCACGTGCACCAGTACGCGGCGCCGCGCTGCACCAGCTGGTCGGCCCATTCCTGATACAGCTCAATGCGCAGCGACTGCACATACGGATCGTGTGGGCCGTCCTTCTCCGGCCCCTCGTCCCACTCGAGGCCGAGCCAGTTCAGCGTCTCGACGATGAGCGCTTCGCTGCCGGGGATGTATCGCTCCTGATCCGTGTCCTCGATGCGCAGCACGAAGCTCCCGCCGCTGTGTCGCGCCGCCAGCCAGCCGAACAACGCGGTGCGGACCGAGCCGAAATGGAGCGGACCGGTCGGCGACGGCGCGAAACGCGTGCGCATGGGTGCGGACACCTCCGTCATGTCAACTCGTGGCGCTGCGCGCCTAGTGGGTCGGTGCGAAAAAGACGAGTGTGAGGATCGTCCACGCCAGCAGCCCGGTGACGAGCAGCAGGCCGTCGATGCTGGAGACGGTCACAGACATCAGCCGCGGAGCGCCTCCACCGCGAGGTGCCTGCGCGCCGACCTGCACCACCCCGCCACCGGGACGGCCGATGTCGCCCATGCCCCACGGCGGTGGCGGCGCGGGAGGCGCGTCGCGTGGCGAGATGTGGATCTCCTCCTCCTGACGGCGCAGCTTCGCGTCGTACAGGATGGCGCCGATTGCAAATGCGCCGTATCCACCGGTGGCGACGCCGAGGCCGACGAGCCCCCAGCCGAGAAAGATGTTGAAGTAATCGTTGTACGCGTGGCTGCCGATGAGCACGAGGATCCCGCCGACGGCGAGCGCGGCAGCCGTCAGTCCGAACCCGATTGTCTTGCCGAGGATCTCTCGCACGGGCATGCGCGGAGTATACCGGCGGCCTGTCGCACGGCCCGGGTGCTCCGGGGCCCGTGACCAGGCCCGCCTCTAACATGGCGGCGAGCCCGCATCGTCTAGCGGTTAGGACATCACCCTTTCAAGGTGGTAACCGGGGTTCGACTCCCCGTGCGGGTAATCACATCTCAGGCGGATGCTTGCGTGGTCACGGTCCGCCGCGCGGGAGATCGAATGAACGAGAGCAGGTCGACGTTGAACTGCTCCTTGAGTGTGACGGTGAGCCCGTGCGGCGCGCCAGGATAGATCGTGAGGGTCGCGCCCTTGACGAGCTTCGAGGAGAGCAGCGCCGACGGGCCGATGGGCACGATCTGGTCGTCGTCACCGTGGATGATCAACGTCGGCACGTCGAACTTCTTGAGATCCTCCGTGAGGTCCGTCTCTGAGAAGACCTTGACGCAGTCGTATGCGGCTTTGAGGCCGACCTGCATCGACCAGAGCCAGAACATGTCCCGCACGCCTTGGGAGACCGTCGAGTCGGGTCGGTTGGCGCCGAAGAAGGGTGCGCTGAGATCCTTGTAGAACTGCGAGCGATCCCCGGCGACTCCCGCACGGATGCCGTCGAACGCCTCGATGGGCGTGCCGTCCGGATTGCCCGGCGTCTTCAACATCAGCGGCGCGATAGCGCCCACCAGCACCGCCTTGGCCACGCGCGAGGTTCCATGACGTCCGATGTAGCGCGCCACCTCGCCGCCGCCGGTGGAATGGCCGACCAGCACCGCATCGTTCAGATCGAGCTGCTCGATGACCGCAGCGAGATCGTCGGCGTAGGTGTCCATGTCGTTGCCGTCCCACGGTTGGCTCGAGCGGCCATGGCCGCGCCGGTCATGCGCGATCGCGCGGTAACCATGGGACGCGACGAACATCAGCTGGTCGTCCCACGCGTCGGCGTTCAGCGGCCAACCATGACTGAAGACGACCGGTTGGCCGGTTCCCCAGTCCTTGTAGAACAGTTTGGTGCCGTCTCGCGTCGTGATCATGTTCGTGCTCATCGCTTGGCGTAGTCCGAGAAGCCGGTCCAATCGACGGCGACGACCGGCTCGTCGCCCACCACCCATGCATCGTGCCCCGGGGGGATGATGTGAACGTCGCCGGCTCCGAACTCTTCCTCCGAACCATCGTCCATGCGCACGTGCATTCGTCCGGACACGAAGTAGCCCACGT
>VBGJ01000032.1 GCA_005880445.1 Chloroflexota bacterium | reverse complement strand
GCGAGCCATCCACGGCAGGCCGCGGCTGGACGCGCGAAGAGCTGTACCGGCGTGACAGCGCTGGTTGACACCAACGTTCTCGTCTATCGCTTCGACGCCCGGTATCCGGAGAAACAGGGACTCGCGACGGCGCTCCTGCGGAGTGGTGTCGTCGACGCGCCGGTGGTGCTCGCGCACCAGGCGATCGTTGAGTTCGTCGCTGCGGTGTCGCGCCCACTTGATGGCGCCGAGCCTCTGTTAACGCCCGAGGTCGCACGAAGAGAAGCCGAGGAAATGCTGCTCCAGTTCGATG
>VBGJ01000030.1 GCA_005880445.1 Chloroflexota bacterium | reverse complement strand
ACATCGCTGATCCTCCATCTCTCGAGCCGGTGAGGGGCTCTGCCACCAAGGCTACTCCCAGGGACTAGGTGGCGGTGTTGTGGTCCGCAGCGACGTTCGCGTTACCGCGAGGCAACGGACGCCCTACCCGTGAAGCCGGATGCCGGTAACACGGCAATCATGCAATTGCTGCGCCCGCAGCCAGGGGAACAGCCGCCGCGGCCGGGCACCCGCGGAGGTTTTCGAGACCATGTCCACGCCGACCAAGCCAGACGGCTCCAACTCCACCCAAGCGCGCCACGAATGGCAGCGCCGGCCGGTGTTGAGCTTCCTTATCCGCGGCGCCGTGCTCGCTGCGCCGGCGATCGCGGGAGTGGGCGCGGCGGTGGGCCTCAGCCGGCTGCTGCCTCATCCGTCCGACTTTCCGCATGCCCTGCTGTGGTTCGCCGCCGACACCGCGGCGATGGTCCTGGTGGTCATCGCCGTCGAACGAGTCGCGCGA
>VBGJ01000029.1 GCA_005880445.1 Chloroflexota bacterium | reverse complement strand
CCTGGGGCCGACACTCGAGGTGGTGGCGGCGATGCTCGCCGCCGCATGGGAGACGGATCACCGTCCGGCGGTCCGGCGCTTTCACGCGCCGTCCACGCCGTTGCCGGACGATGAGCTACGCATCACCATCGATTCACTCCTCACCGAGGGAGCGATCGTCGCCGCGGTGCAACCGATCGTCCGGCTGTACGACGACACAGTCATCGGATACGAAGCGCTGGCGCGCTACACGCCGCGTGCAGAGGTCGCGACCCCCGATGAGCTGTTTGCCTCGGCGGCGTCATTGAACCTGCAAGCGTCTGTGGATCTCGCGTGCGTGCGTGCGGCACTGCACGCCGCCTCCAACCTCGGTGACGCGGACCTCTTCGTCAACGTGTTGATCGGCACGCTCTTGGACCAGGCCGGAATGGCCGCCCTGGACAGCGCCGCGGAGGCGGCCAGGGTCAGCCCATCGTCGATCGTCCTGGAGTTCAGCGAGCGAGAGCCCGTCCCCGATCTAGCGGCGTTGCAGCGGATTGCCGCAGAGTTGCGCTCGCGCGGCTACCGCATCGCCGTCGACGACGCCGGTGCGGGCCACGCGAGCATGCGCGTCATCGCAGAGCTTCGCCCAGAGTTCATCAAGGTCGATCGCTCGCTCATTCATGCAATCGACTCGGATCGCGCGCGCCGCGCCTTGGTCGTGGCGCTCCTCTCGTTCGGCGGCCACATCGGCGCGCGCCTCGTGGCCGAGGGCATCGAGACGCATCCGGAACAGGAGGCGCTGCTCTCGCTCGGCGTGCAGTTCGGGCAGGGCTGGCGCCTCGGTCGCCCGGTGTTGACACGCGAACTCGAGGGCCATCCGGATGTCGAGGTGGTCGATCCGACGTGGTTCGCGCGCCGGCGCGTGTCGCCGATTCGCGATGCGCTGGCGACGTCCGTGGCACCAACGCCCCAGCCGGTGCAGCCCGTCACGACCCGGGGAGGTCGCGCACGCCGCGGTCTCGCGCGTGCGCTGACCGACGCAGCGCGAGCGCTGCAAAGCGAGCACGATCCGATGCGCATTCTCGGCGTGATGGCCGAGCAGATGCGACGCGTGGTGCCGGTCACCGAGATGGCGATCTTCGTTGCCGACTATGAGACGCATCGACTGGTGCCGGTGCTGGCCACCGGCCCCGACTCCGACGAGATCCTCGCCGACAGCTTCTCGCTCGACGCCGGCATGACAGGATGGGCCTTCGGCAAGGGGACGCCGCAAAACATCCCCGACACGACCGCGCCCTCGATGGCGAGGCAGGTTCCCGGCACGCCGGTGGTCGAGGAGTCGCTGCTGCTCATCCCGCTCGTCGCCGGCGAGCACAAGCTGGGCATCATCAACTGCTGGCGTCTCGGCGTGGGACGGTTCACCGAACGGGAGCTGGAGGCGGCATCGCTGTTCGCGCACGTCGCGGCGTCCGCGTGGCGCAATGCTCAGCTCTACGTCGAGCTCGTCAACGCGGCGATGACGGATCCGCTGACGCGGCTCTACAACAGCAGATGGCTGCGCGACACCGGTGAGCGCGACCTCACCCGCGCCGCGCGCGACGGCAGGCCGCTCGCACTCCTGCTGGTGGACCTCGACCGCTTCAAGACCGTGAACGACAGCGCCGGCCACGCGGTCGGCGACCTTCTCTTGCAGCGAGTCGCGACGCGCCTGCGGATGACGGTGCGTGGTGCAGACGCCGTGGTGCGGCTGGGCGGCGAGGAGTTCGTCGTGCTCCTGCACGACTGCAACGTCGACGGCGCCGCGAGGGTCGCCGAGGCGGTGCGCATTGCGGTGCGCGACGTTGCGCTGCCCGAGGGAAGCGGGCTCAAGCGTCTCACCGCATCGATCGGCGTCGCCGTGTATCCGCTGCATGGTCTTGACCTCGATCAGTTGTTGGGTGCTGCCGACCGCGCCATGTACGCAGCCAAGCACGGCGGCCGCGATCGTCACGTCCGGGCAGCACCGCTGCCCGAATCGCCCACGGTGATCCCGCTGATTCGCCGGCGTGAAGGGCGGGGCGCCCGCGCGTCCTCAGATGTACGCGTCCGCAACCCGGGCGAGCGGGTGCGACGCCCCGCCACGCGCTGACATCACGACGGTCAGTGGTCGGCGGCCGAGACGAACGTCGACTCGATCTCGGGTGGCTGCCTGAGCGTTTGCAAGACCGTGCAGTACCTCTCGGTGCGCTCTCGTAGCGCCGCCAGCTGCTCGACGGTAGCAGTGGGCGCATTGAGCTCGAATCGCAGCCGGATCGCCTCGAAACCAGCTGGCACGTCTCTGTCCACGCCGAGGGTGCCGCGCAAGTCCAGGTCTCCCTCCGCCACGACGTCGACGCGCTGCAACGGGATCTCCATCGCTGCTGCGACCATCTGACACGTGATCTGAGCACAGGCTGCGAGCGCTCCGAGCAGGAGATCGCCGGAACACGCCGCCGTGCCGGCTCCGCCGACGCCGAGGTGAGCCTGCGCCGCATAGATCGCGCGCCCGATGTCCACCGAGCAGGCAACCGGAGAATCCCCCTGGCCGCCGCGAGCCACGAGCGTGATCCGTGCGGCGGTCGGTTCCTCCCGATACCGCTGCTTCAGCGGTTGCTGCACCTCGCGCAGATCCATGGTGCGCATGGTATCCGGCCGTTCGCGATTAGACTGGACCGGCGAGGAAAAGCCCTGTGAGCCCTGACGTATGTCCACATTGCGGAGCCGTGGTCGAGGCTGGTCAGCGCTTCTGCGGGTCCTGCGGCGGCGTTGTCCTCCTGGTCTGTCCAGCATGCGGCCGGACGAGTCCTTTGACCGTGAGCTTCTGCACCCAATGCGGCGCTGCGTTGCACGCAAAGCCGCACCGAGCGGCAACCGAAGAGCGCCGCGTCGTCACCGTGCTCTTCGTCGACATGGCCGGATTCACCAGTCGGGCCGAGCGCCTCGACCCCGAAGACGTTCGCGCGATTCTGCAACCGTATTTCGCCCGCCTGCGCTTGGAGATCGAGGCCTTCGGCGGGACCGTCGAGAAGTTCATCGGCGATGCCGTGATGGCTGTCTTCGGAGCGCCTCTCGTCCACGGTGACGATCCCGAGCGGGCGGTGCGCGCGGCCTTTGCAATTCGGGACGGGATTGCTGACATGAATGCAAAGGACCCGGAGCTCGACCTGCACATCCGCCTCGCGGTCAACACCGGAGAGGCGATCGTCGCCCTCGACGCGAAGCCGACCGAAGGCGAAGGGATGGTTGCCGGAGATGTGGTGAACACGGCGTCTCGCCTCCAATCGCTGGCCCCGGAGGACGCGATCCTGGTCGGTGAGGAGACGTATCGCTGCACGCGTTCGATCGTCGACTACCGCGAGGTCGATCCGCTTGCGGTGAAGGGAAAACACATACCGGTGCGGGCGTGGCTTGCGCTCAGTTGTGCCTCATCCCCGGGCGAGCGGGCCGCGAAGAGTGAGCTGTTCGTGGGTCGCGATCACGAGCTCACCGCCCTGCATCGTCTGTGGCAGGCGTCGGTCGCCGAGCGTCGCGCTCAGCTGGTCACCATCGTCGGCGAGGCGGGCATCGGCAAATCACGCCTGGCCGCCGAATTCTGCGGTCAGGTGGCGGAACAGGGAGGCCGGTCGCTGCGCGGGCGCGTGCTGCCATATGGAGCCAGCACGCCGTACGGACCCTTCACCCAGCACGTGAAGCAGCGCGCCGGCATCTTCGCCAGCGACTCGCTGCCCACCGCGCGCGAAAAGCTGCGCGCGGCGGTGGCAACGCTGATCGATCACGACGTCGAAACCACCGTCTCACACCTCGAGATGCTCATCGGACTCGGCAGTGATGGCGAGGTGCCCGAGCGCCGCATGCTGTTCTTCTCCGCGAGACAGTTCGTGCAGGCGCTTGCTGACGAGCAGCCGACGGTGCTGCTCTTGGAGGACCTGCATTGGGCGGACGAGGGCATGCTCGACCTCCTCGAGCTGCTGGCGTCCCGGGTCAGGGACGTGCCACTGCTGCTCCTCGCCCTCGCCCGGCCCGACCTTCTCGAGGCGCGTCCACGATGGGGCGGAGGGCTGCCTGCCTACACCGCGCTGCAGCTCAAACCGTTGGAGAGAACGGCCTCTGAAGCACTTGTGGCCGGGCTGCTCGCCGAGGCCCGGGAGGACACAGCCGATCTCGACGCCGGCACCATCGTGCAGCGGGCGGAAGGGAACCCGCTGTTCCTGGAGGAGCTGGCAGCCGCGCTGGCAGAGCGCCAGGGCACTCCGGGCGACGATTTCCCAACCAGCGTGCGGGGCATCGTCGCGGCGCGCTTGGACGCGCTCCCGGCGGCGGAACGAGGCTTGCTCCTGGACGCCGCGGTGGTCGGCAAGGTCTTCTGGCTGGGTGCCCTCGAGCGCATGGGTGACAACCATCACCGGCTCGCCGACATCCTCGATTCACTCGAGGCGCGAAACCTGGTCAGCCGGGAGCCGGCTTCCTGGATCGAAGGGGACCAGCAGTTCGCGTTCAAGCACGTGGTCATCCGCGAAGTTGCGTACGCGGCGATTCCCCGCGGCCGCCGGCGCGAGCGACATGCAACCGTGGCCGGCTTCCTCGAGACGGCGACCGGCGGAGGCGGCGCGACGGCGTCGGCGCTCGCCCAGCACTGGCAGGAGGCGGGCGACGCCGAACGCGCGGTGCGGTATCTCCTCCTGGCGGCCGAGCAGGCCGGGCGGGGCTGGGCAAAGGAGGAGGCGGCAGCGCTGTACAAGCAGGCACTCGTGCTGGTGCCCGAGGCCGACCGCGAGCTGCGCCGGGAGGTCGCCATGCGCCGTGCCGTCGCCATGCAGGCGGCGATGCACGTCCCCGACGCCCGAAGCCTGGGCCGCCGTCCCGAGAGCGAGTCCGGCGAAGCCTAGCCGAGGATCAGATCGGGAAGTCCGCGGGGGTCACGTCCCCTGCGATCTCGTGCACGCCGGCCACGTCGTGCTGGCCGAGCTCCTTGGCGTGGCTGCGGACCATCTCCTCGTTCGGCGCCCGGTAGACGCAGAAGGTGGTGACCCTGCCGGCGTCGTCGACGCTGACGTGGCTGTGCTCCCAGACGACCTCAGGGAAGCTCTCTTGCGCGATGCGCTTCGACTTGCGGCTGACGTCGGGCATCTCGTCTTCGGCGACGTGAAACCTGCGTTCGATCAAATACCTCGGCATGGGTCCTCCTCCTCGCGTGATCCTGCGCAGCGAACATTAGCGCTGCCGCGTTTCGCTTGACACAGATACACAAGCTCGTGTAACTTGTCCGAGACCCGGGCGCGCGCCCGGGCCGGCCGGAGGGGCGACCGAACTCCACACGCGCGTTCTCGGAGGTCGCCCACCATGGCTCAGCTGCAGGCGCTCATCAACAACTGGATCCTGCTCGCGCAGGGGCTCATCGGGTCCATCGGCGCGCTCGCCTTCCTCGTCGCGTTCATGTACAAGATCGTCGCCGTCGATCCCCACAGCGTCGCCGAGGCGAAGAAGTGGATCGGTCGGATCGTGTTCGGCACGATCGGCGTCGAGGTTGCCGGCACGCTGACTCACGCGCTGCTCGCCAGCGTGCCGGCATCGATCCACTGAGCGGCGGGCAGGCCGATGCATGCGATTCCGGGGATCGTGCACGGATTGCAGGATCCGCTCGGTGCCATCCTGCAACTGCTCACCGGCGTGCTGAGTCACGTCATATCGACGGCGCGCGGTGACCTGAATCACGAGCTGACGCGATATCTCTACGTCACCGTCGATCCGTCAACCGCGGCGACGCGACCGTTCACCGCCAACCCCACCGTCGCACACCTCAATGCGTCGATCGCGATCGCAGCCGACGTGCTCGTCGGCGCGGTGGTGGTGTTTGCCTCGCTGCGCAGCATGTTCGAGCACGTCAGCTATCGCCCGCGGTACACGCTCAAGGTCGTGCTGCCGCGGCTGTTGGTCGCCATCGCGCTGGTGCACGGCTCCATCTACTTCATCCAGATGGCGATCGACCTCGACAACGCGATCGGTCAGGTGGCGCTCTCGCTCGGCGGGAACCTGTCACCCGATGCACTGCCGTGGAGTGGAACGCTGGGGCCGGCATCGGTGCAGGCGATTCGGGTCTCGCAGGACCTGTTCCACGCGCTCTTCGCCCTGGCGCTGGTGGTCGCGCTCGTGATCCTGGTGCTCACGTACGTGGTGCGCGCGGCGCTCCTGGAGATTCTCGTCGTGCTGGCACCGCTCGCCGCGCTGTGCACGGTGCTGCCCGACACGAGGGGTTACGCGAAGATGTGGCTGCGGCTGTTCATGGTCACCGTGTTCATGCAGGCGGTGCAGCTGATCGTGCTTCGCGTCGCCACCGCAACGGGGTTCGGCGCCGGTGACGGCCTTGCCGGAAGCCTCTACGCGCTCGCGACGCTCTGGATCATGCTGAAGGTTCCGGGGACGATGCACGCGGCGACCCAATTCGAGTCGAAGGCGCACTCGATGGGCCGGCATGTCGAGCGCTCGATGCGTCGCGCGCTGGCACCGGTGCACCATGCGGTGCATCACCGGATCGTGGCGTGATCCGCGTCATCGCCGCGTCCACGGTGGCGGTCGCCGTGCTGCTCACCGGCGGCACGGGCGCCGCAGGTGTGGCGCTCGGCGTCACCGCGAACGGTGCCGTGTTCGTGAAGCCGGTGCACGGCGCCAGCGTCTCGCAGGGTTTCGGCTGCACCGGCGTGCCCATCGAACCCGTCGCTCCCTCGTGTCCCGGCGGCCATTGGCACTCCGGCATCGATCTCGCCGCCGCGCGTGGCACGCCGGTGTTCGCGACCGCTGCAGGCGTCGCGCACGTGCTGCTCTCCGCCGCCGGCTTTGGGCTGCATGTGGTCATCGATCACGGTGACGGTCTTGCGAGCCTGTACGGTCACCTGTCGAGCGTCGCAGTGGACGACGGTGCCCATGTCGTCGCCGGACAGCTCATCGGCGCCGTCGGCTCATCCGGCAACTCGACCGGCCCGCATCTCCACTTCGAGATCGACCGCGGCGGTGTTCCCGAGGATCCGCGCGACCTGGTGGCGCTGCCGTGATGGCCACGGTCGGCGGAGCAGACGGTTACGAGTCCGGCGCGGCCGTGCGTCGCGACTGCTGCCACACGAGCCAGATGCGCTGCACCACGGTGACATTGGTCAGCACCGCGAGGATCCACAGCGCCCACACGAGCAGCGGCGCCACGATGAGCCCGATCACCGTGATGACCACGCGCTCCGGCCGCGCGAGCCACCCACCGTTGACGTTGAAGCCGAGCGACTGGGCCCGCGCCCGGACGTATGAGACGAGCAGCGATCCGGTGAGAGCCACGATCACGAGCATCGGCTCGAGGGTGGCGTGAACGCGGAAGAGGAAGTAATAGAGGAGTCCGATGTAGGTGAACGCCTCCGCGTACCGGTCGATCGTCGAGTCGAGAAACGCGCCGTACTTATGCGTCTTGCCCATGACGCGCGCGAGGGCGCCGTCGAGGATGTCGAACGCGCTCGCCACGAAGAGCACGATGCCGCCCGCCACCAGATAGCCGAGCGAGACGAGCACTGCGGACGCGGCGCACACGACAAGACCAACGATGGTCAGCGCGTTCGGGCTGAGATGGAGCGCGCGCAGCGCCGGTACGAGCTCGCGCGCCCGGGCTCTAACCCAGGCCTGGAATCTGGCTGTGAACACCGGTTGCGACCTGTTGCGCGCTCGCGCGGCGCTGTGCTTCACCGTAGACGTCGAGCACGCTGTCGACCACGCGGCCCCAGTCGTATTGCTGCGCCTTGTGCACCCCGTTCTGACCCATCCGCCGGCGCGTCGGTGCATCGTCGAGCAGCGTGCCGAGCGCTGCCGTCCACGCCTCCGGGTCCCTGGGCGGCACCAGCAGGCCGTCCTCACCGGGCGCCACCACCTGGCTGAACCCCGGGATGTCGGACGCGGCGACCGGCACGCCGCTCGCCATCGCCTCCAACAGCACGATGCCGAAGCTCTCGCCCCCGGAGGCGGGCGCGCAGAAGACGTCGGCCGATGCGTAGTAGCGCGGAATCAGCTCCGCCGACACATGGCCGCAGAACTGCACATCGGGAATGCCGAACGCCTCGGCCTGACGCTCGTATCCCCAGCGCATCGGCCCGTCACCGACGACGACGAGGCGCACATTCGCGCGTTCCCGACGCAGTGCGCCGTACGCCTCGAGCAGCGTTGGAAAACCCTTGCGCGACTCCAGTCGCCCGACGAAGAGGATGGTGAGCCAGCCGGGCGTACGCGCCGAATCGACGGGCGTCATGTTGGGATGAAACCGTGCGCAGTCGATGCCGTTGGGCACGATGCGGTAGTCGCCTTCGAAGTACCGCGCCACGAAGTCGCGTGCAGGCGCGCTCACGGCGATCAGCCCGTGCAGGCGGTTGAAATAGCGCTTGAGGAACGGGCGGCCGTAGTAGTACCCGAGATTGCGCCGCGCCATCGCGTGAAAGGTGCCCACGTTGGCGCCGTGATGGAAGCGCAGCACGGTGATGGGCAGGGCGGGCACCAGCGGCTCGTGGTAGTGCACGACATCGAACGGCGTCTCGTTGAGCAGCGTGCGGATGCGCCGCACCAGGTGAAACGACAGGCCGATACGCGCCACGGAGCCATTGCTCCGTACCGCGACGCTCCGCCCGATGCGGACATATCCCGGGATGCCGTGGGCGTCGCCGACGCGGCTCGACGGCGCCAGCACGGTGACGTCGTGGCCCCGCTCGCGCAGCTTCTGTGAGAGATGCCGGACGTGCTCGGTGACGCCACCCGGATGCACGAAGTCGTAGGGAGAGACGAGGCAGATCTTCATGCCTGCCATACGCGATCCAGGACATGCCACTGATCGGGATGCTCCAGGATCACGCGCTCGAAGAGGGCCAGCACCTCCTGCGCCACCCGGCGCGCCTCATCGTCCCGCGGTGCTGCGTCCGAGTACATGACCTCCGGATACACGACGGCGCGCACCCGGCGATCGTTGCGATACAGGACCACCGGCACGATCGCAGCACCGGCCCGGATCGCGATCTCCACGCCCCCCACGGGTATGGGCGCCTGCGCTCCGAAGAACGCAAGCGGCTCACCATTGCCGATCAGATCCCGATCGATGGCGATGGCGATGGCGCCGCCGGACCTGAGCACGCGGAACACCTCACGCATCGACGCGGCGCCGATGCGGCGAGCGGTGTGGGCGTCGCCCGTGCGAATCGCGGCCACATCGATGGGAATCACCTGCACGCGTTGCCGGACGCGCGCCCCGATGATCCGCTCGAACAGTTGTGGCGGACGCAGCACCTCCGCGAGCAATGCGAGGTCACCTCCCATCGCGCACCACGCGGCAAGACCCGCCTCCCACGAGCCGTAGTGCATGGACGCGATCACCACACCACGGCCTCTCGCCAGCGCGTCGGTGTAGATCTCCAAGTGTTCGGTGTCGAGACGCGACGGCAGGTTTGCCTTGCGCGATGACATCTCCATGACATCGATCCATGAGTGGGTCAGGTTGCGCACATTGCGGCGGACCGTGCGCCGCAGCGTGCGCTCATCCGCCTCGGGCAGCACATGGCGAAGGTTGTCGCGCAGCGCATCGAGGTTGTGCGGCACGGTGAGCAGGAGCACGTCCGCCGCGCGGTCGCCGAGCCAGTACGCCGACCGGCGTGGCAGCACGCCGACGAGCGCTTCGGCTGCGCGGTACGCGTAGTAGGGCAGCATGCCCTTGCGACGCCGCGGCAGTCGCACGCGGGCCGCCGGCGATTTGCGGCCCGCACTCACCATGCTGCGCTCCTCCGCCCCGCTCGCCTCTCGGCTACCGCAACGGGGATGACACCGGCACCGACGCCGTGCCGTCCAGGGTCCGCTCCGCCGATCGCCCGTTGCCCCCGAGTGCAACAGCGGGCGTCCCGTCGATGAACGCCTCGGTCATCTGCCGCGCGACCCCGTCGGAGAACTGCTGCGGCGGCGATTTCATGAAGTATGCCGAGGGTCCCTCGAGCGTGCCGCTGAGGCCGCGATCGAGACCGAGCTTGGCGCAGCGCACCGCGTCGATCACGATGCCCGCGCTGTTCGGCGAGTCGTGCACCTCGAGCTTCAGCTCGACGTTGAGCGGGACGTCACCGAACGACTTGCCCTCGAGGCGGATGTACGCCCACTTTCGGTCACGCAGCCACGGCACGTAGTCGGAAGGGCCGATGTGGATGTGGTCGTCCCCCAGCTGCTGGTCGAGTTGCGAGCGCACGCTGTTGGTCTTGCTGATCTTCTTGCTGACCAAGCGATCACGCTCGAGCATGTTGAGGAAGTCGGTGTTGCCTCCGAAGTTCAGCTGGTACGTGTCCTCGATCTCGACGCCGCGCTCCTGGAAGAGGCGGGTGAGCACCCGGTGCACGATGGTGGCGCCGACCTGCGACTTGATGTCATCGCCGATGATGGGCGTGCCCACCTTGCGAAAGCGCTTCTGCCAGTACTCCTCGCGTGCGATGAACACCGGCATGCAGTTGACGAACGCACACGGCGCGTCGAGCACCTGCTCCACGTACCAGCGGACCGCCTCCTCGCTGCCGACCGGCAGGTAGTTCACGACCACGTCGGTGCCGGTGTCCTTGAGCACCTGGGCGATGTCCACCGTCGACCCGGGCGCCTTGGTGATCACCTCGGAGAGGTACTTGCCCAGCCCGTCGTGGGTCATGCCGCGCAGCACCGGGACGTTCAGCTTCGGCACGTCGGCGAACTTCACGGTGTTGTTCTGCCCGCTGAAGATCGCTTCGGATACGTCCTTTCCCACCTTCTCGACGTCGATGTCGAACGCGGCCGAGATCTCGATGTCGGAGATGTGGTAGCCGCCGAGATCGACATGCATCAACCCTGGAACGCTGTCGCCAGGGGTCGCGTGCTTGTAGTACTCGAGCCCCTGCACGAACGACGACGCGCAGTTGCCGACGCCGATGACACCGACTCTCACCTTGTTGCTCACGACGTGCCCTCACTGGCGGGTTGACCTGACGGCGGTTCGATGAACGAAAGACCGCGGAACGATACGAGTCGGGCGAAGCTCTTCAGATGTTCCGCGATGGCTTCGCGGTCCAAGCGGCAGAACACCTCGCGGCCGTCACGGCGCGTCCGGATGACCTCTGCCTTGCGCAGGATGCGCAGATGCCAGCTCATGCGCGGCTGGCTCACCTGGCAGTAGTCGGCCAGCTCGGAGACGCGCATCTCCGAGGCGGCGGCAAGGCGTTCGACGATGAGCAGTCGCGTGGGATTGGCGAGGCCCTCGAAGTGGACGGACAGATCACGAGCGCCGGCCGCGATGCTGCCGGGCAGCGCGCGCCGCGGCGGGCGTGGGGCCACGGGGGCGGTGGGTGTCGGGGCAGTTTGCATAAAGGAACCTTTCATAAAGGAAACCTTATGCATTCTAGGCGCCCGCCGGCCGGAGCGCAAGCCTCAGCCTTCCGGGCGATCCTCCTCCTGGACCTGGTCGGCGTCCGTCCCCCCGCCGGCCCGCACGCTCGCATCCACGTCCGGACCAGCGTCCTGATCAGCGTCCGAGCCCGAGAGCACGACCGTCAGCAGGCGCAGCACCGCGACGCACACGAGCACGACCACCACGAAGCCCGCCACGGCGAGGCCGATCCCCAACAGCGTGCCGGCGACGTCCAGGACCACGCCGGCCAGGATGGCACGGCGCCTACGATCGCCTGGATGACCGCGGCGTCCGAGCCCCGACCGGCGACGCTGCCCGACGCCGTGGTCGTGCGCCGTGGCCGTGTGGTGTTCAAGGCGCGCCGGCCCGCGGCGCTCGTGCTCCCGCTGGCCGCGGTCACCGAGGCGGCCGGCATCGTGTGCCTCGTCGCCGGCGCCACCATCGGATGGTTCATCGTGGCCGCGCCGGCGGCAACCCTCCTGATCACCGCTCTCCTTTTCCGTCCGGCTCTCGAGCTGACCCGCGACGGACTGGTGCAGCGGCAGTATCCGTTCAGCAGCCTGACGCGATGGGATGTCATCGACCGCGTCGGCATCGCGCGCGCGGGTAATCGAGTCGTCCTCGCGTACAAGCTGGTGGACGGTGTGCCGCCGCCGCGACGCCAACCCGCGGCGGCCCTGCTGCGTGCGGCCGGGGCTCCTTTTGATGGGGGGTTCTTCGCCGATGCGCTCGCGGGCAACAGCGACGACATCCTCGCCGTGGTGGCGCGCTACCTCGGCGATCCCGACCTGCGCAGCACGCTGCCGCCGGCGCGGCGCTGAGCGCCGCGGCGCGCGGCTGCCACGGCGTCGATCATCTGGCCGGCGACCGCGTCCGGCGAGAACGCGCGAGCGATGCGCGGATTGACAGCCGCGGCGCGTACAGCGACCCCGTCATCGAGGGCGTGCGTCAGCGCGCGCGCGATCGCGTCCGCATCCCCGACCGGCACGAGCGCGGCCACCGCTCCGTCGCACACCTCCGGTAGCGCTCCGGCATCGGCGATGACCAGCGGAAGGCCGCTGGCCATTGCCTCCACCGCGGCGTAGCCGAAGGTCTCCTGCGCACTTGGCAGGCAGAACACGCGCGCGCGTGCATAGAACTCGAGGATGTGCGGGTAGCCCACGTGGCCGTGGAGGTAGCATCCCGCGAGACCCTGTGCGCGCCGCGCGAGTCGCCGGAGCTCGGGTCCGCCACCGACGATGTCCAGGCGAGCGTACCGATGCGTCTCGCGGACCCGCGGCCACGCATCGAGCAGGTCGATCACACGCTTGCGTGGATACAGGTGCGCGACGCACAGCACCCTCGCATCTGCGCGGGAGCGTATCGGCAGCATCGCTTGCCACGCGGTGACGTCGAACGCCTCGGGGATCACGCGCAGCGACTCGGGATCGACGCCATAGCGCTCTCGCACCGCATCGGCGGTGAACCGCGACGGCACCACCACCGCGTCGGCGCGGCGCGCGCCCTCGGCCTCCCAGCGCGCATGCAGCGTGAGGAGCCCACGCGTTGCACCGCGCTCGTACATGGCGGCGCCTGCATAGAACGCCTTGATCAGGGCGACATACGGAATCTCGAAGCGCTCCGCCAGCTGCCAGCCGTCACCGTTGACACCCAGCACCGCGTCGGCTCCCGCGAACGCGCTGCGCGCTATCTGATGGTGCAGCCGCGCGCGTGCGAGCGTCTGCGGCAGATGACCGCCGGGACGCAGCACCGGGGCGCTGACGCCGTGTGCCGTGAGCGCGTCCCGGAGGCGAGCCACGGCCACCGCCGTCCCGGATCCGCGCGCGACATCGGCGGGCTCAGCGGTCAGAAGTGCGAATCGCATCCCGTATCGTTAGCCGCGGCGATCGACCCAGGGTAGCCAAGTGGTCAAGGCAGCGGTCTGTAAAACCGTGTACCGATGGTTCGAATCCATCCCCTGGGAGGTCCAGCTCGCTGGATCAGGGCGTCAGCACCACCTTCAGCGCTTCACGCTTTTCGAACAGCTCATATCCCCGCACGCCGTCGGCGAGCTTCATGCGGTGCGAGATGATCTCGTCCGGGTGCACGCTGCCCGCGGTGATGAGTCCGAGCGCATCGTCCCAGCGCCCCACGATGTTGGCGGTCCCGCAGAACTTCAGATCGATACCGCGGACGAAGCTGAGACTCAGCGGCAGCTGGATTTCGGGATCGCTGTGCACGCCGATGACGCTGATCCGGCCTCCCGCGCGCACGATGTCGATCGAGTCGAGCAGCGCTGGGATCAAACCGACGCACTCGAGGACCGCGTCGGCGCCGCGCCCACCCGTCAGGTCCTGGATGTGGCTGCACGGATGCACCGCACTCGCATCGACGGGGATGGCGCCAAAGGTCTGCGCCATCTCCAACCGCTGCGACACCGTGTCGACCGCGAAGATCCGCTCCGGCTCGACTGCGCGGGCCGCCTGGATGGCCATCAGTCCGACCGGTCCGCACCCGAGTACCGCCACCACATCACCCTTCTCGATGTGCGCCTCGACAGCGCACTCATATCCGGTCGTGAAGATGTCGCCGGCGAACAGGGCCTGCTCGTCGCTCAGCGAAGCGTTGATCGCGTGCAGCGCGAGGTCCGCCTTCGGTACGCGTACGTATTCCGCCTGAGCGCCCTGCACGTCGCCGAGGAACGATCCGTAGCCGAAGACGCAGACGTCCGGGCAGCGGCTGAACAGGCCACGGTCGCAGAACCAGCAGCTGCCGCACGGGATCATGAACGAGCCGAGCACGCGGTCACCGGCCTTGAACCGCGCGACGTCTCGACCGGTTTCCTCGACCACGCCGATGAATTCGTGTCCGAGCACGGCGCCCGGCGTCATGCCCGGGATCCGCCCATTGAGCACGTGGAGATCGCTCCCGCAGATGGCGGTGGTCGTGATGCGCACGAGCGCGTCGCCGGCCGCCTCCAGCCCGGGTTTCGGCACGTCGGCGAGCTCGACGCTGCCGAAATCCTTGAAGACGAGCGCTCGCATTCGTTGCCTCCTCGATGATTCGCCGGGCGCCGCGCAGGCGCGCCGCTTACTGCTTCCTTTCTTCCTCGGACGCGCGCCGCTGAATGATGCGGTCGCGGAGCTCATCCTCGATCTCGCCGGTGCGTTCCGAGTCGCGCCGCAGCCAGAAGGGGATTCCCCCGAGGTCGCCGGCCTGCGCCGCCTTCGCTTGCGCGTCGAGATACGCGCGCAGCGCAGCGTCGACGGCGAGGTCGAGCGCGCCACCGTCGGCGGTCAGGCTCGCCGCCAAGGTGGCGTCGATGATGACGCTGTTCGGCGCAGGTTCCGGTGCCTTGCCGCCGAAGAGCCGGCCCAGGAACGACATGTCTGCCAGTCTACGCAGAGCCGAGAAGCCAAGCGGCTGCCCGAGAAACGGCCTCCACCCGTGGCGCGATACCGTAGCGCCCGTGGCAGGAACGAACGCTCTTCTCCAGTGGACCGGTGACGTCGAGGCCGACCGGCTGATCAGCGAAGACCCGACGGCGCTGCTCATCGGGTTCTGCCTCGACCAGCAAGTGCCCATCGAGTGGGCGTTCATGGGTCCGCTGCGACTCCGGGAGCGGCTCGGCACGCTCGACCCCGAGCGGATTGCGCGCATGGATCCGGCGCAGGTCGAGGCTGCATTTCGCACGCCCCCCGCGCTGCATCGCTTTCCCCGGAGCATGGCGCAGCGCGTGCAGGGCCTGTGCACGGTGATCGCAGACGAGTACGGCGGCGATGCATCACGCATCTGGCGTGATGTTCAGGACGGTCGCGAGCTGCAGCGGCGCTTTGCCGCGCTGCCCGGATTCGGTGCTGCGAAAGCGCGAATCATGGTCGGCGTGGTGGCCAAGCACTTCGGTGCGCGACCGGCCGGCTGGGAGACGATCGCGCCCGATTGGCCCACGCTCGCAGACGTGAACACGGTGGACGAGCGCGAGGCGTATCAGACGCAGAAACGAGCGCACAAAGCCGCCATGCGCGCAGCGGCAGACACAGGGGCACCACGTGGGCGGCGCTGACGTCACCGTCGTCGAGGATAGCGACGTTCGCGTCGTGAAGGTCGGCCCGATGGGGCCGTTCAACAACAACGCGTATGTCGTGCGCGATGTGGCCGCGGGCGAATCGCTGCTGGTCGACATGCCGCTCGACGAGCAGCCGCTGCTCGACGCCATCGCCGCCGAGGGCGGCGTGCGCACCATCGTGGCCACGCACTGGCACCAGGATCACTGGATGACGTACGACGCCGTGCGAGCGGCGACCGGTGCACCCGTCCTGGTCGGCAGCAGGGAGATCAAGATCCCTGCGGACCGCATCGACGGGCGGCTCGACGACGGGCAGGAGATCCGCGTCGGTGCGATACGCGTGCTCGTGTTGCACACGCCTGGCCACACGCCCGGCAGCATCTCGCTCCGCCTTGGGCGTGTGGTCATCACCGGCGACACGCTGTTCGACGGCGGGCCTGGGAAGACCTTCGCCCGCGGCGACCTGGAGACGGTGCTGCGCAGCATCAGCGCCAGGCTGCTGCCGCTGCCCGACGAGACGGCCGTGCTCCCGGGCCACGGCGCCAACACCACGATCGCCGAGAGCCGGCTGGGGTACGCGGAGTACGAGCGCCATCCGAAGCCCGCGGGCTTCCACGGGGACGTGACCTGGCGCTGATCGCCTGAACCGCGGCCGAGCATCAAGTGGCACTTGACACTTCACGCTGGGCCGGACATGATCCCCTCCGATGCCCGGGTATCCCTACCGGATGCGAGACCTGGTCGCGCTGAGCGGGATCAGCGCGCCGACCATCCACTTCTACGCGCAGCAGGGACTCCTGCCGGAGCCCCACAAGACGTCGGGCAACCAGGCGCGCTACCCGGAGAGCACCCTCACGCGGCTGCGGTGGATCCGCGCGCTGCAGACGGAGCTCCGCCTCACGCTACGCGGCATCGGCTCGATCCTCGAACGGTGGGGCGAGCTGCCGGTCGAGGACATGCGCGCGCTGCAGGCGCTCGGCACGCTCCTGGAGGAACCGGACCCGGTGGCGCCGAGGGAGGCGCTGGCGGCGGTGCGCCAGCGCATTGGTCCCGACGACCTGGACGCGCTGGTCAGCCTCGGTTTGGTTCGCGCCGGCGGTGGGCCGCTGTCGAGCGGTGACCTGCGCCTCCTCGAGCTCGTCGCGGCGATGCGCGCCGCCGGCTTCACCGAGGACGCCGGCTTCCACATCGGCAGCGTCGCCCTCTATCGCGACGCGGTCGAGCGCCTGGTCACCGACGAGCTGTCGCGCATCGTCGAGCCGGTGCTCAGCCGGCACGATGCGGCGACGCTCCGCGACCTCGTGCGCCGCGGGCTGCCGCTCGCGGACCAGCTGCTGTCGCTGCTGCATCATCGAGCCGTGCAGCGCGAGCTTCGCCGCTGGCTCGACGTCGAACCCATCGAGCAACCGAACACGGCCTGAACAAGGAGTCACCAACCATGACGACCCGCGTCTACACCCTCCCCGTGGAACAGACCAGCTGGAACGTCCCGGGCGGCGCCGAGACCGTCTTCAACTGGGAGTACGACGAGGGCCGCGACAAGCTGCTCAATCTCTACGAGAAGGGAAAGAACAAGCAGTGGAACAGCCGCGAGCGCATCGACTGGTCCATCGAAGTCGACCAGGACAATCCGATCGGTGGCCCCGAAGTCTATGTGCCCATCTATGGATCACCGACGTGGGAGAAGATGGGCGAGCGCGACCGAGCGCAGCTGATGCACCACACGTCGGCCTGGCAGTTCTCACAGTTCCTACACGGTGAACAGGGAGCGCTGATCTGTGCCGCCAAGATCGTGCAGACCGTGCCCGACATCGACAGCAAGTTCTACGCGGCCACGCAGGTCGTCGACGAGGCGCGACACGTCGAAACGTACTCTCGCTTTCTGCACGAGAAGCTCGAGCTCGCCTACCCGATCAACGCGAATCTGAAGGCGCTGCTCAACGATGTCGTCTCCGATGCCCGATGGGACCTCACGTATCTCGGCATGCAGGTGCTCATCGAGGGGCTCGCACTCGCGGCGTTCGGTTTGATCCGCGATGTCGCTGAAAACCCGCTGGCCCGTGCGGTCAACGCGTATGTCATGGAGGACGAGGCGCGCCATGTCGCGTTCGGACGCCTGGCTCTGCGTGACGTGTATCCGCAGCTGACGCAGAAGGAGCGCGATGAGCGCGAGGAGTTCTGCGTCGAGGCGTGTTACCTGATGCGCGATCGCTTCCTTGCCGAGGAGGTGTGGGATCGTCTCGGTCTTCCCACCGACGAATGCCTGGACTACGTGCGCGACTGCGAGGCGCAGGTGCAGTTCCGCAGCCTGCTGTTCACTCGCATCGTGCCGACACTCAGGGACATCGGACTCTTCGGCGACCGCGTGCGCAACGCGTTTGCCGACATGGGCGTTCTCGGGTACACCAGCGTCGACATCGAAAACGTCATGGCAGACGACGAACGGGCGGCGAGCGAGATCGACGCCGGCCGCGTTCGTCAGGTTGAGGAGACGATCGCCGCCGGCGCCGCCTGAAGGCTCAGCACTCGACGTTTGCCTGGTGCCCGTTCATCTCGATCGCGCGCTCGGTGGCGTGGGTGCGGCGAGCGAACAGCTTGATCACGAGGCGGCGGCTCCGCGATGGGCCGCGCTCGGCTCGGGCCTCGGCCCGCGCGGCCCGGACGGCTGCTGCGCACAGCCGGTCGTTCATGCGCTCCTGCTCGGTCACCTGCGCCAGCTCGTACAGCATGTGGGGGTTGGTCATCGCCGCATCTCCTCTGGTCTCGTCACCATCAAAGCCTTATCACTGGTGATATCGTACTCCCGGCCTCGTCACCTGTCAAGTCAGTTTGCAGGTGACAGATTCCGGTTACTATGGTGTTCACGATGGCGACACCTCGACCGTGCGCCCCAGGCCGCCTGGAGCTCGTCCAGGAGTTCGTGAACAGCGCCGAGCTGCCGGACGGCGATGACGAGCTCGCCAGCAGCACGGCTGCCGCGGCCTGGCTGCGCCGGCACGGAGCGGGCGTCGGGCGGATCACCGACGCGGAGCGGCGCCGGCTGACCGACGTGCGCGAGGCGCTGCGCTCGCTGCTGCAGGGCAACGCGGGCCACGCCGTCGAACCAAACGCAGCGTCGCTCCTCACATCGACGTTCAACGACGCAGGCCTCGGCGCCGTGATATCGCCTCGCGGAGCGCAGCTGGTGCCGGCTCGTTCGGGCGTTCAGGGCTTCTTCGGAGAGCT
>VBGJ01000247.1 GCA_005880445.1 Chloroflexota bacterium | reverse complement strand
TGGTGGCACCGTGCACTACGGCGCCGCGTCGCTGCGCTTCCTGCCCGACCACTTCCGCATGGCGTCTCTGTACGGCACGCCGCCTGGCTCGACGCTGACAGACTGGCCGCTCACGTACGCCGACCTCGAGCCTCACTACACAGCCGTCGAGCAGGCGGTCGGCGTGGCAGGCGCAGCACCCGGCTTTCCGCCGCCCTCCGGGTATCCCGGTGCTGCCGAGCAGCCCCCTCCCAATGCACTGGCACAGTCCTTCGGCCAGTACTACTCACGGCAGTATCCACTCCCACCCGTTGCGCAGCGGTATGACGGCATCGCGTTCCGTACCGCGACGGCACAGCTCGGCTATCACCCATACCCGACTCCGTGCGCGATCAACACCGTCGAAGGCTTCCAGGGACGCCATGCATGCGTGAACTGCGGGTTTTGCAACGGCTGGGGCTGCCCCAACGGCGCCAAGTCGTCGACCCTCACCACGGTGCTGCGCAGCGCCGTCGCGACAGGGCGCTGCCAGGTGCGCTCCGAGTGCTACGCATTCCAGGTCAAGCTCGACGCGTCCGGACGGGCGAAGTCGGTGCTGTACGTGGACCGCAACTTCGCTGTCCAGGAGCAGCCCGCGCGTCTCATCATCCTCGCCTGCTCCGCGGTGGACACCCCGCGGCTGGCTCTGCTCAGCGCGTGCAGCACCCATCCGAACGGTCTCGGGAACAATCAGAGCGGAATGGTCGGCGAGAACCTCACCACCCACGCCACACCGAGCGTGGTGGTGCAGATCACCGACGGCGTCTTCCCACGGGGCGGCGTTGTGAGCGCCGTCGGCCCGTCGCCGGGGTATCCATTGGGAAGCGGTGGCCCAATCTCGCTCGCCGTAGGGATCATGAAGCCACCAGGTCTCTACGCGGGTGGCGGCAATACGTTCTCCCCGACCGGTGCGTGGGGCGCTGGGCTCATGCAGGCAATGGCGAGCGGGTATGGCGGAGCCGCGTACGTCCTTGGTGTCTGCGAGGAGTTGCCCCAAGCCAACAACCGAGTGGATCTCGATCCGTCCGTGCGCGACGTATACGGCTTTCCGGTGGCTCGCATCACTTACACAAGCCATCCCAACGATCTCGCTATCAGCGAGTATGTCGCCAACCGGCTTGTCGCCGTGGGTGATGCGATGCTCGCTTCGATTGGCGCAGCGGGGTCATCGGCAGCGGCGCCCACGCAGAGCATGGACGAGGCGCCCCGGTATTTCGTGCATCAGCACGGCACCATGCGCATGGGCAGCTCACCGGCGACGTCGGTCGTGAACCGGTACGGCCAGTTCTGGGACATCCCGAACCTCTTCGTCGCGGACGGCTCGCTGTTCCCCACGGCCGGCGGATACAACCCGACACACACGATCGAAGCGCTCGCGCATTGGGTGTCAAGCTACGTGGCCGCGAACGGCGCGTCGGTCATGGCCCAGACCGAGTGACCTGGTCGGGGGCTCGGCACCTTTTCGCCGCTCTCGAGGCGCACGACCGTGAGCTGGCTGGCGCCGATCCGCTCGGCCAGTTTGCCCTGTGAGATCCTGCGGGTCGCACGCAGTGCGCGCACCTGGTCCGCGATATCGATGCCAAGGCGTGCCAGCTGGTACTCACGCCGACCTTGTTTCGACAGCGGACGACGGCGTTTGATCTCCGCCCAGGGCGTCGTCATTCGCTAATCCTCGCGTATGCGTCCGGTCACCCAAACGATGAAATCCTGCTCGCTCATCGTATGAGCAGCTAGGCCCACCAAAACGTCCGCGATCGAGCTCGGGCTGTCGCCCGGGCGTGATCGGAGACGAAATCCGTTGCGCTCTATGAACTCGATCATGCAAAGGAACGCCGTCCGTTTGTTCCCGTCCGGAAGCGGATGGTTCTGGATGAGCCGTGCGCAAAGGATGGCCGCCTTGTCCTCGAAGCCGGGATACACCTCGGTCCCGGCGAAGCCCGACTGAGGCACATGTAGCGCCGAATCAGCTTGCGAAACAACGCGATCTGACTCCCCGAGTACCTCAGCCGGGATTCCCGTCACGGCCTCCGCGATGAGGAGGAAGTCTCCGATCTCCAGATAGCGCCACTCGCGTGACACGCGGATCTGTCAGCGATCCGCCAGGATTTCTAGCAGTTCGTGATGGCGGTCCACTGAGGCCCGGAGGCGAGCCTGGAAGGCGCGGTCCTTCCGGCGGCTTTCGATGTGTGCCGAGATGGCCCGGCGAATCTCCTCGCTGACAGGTACCCCGTC
>VBGJ01000090.1 GCA_005880445.1 Chloroflexota bacterium | reverse complement strand
TGACGTCGTTGTATGGCACGTCCGACCCGTCGGGCTGGACCTGCAGCCGGTCGAACCCCGCCGCCAATGGGGCCGGACCGGGCAGCGGACAGGTGGCGGGCGTCCAGTGCAACCCCACGTATGACGACATCCAGTACAGCGCCGTCGGTGTCGGCACGGTGCCGTCGATGCCGTGGATCAACCGGCCGACCTTCCAACAGGTCGTGCAGTTCCAGGCTGGTCGATAGCTGCGTTGACCTTGCCACGGCTGTAACCGCTCTCTCGGGGAACTGGTAAGGTCAGCCTACCGTTCCCGCCGGAGCTTTCCGTGGAGGACGGTACCGGAGGACACGAGGCGCATGAGAGGCCAGGGGTCGCCCTCGTGGCTACGCTGGCGTGCCGTTTGTCGGCAAGGTGACAGCGGAGCCGGCGGCATTGTGCTATCGATGCCGCGAGGCGTGTGCACCAATCCACATGCGATCACGGAGCGAAAAGCGTGAGGCAACTTCTGATTACGGGCGTGGCGCTCGCCGCAGCGATGCTGGCCACCGGATGTGGCTCCGACCAACCCTCGGTCACGCAGATCGCTGCGCTGCAGAAGCAGGCCGACATGTACGCCATCGACCAGATCGAAGCGAACTGGCACAAAGCCGCCTCGACCAAGGACGTCAACCTGATGATGAGCATCTGGGCCAACAACTCCACGTTTCAGGTGGGCACGCAGACCTACTCAGGAAGGGATCAGATCCGAACCTTTTTCGCAACCAAGGCAGCGCCGTTCCAACCTCAGAACAACTGGGTATCGGAGACTCCCGCGTACAAGATCCGGATCACCGTCAACGGGGACAGCGGAACCCTCTACTTCGAATGCCACTACGTCGATGTCGCCACCCGGACTGTGAAGGCCGTCGTCGGCGCCGATTTGAACGTCTCGCGCGTCAACGGCCGCTGGCTCATCGTCAACTCCGTCTCGGCGTCGCCCATCCTGAGCCCCTGACCGTGCTTCCAGCGCCGTGGGTGTGGTGGCGCCGGCGATGAAGCCGTCGCGCCGCGATTCGTCCCGACGGATTCTCAATCGCGCCTACAACCCCGTGGTGCGCGTCGTCGCGCGCTTGCCTGCCACGGTCAACCGGAAACTGCTCATCGCCTTCGTCGGTATCGTTGTCCTGCTGGTCACAGTCGGGGTTCTCGGCTTGCGCGTTCTTGGTGACGCCAACGATCGCGTCGCCGCGCTCGGCAAGCTGCAACAAAGGACGGCGGCCTATCAAGTGTTCCAGACCGACGCGGCCGAGCTCCGCCTGCTGTTCGGGTTGAGGGCAGGGGGGAGTGACATCTATGTCTTCAGCGGGGGCAACCCCACGGCCCAGCCAGGCAACGTCGCAGCCATCGATGGCGCCATCGAGTCAACGCTCACGCGGCTCGTTCCACTGACCGAGGTCACCAGCCTTGGCTTCACCCCTCCCTCCAAGGACGTTCCGATCCTCGACGCGATCCACTCCGATTCCAGCCGGCTCGCAGGAGTGATGTCGCTGGTCGTGAACCTGGACCTGGCCGGGCAGACGACCCAGGGTCAGCAGATCCAGTCCGAGCAAGGCGAAGTCCTCGCCAACGACCTGCAGAATCGCACGCTCAAGCTCGTGGCGACCACCAGCCGGGACACCACAAACCTGATCGCCCTGAACACGAGCTCGTATTCGGATTCGCAACATCTCTTCATCGGCGTCGCCGTGGGCAGCGTCGTCTTCGCCTTGCTGCTGGGCTTTGTCCTCTCGGGGTCACTGGTCGGGCCGATCCGAAAGATGAACACTCGACTCGCAGCCATCACAACTGGTGATTTCGCTGGCCGCGTGGATGTTCCCAACCGCGACGAGCTCGGCGCGCTGGCGACCAACCTCAACCGGATGAACGACGAGCTCGGACGATTGTATCGTGAGCTCGAGACGGCCAGCCGGCACAAGTCGGAGTTTCTCGCCAACATGTCGCACGAGCTGCGCACCCCTCTCAACGCGGTCATCGGGTTCTCCGAGGTCCTTCAGGACCAGCTCTTCGGCAATCTCAACGAGAAGCAGGTGGAGTACGTTGCCGACATCCACAGCTCGGTTCGCCATCTGCTCGCGCTGATCAATGACATGCTCGACCTCTCGAAGATCGAAGCCGGAAGGATGGAGCTGCAGGTCAGCAGTTTGGCGCTTGCCGAGGTGCTGCAAAACTCTTTGGCGCTGTTGCGCGAGCGTGCCACGCGGCAGGGGATCAGCATGGGGCTCGAGGTGGATGCGAACGTCGGCGTCGTCGAGGCCGATGAGCGGAAGCTCAAGCAGGTCCTGTTCAACCTGGTCTCGAACGCGCTGAAGTTCACGAGCAGTGGCGGTCATGTCGACGTCAGTGCACACGGCGCAAGCGACCAGGTGGTCATATGCGTGCGCGACAATGGACCCGGCATCGCCGTGGCGGACCACGAGCGAATCTTCGAGGAGTTCCAGCAGGCCGGCGCGGCCCATCTGCAGGAGGGCACGGGTTTGGGACTTGCGCTGTCGCGGCGTTTCGTCGAGTTGCATGGTGGCCGCCTCTGGGTGGAGAGCGAGCCGGGGCACGGCAGCGCATTCACGTTCAATCTGCCGCGCACCCAGGTCGCGGCACACGAAGCGCAGCCCGACGATGCCGTTGAACACACCACTGCCGACGTCGCGCTCACGACGTCGCCGCTCGCATGAGCTCCATCGCCGACGGACAGCTAGTCCTCATCGTCGAGGACAACGCGAAGAACCTCAAGCTCGCCCGCGATCTTCTTCAGTACCACGGTTTCCGCACGCTCGAGGCAGCGGACGCCGAGACGGGGGTCGAGCTCGCCTCGAGCTCAACGCCCGACGTCATCCTGATGGACATCGAGCTACCCGGCATCGACGGGGTGACCGCGTTGGAACGCCTGCGCGCGAATCCCGCCACCGCCGATATGACGGTGGTGGCGGTCACCGCATCCGTGATGCCGGTCGATCAAGAGCGCTTCGCCCACGCGGGCTTCGCCGGGGTCATCGTGAAGCCGATCGACGTCAAGGCGTTCCCTGGACAAGTGCTTGCGTACTGCCGTCGCTCGGAGGACCGCAGTTGACCGACCGAATGCCGACGATCCTCGTCGTCGACGACACACCACAGAACGCACGGTTGCTCGACGCGATGCTCTCCCCACACGGTTACGCTGTGGTCGTGGCGCACTCCGGAGGTGATGGCCTCGAAAAGGTGCGGAGCGAGCGGCCCGATCTGATCCTCCTGGACATAGTCATGCCGGACATGAGCGGCTACGACGTGTGCCGGCGCCTCCGCGGTGATCCCGCGACACAGCTGCTTCCCGTGGTGATGATGACCTCGAGCGGTGATCAAGACAAGGTCGCGGCGATCGATGCCGGCGCCGACGACTTCATTGCTCGGCCCTTCAACCCGCCCGAGCTGCTGAGCCGTGTGCGGTCACTGCTGCGCATCAAGACGTACTACGACACCATCCAATCTCAAGCGGCCGAGCTCGCCGAGCTGAACCGAACGCTCGAGGAGCGGGTGCAGCGCCAGGTCGCACAGCTCGAGGGCCTCGACCGCTTGCGCCGGTTCTTCTCGCCCCAGGTCGCGGAGGTCATTCTCGAAGACGGTGGCCAGATGCTCGAGACCCACCGACGCGAGGTGACGATCGTGTTCTGCGATCTCCGAGGGTGGACCGCGTTCTCTGCGACGGCGGAGCCTGAGGAGGCGATGAACGTTCTGAACCAGTTCTACGGCACCGTGGGCCCGCGCATTCACACGTACCAAGCGACGCTCGAGCAGTTCGCAGGCGATTCGATCATGGCCATCTTCAACGACCCAGTGCCGTGCGCCGACCACACAACGCAGGCGGTGCGGATGGCCCTCGACGTCCGCGGTGAGACCAACGCCCTCGCTCTAGGTTGGCGTTTGAACGGATACGACCTCGACGTTGGCATCGGGATTGCCGAGGGCCACGCCACGCTCGGCCGCGTGGGCTTCGAGGGCCGCTTCGACTATCGTGCCACCGGGACTGTCGTCAATCTTGCTTCGCGCCTCTGTGCTCAAGCGGAGGGTGGGCAGATCCTGCTGGCGCCGCGCGCGTATGCTGCCGTGACCGACCTCGTCGAGGTGGACGCTGTCGGGCCCTTGCAGCTCAAGGGATTCCCGCGACCGGTTGAGACGTACAACGTGAAGAGCCTCAAGGCCGGCGCGCCAACGATAGGGTGATGGATTGAGCAGTGGGGGACCCAGCTTGCGACCAACGAGACTCACCATCCAGGGCTTGGTCCTTGGTCTCACCGCGCTGCTGGTTGTGGCGTGCGGCAGCACGAGCTCATCGCTGACAGGCAAGCAGGTTCTTCACTTTCCCATCGAGCAAGAACCGATAACGTGGGACCCGGGCGAGATTGGAGACTTCACAGACGCCAATCTCATGGAGAACGTGTTTGACAACCTCTGGCGGTTCGACGACAACCTGAACATCGTGCCAGATGCCGCGACGCAGGTCCCGAC
>VBGJ01000089.1 GCA_005880445.1 Chloroflexota bacterium | reverse complement strand
TCCCCATCGGCAGCTACATCATCGCCACCGAGCCGCTCGACGATGCCCATGTCGCTGCGATCAGCCCAACGCGCCGGATGATGAGCGACACGCGCAACTTCCTTCATTACTGGCGGCTGACCCCGGATCGCCGCATGCTGTTCGGTGGCCGGACCAGCTTCAACCCGGTGAGCCTCGAACGTGCGCGCGGCCTCCTGTACGCTGCAATGCTGGACATGTACCCGCACCTGAACGGGGTGCGCGTGAGCCGCGCATGGAGCGGCCTCGTGGGATTCACCTTCGACCAAATGCCGCACCTCGGGCAGCTCGGCGGGATCACCTACGCGCTGGGGTACTGCGGCAGCGGCGTCGCGATGGGCAGCCGTCTCGGTGCGCTCGCCGGCGAGTGGCTCGCCACCGGGGAGGCGCCGGTCATCGCGTGCATGTCCTTCCCGACGCTTCCGGGATACGCGGGCCGTCCCTGGTTCCTGCCGCTTGCGGGCGCGTACTACCAGCTGCGCGACCTGATCTAGCGACGCCGGAGAACGGTCAGACCGCAGGCCGCTGTGGTGTCACATCGGTGTAGGCGACCGTCTTCTGGCGGAAGAACCCGGTGCGGTTGGCCAGCGCGGCCACGATCACGAAGGGAATCGCGAGCCCAAGCCCGATGAGGTCGGGCAGCGCAGTCGCCCAGTCGACTCCCTGACCGGCCCAGAGGGTCACGCTCCCGATCGTCCACGTGGCGGGCGCTGGAATGATCACCTCGAAGGCGACCCAGAACAGAAAGAGCGCGGACAGGAACGGGAGCACGCCGGCGAAGAGCAGCGTCGTTGGCCGTTTCAGCAGCGCCTTGCGGAAGGCCCAGGCGCACGCGATGCCGGTGAGACCGTAATAGACGGCAACCAGCACCCCGATGTCCGAGATCAGGTTGGTGAACACGCTCGTGATGCTTCCGCTGTTGAGCATCGTCAGAGCCACGCCTATCGCGGACAGGAAGGCTGCGATCAGCGTGCCGATCCACGGTGTCAGCCAGCGCCGGTGGATGACGGCAAACACGGCGGGAAAGACGCGGTCGCGCGCCATCGAGAACGAGAGCCGGCTCTGCGGGAGCAGCGTCGTCTGCACCACCGCCACGGTGGAGGAGAGGATGGCGATGACCATGACGTACCAGAGGGGTGTCGGCGCGATCTGCTGAGCCATGTAGACAAGGGAGTTCGCGCCCTGGTCGTTGATCGTCTTCTCGCCCAGGTACGACTGCATCAGCGGTGTCCCAGCCCCAGAAGAAGAACACGCCGAGGACCGTGCCCGCGGCCAGACCCGTGATCCCCTGGATGGAGGTTGGGTTGAACCAGGAACCAGAGGCCGCTATCGATCCGGCGGGATGCGTGGTGGTCACTTTCACCAGCGCCGCGACGGCGAATGCCAGCACGGCGAGATACTCGATGCCCACCAGGAGCCACTGAAAGTTGGCCGTGATGCGGATGCCGCGTACGACCATGAACGTCACCAGCGCCAGCCAGGCGAGGCCGATCAGCGCGATCAACTTGGGATCGCTCGCAGCGGTCGAGCTGATCTGCGCCGGCCACACAGAGTTGAGCAGGAATAGGGTCGTGACGCCGGCGAAGACGGGGGCGGTCGCACAGAAGAAGACGTTGGCGACGATCTGAATCCAGCCCGAGATCCATCCGACATACGGGTTCAACGTTCGGCTGATCCACGAGTACGAGGCGCCGCAGTTCGGATCCTTGCTGTTCAGGTAGAAGTACGCGACCGCGATGAACAGCACGGGGAAGAAGCTGATGAGTATCGCTGCGGGTGACGCCAGGCCGACTCCTACGGCTGCAACAAGCAGGAAGCTGGTCTGCGCGATGGTGTACGCCGGCGCCACGCTCGACGTTGCGATCACCGTCGTGTCGAAGAGGTTCAGGGTGTTGGCCTTGAGGTGCGAAGCCGCCCTCGCCTCGCCCGCCTGGGCCGCAGGTGTTGCGATCGTGGCCATCGTGTCCTCCTGTCGTGACCCTGAGCTCAGGTCGCGATGTTCGACATCACGTGCTTGATGCGCGTGTAGTCCTCGAAGCCGTACATGGAGAGGTCCTTGCCGTACCCGGAGTGCTTGAAGCCGCCGTGGGGCATCTCCGAGACCAGGGGGATGTGGGTGTTGATCCACACGCAACCGAAGTCGAGTGCACGAGCCATGCGCATCGCGCGTCCGTGGTCCTTCGTCCAGACGCTGGCGGCGAGCCCGTACTCGACGCCGTTGGCCCACGTGAGGGCGGCGTCCTCGTCGTCGAAGCGCTGCACGGTGATGACCGGCCCGAAGATCTCGGTCTGGATCATGTCGTCGTCCTGGCGCAGACCGGCCACGACGGTGGGCTCGTGGAAGAATCCGCGCTCGCCGATCTGGTGACCGCCCGTGACCACCTCCGCGGAGGCGGGTGCACGATCGAGAAAACGGCGGACACGCTCGAGCTGCGTTGCGTTGTTCAGGGGTCCAAACGCCACGTCGTCATCCGCAGGATCGCCGGTCTTCGTGTTCCGCGCCTGGTCCGCGAGCGCCGCCACGAGATCATCGTGGATCCGCGGGCCGGCCAGCACACGCGTGGCTGCGGTGCAGTCCTGCCCCGCATTGAAATACCCCGCCATGGCCACGGTCTCCGCGGTGCCCGCGACGTCGGCGTCGTCGAACACGATGACCGGCGCCTTCCCGCCCAGCTCGAGGTGCACGCGTTTCAGGTCGGCGCTCGCCGCGCGCGCCACATCCATCCCTGCGCGCACGCTGCCGGTTATGGACGCCATCGCCGGCAGCGGGTGCGAGATCAACGCGGCACCCGTCTCGCGGTCGCCACAGATCACGTTGAAGACTCCCGGCGGCAGGTGCTCGGCCATGATCTCCGCCATCAGCAGCGTGGTCACCGGGGTCGTGTCCGACGGTTTGAGCACCACCGTATTCCCGGCGGCGATGGCCGGCGCCCACTTCCACACCGCCATCAGCATCGGGTAGTTCCACGGCGTCACCTGGGCGCACACGCCGACCGGCTCACGGCGGATGAACGACGTGTGCCCCGCCATGTACTCACCGGCGCTGCGCCCTTCGAGGACGCGCGCGCAGCCGGCGAAGAAGCGGATGGGGTCGAGCAGCATGGGGATCTCCTCGCTACGCGTCAGCGCGAGGGGCTTGCCCGTGTTCTCACTTTCCAGCGCGACGAACTCGTCAGCCCGGGCTTCAAAGGCGTCTGCGATGCGCAGCAGCGCCAGGCTGCGGTCCTTGGGAGTGGCGTCGCGCCAGCCTTCGAAGGCGCGCGCGGCAGCTCGGCATGCGTCGTCGACGTCGTCCGGACCAGACACGGGCGCACGAGCGAACTCTTCGCCCGTCGCCGGGTTGATCAGCGGCAACGTGCGCGACGATCGCGCGTCGCGACGGTCGCCATCGATGAAGTTGCTCAGCGTGCGCAGGCCGACGACGCTCACGCCGTGATCGCCTTCGCAAACTCGCGGAAGTTGTCGACGTACATTCGCATGTCGTCCGCCGAGTGCTGCACCGACAGCGTCCAGTTCTCTTCTGCTCCGGGCGCCATCAAGACACCACGGTTGAGCTGGTACAGCCACGCTGCGTACGCCAGCGATTTGTCGATGTCCAGATAGTCGCGATAATTGCGAACCGGCTCCTCGCGATACGCGACGCAACCGCGAGCCGCCATCGCGACGACATGGAACGGGAGCTCATGCTCGCGGATCACCGCATTGAGCCCGCCGGAAAGCTCCTCGGTGAGCGCGTCGAGATGCGAATAGGCCTTCCCGGTCAACACCTCGAGCAGCGTCGCGCGCGAGGCCGCCATGGTGAGCGGGTTGCCGTTGAATGTACCGAGCTGGGCGACGCGGCCTTCGGTGATGGTCGCCATGATGTCGGCGCGACCACCCACCGCGCCACACGGCAGCCCGCCGCCGATCGCCTTGGCCAGGCACACGATATCGGGCATCGCACCGAAGCGCTCGGTGGCGCCTCCCGGCGCGATGGTGACCCCGGTCTTGACCTCGTCGAAGATGGCGACCGCTCCGTGGCGATGGGCGATGTCGATCACGCCCTGCAGATAGCCCGGCTCCGGCAGCACAAAGCCGATGTTCATCATCGCCGGCTCCACGATCACCCCGGCCACCTCCCCGGGATGTGCGCTGAACGCGCGCTCGAGCGCGGCGAGGTCGTTGAAGGACACCACGGTGGTCAGGTCGACGGTGGCCTTCGGGATGCCGCCGGTCATGGGCACCGACACGGGATCCTCCGCCGGCCCCATCTCCTCGGCGGGAGGCTCGACCGAAACGAGCAGCGCGTCGTGATGCCCGTGGTAGGACGCTTCGACCTTGATCATGCGGTCGCGGCCGGTGAACCCACGGGCCAGACGAACGGCATCGAGCGTGGACTCTGTGCCGCTGTTGGTGAAGCGCCACTGCGGCTGTGCAAAGCGACGATGCAGCTCTCGAGCCACGATGATGTTGTCGGTGACCGGTTGCGCGAAATGCGAGCCCCTGCGGATTTGCGCTTCGACCGCGGCGACGATCGCCGGATGCGCATGGCCCACCACCATGACACCGAACCCGTTGTGGAAGTCGACGTACTCGTTGCCGTCGACGTCCCAGACACGGCTTCCCTGCCCGCGATCGATGAACACCGGCTGCGGGGGCGTGTCCTGAAACGAGCTGGGCACACCACGCGGGATCACGCTGGTCGCCTCTTGCCACAGCTCTCGGGAACGCGGGCGGCGGGCTCGGAACGCCTCCTCCTCCTGCGCGATCAGGTCGCGAATCCGAGCGGGAGTGGTCGCGCTCACGACTCCGGTGAAACCCACGTCAGGACAACCCCCTTGACGTCTTGAATTCTACTGAACGACTGTAGATTTGTGCCCACAGTAGCCGACCGGCCGGGGCAGCGTCAAGGCTCGACGGCGCGTCTCCTGCAGCCGCAAAACGCGCAGCGGTCCCGGTGCTACGTGGTCTGGGGCAAGAGCGCTTCGACGTTCGCGCCGTTCATGCGCACCTGTATCACGGGCAACGGAGTGAGTCCGTACTTGTACGTCCCGGTGCGTGGCGTCCCGTCGAGGTTGAACGTCGCGTAGTGGCACGGGCAGTTCAACCGAGAACCCGCCGTGTCTGCCTTGAGGATGCACCCCTGGTCGGTGCACACGGCAGACAGCGCGCTGATGCGCCCACCCACGTTGAGCACGAAGCCCTCGATGCCGTTGGCGGAGAATCGCTGGATCTGGCCCAGCTGCAGGTCGGCCACGCGCGCCACCGGTATCCACCCGGCCTCGGTGGGAAGGAGCGGCTGCTGCTGGCCGCTTGGTGATGTCCGCCCCTCGGCGAGCCGGTCGATGCCGAATCCCGCCCCGACGCCCGCCGCGGCGGCCAGGCCCGCCGCTGCCAGGAAGCGGCGCCGCTGGGGCATGGGCACCGCCGCCGCGCTGTCGTCCTCACCCTGCCGCATGCGGCGTGCAAGGCCGTCGATGAAGTCGGCCGACGGTTCCGCGGAGCCCGGATGTGCGGCGTGCAGCCGTGCCGCGAGCTGCATCGCCCGCAGATCGTCGCCGGCTTCACCTGGCCGCGGCTTGCGTTCCTTGAGGAGCGCGTCGATATAGCGGTGCAAACGGCGATCGGTGCGGCTCATCGCGGCGCTCCCTGCGCGGCAGCCTTTCTCAGCGCTCGCAACTGCAAAACCTTGGCGTTTCCGACGGTGACTCCCAGCGCCGCCGCGGTCTCCTTGATCGAGTAACCGCGGAGGAAGCGAAGCTCGAGCACGCGCCGATAGTTGGGCGGAAGGCCCTCGAGGACATAGTCGACGTCGACCTCGGCTCGCTCCGGATTCCAGGCGTTAGGGGTCGTTTCCTCGTCGATCTGATCGACCGGCGCGCGATAACGGTCGTGCCACATATCCGCGAGCACGGTGCGCGCGGTGGCACGGAGATACGCGCGCATCTCGCCATCAGAAACATCGGCGCGCAGCCGAGGGAGGGCACGCATGAATGTCGTCGAGGTCACGTCCTCGGCGTCTGCCCGGTTTCCGGTGCGAGTGTAGACATATCGATACACGGGAACGACGTGGGCCCGGTACACCGTCTCCCAGTCCGCGTTGGGCGGCGTGGAAGGCACCACACGCAGCGAGGCGGGAACATCTCCTGACGACACGTCAGTCATTGTGTACTCCCGCGGGTTACAGCGTCGCCTCGACCCGTGTGACTAGGACGCGGCCGCGGGAGCCGCACCGCCCCACTGGGGCAGCCGAGCCGGAACGCGGCAAGACAGCGGTTCGTGCCGTACCGGAAACACGTAGTCGAGGCGGTGTGCGGGCAGCTCCAGGAGATGGGAGCGGGCGGTGATGTCGCACATGACCAGGTGTGCCCGACGGAGTGCCGTGTGTTCGACGGTGTCCCGGATGACGTCGCGCCAGCGCTCGTCGGCGGACGTCACCAGCGCGATGGCATTCTCCCAGACCTCATCGCTCCAAGCGTTCACGAGATGCGCGATGTGTCTCGAACAGTCGGCCCGCGCGCGCGCCTCCGCGGCTCGGAGGGTTCGCGGGCCGCAGTCGACGACCGCGCCTCCCGCGGGGTCTATCGCCGTCGCGACGATGTCGAGGACGATGCAGAGGTCCTGATGGCGGCGTTCCAGACGTGTGTTGTTGAGCGGCCACTCGGCGAGGAGTGCATCGCACACGGCTTGCGGAAGGTCATTGTTGATGGCCGCGTTGACGCCGAGAATCAGCGCTTCGTGTGCGGTGGCGTCGCGTGATGCCGCGGCGTCGTGTGCGGCTCGCCAGGCCGGCGGAGTCACCCGCCGCAAATCGTCGTCGTCAGGCTCGATGGTGATGAAGTAGTACGCCGCGAGATCATCCAGCAGCGTGAGCACCCACGCGGCATCCGCAAGGCGGCCGTTCTGTACCGCGGCAAGCACGGAGTCCGTGCAGCGCGCCCACGTGGTGAGGAACACAGCGCGCCCATCGCCGCTCGTCTCCCACCGCTCGAGGATGGCGGTCATGCGACGGCGGGCGGTGCTTCCCCCAGAGCCGATTAAGACCTCCACCGCGCTGACACTAGGGCCGCCGCTGCATCAGCCGCTAGGCTTCTTTGC
>VBGJ01000088.1 GCA_005880445.1 Chloroflexota bacterium | reverse complement strand
CGCAAAGCAAGGAAAGCTGCGCGAGGGCACATGGTGGCCTGCTATCTCTCAGGACGATCCCTGACGCTCCCTGGATTTCATCCGGTCGCATGCTGTCCTCGAGAACGTCCGTAGGAGCGAGTTCCGCGACACATTGATTGAAATGCGCCGCATGTTGTCAATTGGAGATTCTCTTTGCACGTGTCGATCTTAAGGACGCAAGCAGTCGAACAGTCTCCGGTTTTCGCGACGGCGTTGGGAATCGGAGCTATCTCGACCTCGGGTTTCTACGCAAACAGGTTGCGCCAATCCGAGATCCTCGAGATGGCAGCTGGTGTGGGATTTGAGGTCGAGGTTACTGCCGAGCACCACCGGCCAGCACTCCCCATCTCTCGCCGCCGCTTGCACCCTATGTCTCGAGACTTCCCCGACGTCGATCTCGCAGAGTTGCGCCATGCAACCACGTCTCGTCAAGAGACCGCTTCGCGAGTTAGGCTTGGCTAGAGCCAAGCAGCCGGCTTGGACGTCCTGTGGCCCCGTCCTCGGTGAGATACAAGTCCTCCTCGTGGCCGATCACGTCACCGTTCCGGTCCAGGTCGAGAGGTTGACGATGACGGATCCGCCCTGGAAGTCACGTTGCCAGTTGCCGTTGCCGTTGATGTGTGCCGCGCCCAGCGCGGCACCCAAGCTCGTGTACAACTCCGGGTAATTGCTCCACAGCATGTCGCCTACTCCAATCACGCTGAATCCGTCGGCGTGGAGGAGGTAGCTGGCGACGGCGAAATTGACCATGGCCGCGGATTGTTGCTGGTAGGCGCCGACTCGGAACCAGCAGAGATCATGGACGGCCGCACAGGAGCTCACCTCGATCTCAAAGGTGTTCCAATCGGGCACACTCTGGTCAACCGATGTGCCCCAGCTCCAAGTGAATTCATCCATCAAGCCAGTCAGGAAGGGCAGCCATGCGGCCCAGATACTTGGATATTTAGTGTCATAGCCAACATTGGCTATCCCAAGTTTCCCTGCTGCCTTGATCGCTGGGCCAACCACAGACAGCATCGTTTTCATGGCAGTCTGGGTCATTTGATCGTTCGGATACGTCGGCGAAATCCCATAAGCGTTGTACGTGGTGAGGGCGTTGTCCATCTCGACCCCGTCCCAACCATGGCTGGTGAGGTCTTGGACCACATTGTGTGCCCACATGCTTTGGTAAGCGGGGTTGCCATAGTCCATCTCGTACTGAGTTGGGTAGTTAGTCTCCTGCAGGAGGCCGCCTGACGCGTTGTGCAGGAACCACTCGGGATGATTCGCCATCGCCCAGCAATAGTCGACCCCGGTGGGGAGTGCGTAATTGAGCGCGCCGTTCTGGCTCGGAGTACAAGCGTTGGAACGGCTCGAGGTGAGGTCCTTGTATTCAAAGACCTTGACGCTGGGGTTGGCTGCGCGGATGGCGGCGATCCAAGAGTAGTCCCACGCATTCAGTGCAATGGCCGCGTAGTGCGGTGCCACCTGAGCCCAGTCGTACCTGGTTCCGTCCAAGTCTAAGAGCAATGCCTGCGTGTTGCCCGCGGTGTTCGGTGTCGGGGTTGGGCTCGGTGTAGGCGTGGCTGTCGGTGTGGCTGTGGGCGTGGCTGTGGGCGTCGGCGTGAGCGTGGGCGTCGGCGTGAGCGTGGGTGGTGCTGTGGCTGTGGCTGGCAGCGTGGGTGGAGACCATCCACTGCTGAGTATGAACATGTCCGCGTAGAACGAATCGCCCTCGTCCGCGTTAGCCTGCACCAGGTAAACGTCGATAAGGTCAGCGTTGCTTTTCGCGGTGAGTTGCACGCTCAGCTTCTGGAACCTACCAGACAGCAAGCGGGTCACCGAGCGTTGGTTCACGTAAGCGCCCGACGCAGTATGCTCCCGGATTGTCAGTTTCGCGGGCTTGCCAACTGCCGACGCCGACGAGGCCGCAGCGTAGGCAGACGCCGTATACATCGTTCCGCGCGTGATGGGGGATGTGCCAGGCCAATCGTCAATCGAGTAGGCATTTCCCGACGACTGAGAAACGCGCACGACGTACCTGCCATCGGGTGCATTGCTTCGGCTCACCCGTTTCAGCCGGCCTTGCCCGCTACTCCACCCGGCCGTCGATACTTCAAACGATGGATTAATGATCAGGTTCCTGCTCGCGACCGGTCTGCTGGGGCCTTGGACCATGGAAAACCCCGCTGCGGTGACGACAGTCAGGAAAACCGCGAAAACTCTCGCCGCATGTCGCGCCAATCGTGGGTGCCAATCCGGGGCACACGCAAACCCGCGAAGGAGAGCCGGCGCGCGAGTCCCGCGACGCAAGAGGCGATGCGTCGTCTGGTCAGAGGGCGCTCCATGGTGAGTGTGGTTTTCCGCACCGCCAGCATGAAGCGCTGTGTGGATGTAGTTGCGCTGAGCTTGCGTATGAGCAGCGTGTAGTGTGTCTGTTGTCATATCGTGTCGCCTCAGCAAATGCCGAGCCGACACACCGCTCGTAGCTTCAGGCGATGAGTTGATGGCGCCTCCGTGCTGATTGCTCCGGATGGCACGTCCGGGAGAATCTCCCTTGAGAATTGTCTCTGGACCCGCTTCACCAAGAGCGATCAGCACTCGCTCAGCAAGATGAGTCATCGAATTCCGAAGCAGCAATTTGTGCCTACGGGAGAAATCGCCTATGGCGCTGCTCGACTTGCGATTCGCAAGCGCAGCCCTGATCCGGAGCATTTTGACTGGTATGTACCTCGCGCTGGGGGCCTGCACCAAGGTGGCGGTCGCGGGTAGATCAAACGTATATTCGCCTACAGGTGGTCGTGGTCAACGCCCACCCGTGCGACCGACCTCGGCGTCACCCAGGCGCCATTCTGCGCTACGTCGGCCAGTAGCTCGTCTCGGGCTACGTGGACGAACCGTCAGCCAGCGGCATACGATTCGCCGTCGAGATCTGCCTCGCTGGCTGGCCTGGGTCTGAGGGTAAAACGGCATTCTGGCTCGAAGGCGTGCTCGGGTGCGGTGCGCGGGATCACCGACAATGCGTCGGTCGCGACGGGTGAGGTGAAGGAGACGACGGCCGTGCGCATCCTGCAGGTAATCCAGGAACTCAGCACGGGTGGCGCCGAGAGCATCGTCCGGCGCCTCATCGCCACGGCTGTCGAGATGGGCGACGACGCTGCGGTCGCATGCGCAGGCGACCCGCACGTTCCAAGCGGAGTCGAGTGTTTCTCGCTCCCCATTCTTCGGCGCCGTCCCACGCTGGTCCCGGATGCCAGCCGCCGCCTGCGTCGTGCGATCGACGCGTTCAAGCCCGACGTCGTCCACTGCCACAATCCCGGAATGGCGGTCATCACCGCGGTGGCTACGAGGCGCGGCCGCATCGTGCCAGCCGCCGTCACAGTGCATGGCATGCCGCCCAGCGATGAGCGCCGCGCCGCCCGCCTGCTCCGACTCGCCGGACTCCCGGTCGTCGCCTGTGGGCCTGGTGTGGCTGCATCCCTGGCGTCGCATCGGATTGATGTCCTCTGCACCATCGTGAACGGTGTCGTTCCCCCGCCGCCACCGGCCGACCGCGAGGCGGCCTGCGTCTCCTGGAACCTGGCTGCCGACTTCCGACTCGTGCTCTCGGTCGGTCGCCTCGCCCCACAGAAGAGACACGACCTCGCCGTGCATGCTGTCGCACGAATTCCCGAAGCCGCGCTCGTCGTGCTCGGCGAGGGGCCGTTGCGACGCAACCTCGAGGGTCTCGCGCTCGAGCTCGGCGTTGCGCAGCGCGTGCGATTCCCGGGAGAACATCCCAACCCACGCACGCTGGTTGGAATCGCAGACGCCGTCGTACACCCATCGGACTGGGAAGGGATGCCACTCGCCGTCGTCGAAGCGATGAGCGTGGCGCGGCCGATCGTCGCAACCGCCGTCCCTGGAACGCGGGAGCTGCTGCGCGACGGCGTCGACGGCCTGCTCGTACCGGCAGGGGACGCGACCGCGCTCTCGGAAGCGCTCCGCCGCGTTCTCGACGATCCCGACCTCGCGCGCCGACTGGGTTCAGCGGCTGCCGACCGGTGGGCGTCCGAGTTCGACGACACCGCGATGCTCGACGGCTACTGGGGTTTGTGGTCAGAGTTCGCCGATCGCCACGCGCTGGAGCGGTCCGACCGGTCACCGAAGTAAGCGCGCACGCAAGGCAATGCTGTCGCGTCGCCCGGGGTAGAGCCTACACCGCGTGGGACTGACTCAGGTCGTGCACGCTGGATCTCATGGATTGCCCCGCATCGCCTCTGCCGCCTGGAGGATGTTGAGCCCGCCGTGAACGGCGGCGCGGAATGCGGGCATCTCGAAGTCCTCGATGATGTTTCGAGGCACGCGCAGCGGGTCGCCGCCTGGTCGGGCCCAGCCTCGTCGCGTCGTGAGTGCGGTCGCGTAACCGGCGGCGTGCGCTGCCGTACGTACTCGCGAATCGAGGTGGCCGAACGGGTAGGCGAGGCTGGTGACGGGCACGCCCACCAGGTCCTCCAGATCCTCACGACAACCGCGCAGCTCACTCTCGAGCGCGGCATCGTTGCTTCGGCGCAGATCGGCATGGGTGCGCGTATGGGCGCCGATCGACACGCCCGCGGCGAGGCATTCGCGAACCTGTGTCGGCGTCATATGCTCGCCGGTTCCGAGCAAGCCGCTGGGCACGTATAACGTCGCGGGGATGTGCCGTGCGGCGAGAATGGGCAAGGCGTGCGTGTGCACGTCCGCCCACGCGTCGTCGATCGTGACCACGCAGGCGCGGTGCGGCCAAGCCGCGGCGTGCATAGCCACAACGTCGATGCTCAACACCGGAAGGCTCGCGCGGTCTTCGTCGAGCCACGCCATCTGGGCGTTGAAGGTTGCGGGTCGGACCGTCATGTTGTCTGTCCGCTCGTCGACCCGGTGGTAGCCGATCACCATGACGGCGCGTCCCACCGGGAGGGGGAGGCGGGACCAGGCACGTGCGAGTAGCTGGACTGTCCGTCTCATGGACTCATCCGACCGGAGGCGGGGTCCGCTGCCGGGCGCGTCATCGCCGTATCGCCGTCGGAGTGTGCCCCGCCGGTAGCGCCGTGGCTCGGCCTGCGAGGTTTCGGAATCGGCGTTCACGCATGGCGTGCGGATTCTACGGTGGGGTCAGGCGCTAGGCCCGACGACGCCGTGTTGCTGTCAGTTCGGCTTGCGTAGCTCCTCCAGCGCGACGCCATACGGCCGTGCCAACCGACCGCAGGTTACGCGGCTGCGGAACGGGCCCCTGGCATGCTCCCGCTTCGACACCTGCGATGCGGTGACGCCCACGATCCGGGCCACAGCCTCCTGGGCCAGCATCGAGCTGACCAGCGTGTCCGCTGGACGGTGAGTACCGTGTCTAGCTTCGCGAGCTGACCGAACGCGGATGCCCCCTCCGGCTACAGGATACGTTCAGCCTAGGTTGTCGTCGAGTGCGACCTCATTTGCGACCCATCTGCCGCGCCGGATGTCAATGGCGGCGTCTCGGACTAGCTGACGTTCCGCGTGGAGGTAGGTCGGGCCGCGAGGGATCGCAGCCGGCGCAAATCGTCGGCCACTCGTGGCACGATCAACGCTAGCGCGAGCGCGTACACGCCAGAGAAGGTGGCGCCCAGGGCCAGCAGCGCGCCGACGGACGTGGGGTCCGACAATGCGCCTACTCCCTGGTGCAGCGCAGTCGTAGCTGCGGCTGCAATCAGTGCCCCGACACCGATGCGAGCCATATCCGCCAAGAGCTTGGCGACGGAAATCCCGGATAGTCTTCGTGCTACAAGGAGAAATGCGCCGAGCATTGGTGCTGCGACGACGGCCTGGATAGCACCAACCGCGGTGATCCCAGCGTGCCCAAGTGTAGCGATGAGTGCAATCAGCAACAGCACCCACGTGCCACGCAGCAACGCGTTTGCCGCAGGACTGACGACGCGCAGGAGCATGCTCACCATGAAGGCTGCGGAGCGCAGGCAGATGTAAATCCCAAGGAACCGCGCCACCGGAACGGCAG
>VBGJ01000087.1 GCA_005880445.1 Chloroflexota bacterium | reverse complement strand
TCTTCGTGCGCTGCTGCCCGGTGTGAACGTCGACGGGAAGGTCTCGCGGCAGATGTACCAGCTTCCCCCTGTGGTCACGGCACTTCGAACGGCGAACAAGCTGTCGCACCGCCTGGTCATCGAGCTGGGCACGGATGGTCCGTTCAGCGGAGATCAGCTGATTTCGGTGCTGCGCTCACTCGGGCCGATGGATCGCATCGTGCTCGTGAACACGCGGGTACCCCGCTCGTGGCAAAACGCGGTCAACCAGACGCTGATGCAGGTCGCGTCCCAGGTGCCGCAGGCGACGGTCGTCGATTGGTACACGGCGAGTGCGGGGATGCCGCAGTACTTCTGGTCGGACGGAGTCCATCCCGATTCTCAGGGGTCGCGCGTGCTGGCCACGCTGATCGCGCACGCCGTGGATCCCGCGCCCGCGGCGTCGACGCCAACGCCAACGCCGGCGCCGAGCCCGGCGGAGGTGCATCCGTTCCGGTGCGGATGAACCCGGCCGTCCGTACCTAGCGGCGGGTCAGCGAGCCAGGAGGGGCTGCCCCCCCGGCACCAGCTCGACGAGCACCTGGCCCGGCGCGATCGGGGCAGGCTGGCCGTTCTGCATGATCAGCTGCGGTGGCCCCGACGCCCCCTGGGTCCAGGTGACCGGGTACACCTGCCCGCCGACGGCGACCTGACCCGTGCCGCTGCCGAGCAGGCCGAAGTCCAGCCCATGGGTGCCGCTGACGTCCTCGACCTCGGGTCCCACCGTGATCGCCATCTGGAGAACGACCACCGTGGTGGGCCGCCACGGAGCTCGGTTGTCGGCGTCGGTGAGCAGGCCGGTGCCAGGCTCGACCCGCGTGTATGCGCCACTCGCCGCGTCGTACGTGAAGATCGGCCGCTCGCTCGACGAGATCGGCACTTGGAACTTCACCAGCGGGCCGAGGCTGGGCGGCAGGCTTGCCACCGGGGTGCGGTCCCACAGCTGATATCCCACGACGTGGGGGCCGATGCGCTGCTGGAACGCTGCGAGGTGGCCGCCGTTCGTGTACAGGTTGTGAGGCGCAAAGCGGCTGGAGATCCGGAACAGGGTTCCGGCCGCCCTGCCCTCGTTGTACTGGCGGTAGCCGCTGGCGTAGAGCTTGACCGAGACGTAGTGGCTGCCGCCCGAGTACAGCAGCGTGCCGCCCCAGATCCCGAGGAGCTTGATCGTGGCGAGGCGGGCGCTGCGCACCGGGCCGACCTGCCCGACCGGCAGATGGAAGAAGACCGTGGTGAAGCGGCTGATGCCGCCCTCGGTCTGGTACTCGTAGACGACGTCGGCCTGGCTGAGGCCCGACTGGGGGCGCGCGTCGGAGAGGTTCTCGACCTGGATCATGAGCGGCGCCGCCAGTGGCACCGGCGTGGGTACCGGAGTCGCCGTTGGAGTCGCCGACGGCGTCGGTCTGGGGGTGGGGGTGGTGGCCTTCTTGGCGGTGCCACACGCAGCGACGGCGAGCATTGCGACGACGAGTACGGCGGTCAGGCGGGATCGTTGCATGAGCATTTGTGTTGGAACTCTGGTGGGGCGGAGGCGGCGCCCATTGTGCCTGGAATCGGCGCCTCGTGCCGACTCAATCCGCGGTACAACGAGGCGTCCGCCCGGGTCGTTATGCCGTCCGGAAACTACACTCGTTCTCAGATGTTGGCCCACGATCTTGCCGGGCGCCTGGCGGCCGGCGACGTCCGCGCCCTGGCGCGCGCCATCCGCATGGTGGAGGATCGCGATCCTGAGATCGCGCGCGTGCTGCGCGAGGTCCGTTCCCGCACCGGCCGGGCGCATATCGTCGGCGTGACGGGTCCCCCGGGGAGTGGCAAGAGCACGCTGTGCGACCAGGTCATCGAGCGCTGGCGGAGCCAGGGGCATCGGGTCGGGGTCATCGCGGTGGATCCCTCGAGCCCGTTCAGCGGCGGCGCCATCCTGGGAGACCGCATCCGCATGCAGCGCCACACCACCGACTCGGGCGTGTTCATCCGGAGCATGGCGGCCCGCGGCCATGTGGGCGGCCTGGCTGCCGCGGCCCGCGAGGCGGTGCGCCTGCTCGACGCGGGGGGGCGCGACCGGTGCCTGGTCGAGACGGTCGGCGTCGGGCAGTCGGAGCTCGAGGTGATGCGCACCGCGGACACCACCGTGGTGGTCACCACGCCTGCCGCGGGCGACGCGGTGCAGATCATCAAGGCGGGGATCCTCGAGATCGCCGACATCTTCGTGGTCAACAAGGCAGATCTCCCCGGCGCGGCGAAGGTGTATCGGGATTTGAAGGACCTGGTGCGCCAGACGAAGGGGCACGCGGCGTGGCAGCCGCCGGTCATCCAGACCTCGGCGCAGACGGGAAACGGGGTTGATGAGCTGGTGGAGGCGCTCGATCGCCATCACGACGCGATCGCCACCGGCGGCGAGCTGGAACGCCGCCGGCGAGAGCGCCTGCGCGCCGAGGTCGAGGCGATCGTGGTCGAGCGCTCCGCCGATCGCGCGCGGCGTGCGCTCCACGAGCGGACAATGGAAGACGAGCTTGCCGGCGATCTGCGGGACGTGGACCCGTATGCGCTCGCCGAGCGCATCCTCAATCCAAACGGTCAAACAGGACGCTGATGGCACAGACGGTCGATCGCCCCACGCAGCCGCCCGCGCACATGCATGGTGCGCGCCGCTCCGCGCCGCATGTAGCGCGCACGCCGACGGTTCCGGAGGACACCCTCGGCGGGCTGCCTCTGCGCGCGGTCTACGGGCCCGACGACGTGCAGATCGACGTCGAGCGCGACCTCGCCGAGCCCGGGGAGTTCCCGTACACGCGTGGGGTGCATCGCACGATGTACCGCGACAAGTTGTGGACCATGCGCCAGTTCGCCGGCTTCGGCAGTGCGGCGGAGACGAACGAGCGCTACCGGTTCCTGCTCTCCCAGGGCCAGATGGGGCTGTCGGTGGCCTTCGACATGCCGACGCTGATGGGGCACGACTCCGATGCACGCGAGTCACTCGGGGAGGTGGGGCGGTGCGGCGTGGCGATCGATTCCGTCGAGGACATGCGCACGCTCTTCAACGCAATCGATGTCGGCGACATCACGACGTCGATGACCATCAACTCACCGGCGCCGATTCTCTTCGCCATGTACCTGGCGGTCGCCGAGGAGACGGACGTGCCGTTCGCGAAGTTGGGCGGGACGCTGCAGAACGATATCCTCAAGGAGTACATCGCGCAGAAGGAGTTCATCTTCCCGGTGCAGCCGTCGATGCGGCTGGTGAGCGATGTGGTGGCGTTCTGCGCGCAGCATGTACCCAGATGGCACCCCATCTCCATCTCCGGCTACCACATCCGCGAGGCGGGCAGCACGGCGGCGCAGGAGCTGGCCTTCACCCTCGCCGACGGATTCGCGTACGTCGAGGCGGGGATCGCCGCGGGTCTCGAGGTCGACGAGTTCGCACCGCGGCTCTCGTTCTTCTTCAACGCGCACATCGACTTCTTCGAGGAGATCGCCAAATATCGAGCTGCCCGGCGCATCTGGGCGCGCCATCTCCGCGAGCGGTACGGGGCCAAGGACGAGCGCTCGCTGAAGCTGCGTTTTCACGCGCAGACCGCAGGCTGCTCGCTCACAGCGCAGCAGATCGAGAACAACATCGCGCGCACCGCGTTCGAGGCGATGTCCGCGGTGCTCGGCGGCGCCAACTCGCTGCACACGAACTCGATGGATGAGGTGCTGGCGCTGCCCACCGAGAAGGCGGCACAGATCGCGCTGCGCACGCAGCAGATCCTGGGGTACGAGACGGGTGTTCCATCGGTCGTCGATCCGCTGGCGGGCTCGTGGTTCATCGAGGATCTGACCAACCGGATGGAGCAGGCTGCGGAGGAGTACTTCACCGCCATCGGCGAGCGGGGCGGCATGCTCGCCGCCATCGAGGATGGGTTCCCGCAGCGCGAGATCGCCGACGCGGCGTTTCGGTATCAGCAGCAGCTGGAGTCGGGTGAGCGGGTCATCGTCGGCGTCAACGTGTACGAGGACACGGTCGATGCGAAACCGCCGCAGGTGTTGGTGATCGATCCTGCGATCGAGCGCGACCAGATTGCGAGAGTTACGAAGCTGCGGGAGTCACGGGACAACACCAGCGTGGCGACGCGGCTCGAAGCGTTGAAAGAAGTCGCGGCCGGCAGCGAGAACACTGTGCCCGCGATCCTCGAGTGCGTGCGCGTGCGTGCCACGGAGGGGGAGATCATCGCTGCGTTGAAAGAGGTGTTCGGCGTCCACCGGGAGACGCCGGTTTTTTAAGGCCCGCTACCTGGACACGGCGCGCGGCGCAAGCGGCCGGCCGACGCATGCGGCCGGCGCATGCGGCCGGCGCAACGGGTGCGTGGCCTCAGGCGACCGGGGTATCGGGTTCGCGGGCTCGCGGCCGGTAGCCCGGCGCTGGCTGCACGTAGCCGGGCGATGGCGGGACGGCAAGCACCGCTTGGTCCTCACCGCGCACCAGTTGCCAGCCGCCCTCGTGCACCTTCCAGTGGTGGCGATAGCAGACCAGCACCAGATTGGCCATGTCGGTGTTCCCGCCGTGGGCCCAGTGCTGCAGGTGATGCGCGGAGGTCCACGATGCGGGACGCTCGCAGCCGGGCCAGACGCAACCACGATCGCGCGCTGCAAGGGCCCGGCGGGTCGAGGCCGACGGCAGCCGCCGCGCGCGGCCCACGTCGACCACTGCGGAGTCCGGTCCCAGCAGCACGCGAGCTGCACCTGCATCGCACGCGAGCCGCTGCACCGTGGCGCCGGCGATCGGCGCCGCGGAGAACTCGAGCTCTCCCGCGGGCGCACCCGCGGCGCCCTGAAGCGTCTCCACCGACGCGGTCACCTGCAAGTGCGGCCGCTGTCCGGCGCGCTGCGGGATTAGGCCGGCATCGAGATTGTGTCCGGCCAGCTCCACCAGCGCGTCGGCCAGGCGCCGCTCGCGCTCCCGATCATCGGCCGCATCCATGCGACGGGCCAGCGGCTCCAGTGCGGTGCGCAACGTGGCGCCACCCTCGGCATCGAGAAAGCCCTTGAGAATGAGCGCGCCGTCGCTGCGCGGAAGGAACTCCAGCGAGCGAGCTTCGACGAGGTCCACCTGCACGGCGAGATACCCCTCGGCGTCGGCGGCGTGCCGGGCGTGCGCGCAGTCCTTGCGGAACCGACCGACGCTGTGCTTCTCGGCCTGACGCAGCAGCCGGGTCTCGTCGAAGGCGCCACCCGTCGGCGACTGCCGCACCGACTCAGCGGTGCTGGCCATGAGCGCCAGATGGGCAAAACCGATGCGTCCCTCCCGCATCGCCTCGGTGCTCTGGGGCAGCACCGGCGCTTGCTCACCAACCGCGGTGGCGTTGAGTGCTGCCTGATAGCCCATGCGGCACTCGTAGCGCATCCAGTGCGTGGGATTGAGATAGCCCTGCTGGTCGTACTCATCGGTGGCTGCGAACGCCGCGGCGCGGTCGGCGAACTCCAGCTCGAGGAGGTCGCACGCGCGGCGCAGCCGGACCAGGTCGTCGGCCAGCTCAGCGCCCAAGCGCCGTTCCTGCCGACCGGAGCGCAGGCGCTCGATCGCCGGGAAGAGTTCGGTGATCCTGGGATCGGGGAAGACGTCGATCCGCTCGCCGTCCACCCAGGTCCAGCTGCATGCGCCTTCAGCCATTCCTGGAGTCTAGCGAACGCCTGTTCGTTACAAGGGACACGCGACGGACAATGCGACGGACGAAGCCAGCCGGTGTTGCGCGGCTGCTAGCCGCGCAACCGCAACACGATGTTGAGCACAACCGTCAACACGACGCTGATCACGATGCACGTGACAATCGGCACATAGAACGAAACGTTGCCGGCACTCCCCGACACATCGCCCGGCAGCTGTCCCAGTCCCAGACGCCGGCCGATGATCAGCGCGCCGCCCACGACGGCGAGGATCAGCCCGGCGATCAGCAACAACTTGCCCAGATCCAGCGATGCCATGGTCCCAGGGTACGGTAGAGT
>VBGJ01000028.1 GCA_005880445.1 Chloroflexota bacterium | reverse complement strand
AGCCTGGCGCCGAGGTCGCGGAGCGTCGCCGCCCCGTAGCCGGTGCCGACCTTCCCGGCGTACTGTAGCCTGCCGTCCTCGTAGTAGCCGACGAGCAGGGCACCGAAGTCCGTCCTGCTGCCCGCGGGATCGGTGTACCCGCCGATGACGAGCTCCTGCTCCCAGGCACACTTCAGCTTCAACCAGTCCTTCGAGCGCCCCGATGCATACGGCGCGTCGATCCGCTTGGCGATGAGTCCCTCCCAGCCGGAGCTGCAGGCCTCTGCGAACCGGCGCTCGGAATCGCCGCGCCAGGCCTCGGTCAGCTGCAGCGCAGCCCTCGGCCGGATCACCGTCGCCAGCCGGGCGCGACGCTCGACGAGCGGCCGGGCCCTGAGATGGTCGCCGTTGGCTTCGAGAAGATCGAAGACGCAATACACAACTGGGTACGCCGCGGTCAGTTGCACCGAGGGTTTGCTCACCCCGAGCCGCTGTTGGAGCCGGCTGAAGGACGTCTGTTCACCGGCGTACGCCACCACCTCGCCGTCGAGCAGAACCGACCGGGCCCGCTGCGCGGCCACAGCGATACGAACCTCCGGGTAGGTGCCCGTGAGGTCCTTGCCGGTGCGCGACTCGAGCCACACCTCGCTGCCCTCCTTGCGCGCAATGCAGCGCTCGCCGTCGAGCTTGCGCTCCAGGAGCCAGTCGTCGCCAAAATCACGACGATCGGAGAGGGTGGCCAGCATCAACGGGATCGGCATGTCGGCGTCGTGAATCCCGTGGTTAGAAGCGCATGTTGTCGGCCCAGACCCGCAGCAGCGTGGCGTCGCCGGATACGTCGATACCGCCGGCGTCGCGACGGTTCATCGACCACAAAAAGAGATCCGACGCACGTCCGGTGAGCTCACAGTCGCCCCTGCCCAGGTCGCGAATCACCTCAACGCGCTCGCCCAGCGCGACGCACCAGGTGCCGTCGCCGTCGGTCGGGATGAATCGAATGATGCGTCCCCGGCCGTCGTCAGCCTGGGCGCGAAGGGCGGCGAGACCAAGCCATTCGTCGAGAGCGTCGAGGGCATCCCGTGTCGTCAACGGAGTGATCGCGCCGCGGGCTGATTCGGCGTCACGCCGGTGCACCGCGGTCTCATTCGCCTGTCGGCGCGACCAGAACGCGAGCGCATTGGGTGCGGGACCCCAGAACCAGAACTCGTCCTCTGGTGATGCGCCTTCGAGCGCCGCCATCAGCACCCGGTAGCCCGCGCGGTACCAATCGAGGAGCGCGCCGCGCTCAGATGGCCCGTCGAGTCCACGCTGCGGTCTATCGACCCGTCGCTCGCGCACGATCGCCGCCGCCCACCGATGCACGGAACCGATGTGGCGTAGCAAGGTTTCCACGTCCCAGTCTGGGCATGTGGGGACTGCCGCATCCAGTGGCCCAGTCTCAGCGGCGCGGGCGAGACCCTCGGCATCGATGCCGATCCGGGCGATCTGCTGGTCGATGTCCACCGCGCAGCCTCGACTCGCGGAGTCAGCCCGGATGGAAGAGCTTGCCCAGCTTCGCCGCAAACACTTGGTTGATGGCGTCCTGCGCGTCCGTCGACAGGCTCTTCGCCTGGTCGCGCGTGATGACGCCCTTGGAGACAAGCTTGTCGAGCACTGCCGTCAGCGCCGCGAACGCATCGGCCTTGACCTTCGCGTCTCTCGCTCCGGCGATCTGATCCAGCGTCTCTCCCTTCCTGATATCCGCCTTCAGCGCATCGGGGGTCACACCGAGCTCTGTCGCGATCATGCCCGCTATGCGCGCGGGATCCATTGACGCTCCAAGCAGCGCATCGCGCGGCGAGGTGGTCGCGGTTGACGCGACGAGCGATGCCGGGCGCACGGGCTGCGACGTCCCCACCGTGTGGTCGACGGCCACGACCGCGCCCAACCCAAGCACTGCGGCGCCGAGTACGGCCAGGAAGACGTTCTTCAGCACCGCCTCAGCCTACCGCACCGCGGGCCGCCGGCCACCGCATGAGCCGGTGGCGAGGCGGCATGATCGGCCCAGCAAGAAGCTGACGGAGGTAGCAGCTGTGCGATTCGGCGTGCTCGGCACGGGCACGGTCGGCACGACCATCGCCACGAAGCTCGTCGGGCTCGGCCATGAGGTCACCGTCGGCGCGCGTCAGGCCGGAAACGAGAAGGCAGCGGCTTGGGCGGCGTCGGCCGGGGACAACGCGCGCCACGGATCATTCAGCGACACCGCCGCATTCGGCGAAGTGGTGGTCAGCGCCACCAACGGCGGACACGCTGTCGCGGCCCTTCGAGCGGCAGGCGGCGACAACCTCTCCGGCAAGCTGCTCATCGACGTCACGAACCCCCTTGATTTCTCGGCGGGGTTCCCACCCACGCTTGCGGTGTGCAACACGGACAGCCTTGGTGAACAGATTCAGCGCGCATTCCCGGCGGCTCGCGTCGTGAAGACTCTGAACACGGTGAACGCCTTCGTCATGGTGAACCCGAGTCTGATTCCCGGAGGCAGCAGCATCTTTCTCAGTGGCAACGATACCGACGCCAAGCAGGAGACAGCGGGCATACTCCGAGAATTCGGCTGGTCCGATAATGATATTGTCGATCTTGGCGATATCACAACAGCACGAGGCCCCGAGATGCTGGTGCCGCTGTGGTTGCGCCTGTTTGGTGTGTTCGGCCAGGTTCCGTTCGGTATCCGAGTGGTCCGGGGCAAATGATGGATGCCACGGACGTCGCAGTGGTGACCGGCGCGAGCCGCGGCATCGGCGAAGCCACGGCTCGCCGGCTTGCGGCCGACGGCTATCAGGTGGTCGCCGCTGCGCGAACCGCGGCGGAGCTCGAGCGTCTCGCGATCGACACGCCCGGCGTCACCCCGTGCACCATGGACGTGGCCAGCGACGTGGACGTCGCGCGGCTCGCCACGACCGCGGATGAGCTCGGGCGCCTCCAGGTATGGGTGAACAATGCCGCGATCCTCGTCCCCACACGATTCGCAGCGCTCGACCTCGTGGCGTGGCGCGAGACCATGTCTGTGGACCTCGATGGCGTCTTTCTCGGCTGTCATCAGGCGTACCGCCGCATGACCAGTGGCGGAGGTGGCGTCATCGTCAACATCGCATCGCTCTCCGGCGTCGTACACGTCGAGAAGTTCCCCGGACTCGCGGCGTACAACGTCGCCAAGGCCGGAGTGATCGCCCTCACCGAGGCCGTCGCCCTCGAGGGTCGCGACCGCGGGGTGCGATGCATGTGCCTCAGCCCGGGTGCGGTCGCCACTGCCATGCTCGAGCGGGCGAATCCGCGGCTTCAGACCGAGATGGCGCCTCATGACATCGCCGCGATCATCGCGTTTCTCGTGCGGCCGGAGGCTGCGTGGCTCTCGGGCACGAACATCCCCATATTCAGCAACGCGTAGAGGGCGGCTTCGCATCACTGCCCCGCTCCCAGCGAGGGTGGCATAGTGAGGCCGGCTCCATGGTCGACGCACGCCCTCTCTTCGACGACGACGCCGTGCCGGACGCGCGGATTGTTCCGCACGCGCGCGCCATCATCGAAGCGCTTGGAGAGGATCCCTCACGCGAGGGCCTGCGCCGCACCCCTCAGCGCGTGGCAAACACCCTCCGCTTCCTGCTCAGCGGGTACGAGCTCGATGTCGAGCACGTCGTCAACGGCGCGGTGTACGCGGAGGCGTATGAGGAGATGGTGGTGGTGAAGGACATCGAGGTGTACAGCCTCTGCGAGCACCACCTGCTTCCGTTCTATGGCAGGGCGCATGTTGCCTATCTGCCGAACGGCAAGATCATCGGGCTCAGCAAGATACCGCGCGTCGTCGACGTCTACGCGCGTCGCCTGCAAGTGCAGGAGAGGCTCACGACGCAGGTGGCCGACGCGGTGCAACACGTGCTGCAGCCGCACGGCGTTGCGGTCGTCATCGAGGCCGTGCATCTGTGCATGATGATGCGAGGAGTCCAGAAGCAGAACAGCGCCGCCGTCACGTCCGCGCTCACCGGCGTGTATCGCACCGACGAGAAGTGCCGCGCCGAGTTCCTCAGCCTGATCGATCGGCCGTCGCTGCTGGCGCGCTGACCGGCGTCAAGCGGCGCCAAACAGGACGATGTCCAGCTCGACCAGCAGCGCGCCCGCGGCAAACATCAGGAGGCCCAGTGCGAGTTGCGCCCAGCCGATGGGCTCGCGGCCGCGCCGCGCGATCAGCCTGGTGAAGATCGTCACTCCGATGAGTCCCAGCCCGCCCGCAACCAGGATCGTGGCCGGTACGCCGATGAGCGCACCGAGGACCTGCTGCACACGCCGAGCCTAGCAGCCCGGCTCAGCGCACCCCGGTGGTGAAGATGTAGGCGGTTCCCAGCACCATCGGCAGCAACAGCCAGTGGGCTCGCCCGCCAGTCCGTACCATGGGAGACGTGACCGCGCCACCGATCAGCACCATCGATGACAACTCGCTACGGCTGACCTTGGCGACGCTGGGCGAGCCGGCCTGGCGCGCAGGCCAGCTGCGGCTGGCGGCGTGGCAGCCGTTCGTGACCGGCTTCGTGGACATCCGGCAGCTGGGGGCGCCGCTGCGCGAGCGCCTCGCCGAGACGCTGACATTCTCGACCGTCGACGTCGCCGGCGCATCGGAGGCAGACGCGGGCGCCACCGTCAAGCTGCTGTGCCGGCTGGCCGACGGGCTCGCCGTGGAGACCGTCGCGATGGAGACAGTCGCCAGGCGCGGCATACGCCGGCGATCGACCGTGTGTGTGAGCAGCCAGGTCGGTTGCGCCGTCGGCTGCCCGTTTTGCGCGACGGGGCACATGGGTCTACGGCGCAGTTGCACGGCCGCGGAGATCGTCGACCAGGTGCGCGCCGCTGCGGCTGCGCTGCATCACCGCGATCTCGGCCCCGTCACACACGTGGTGTACATGGGGATGGGCGAGCCGCTTGCCAATCTGGACGCGACCCTCGAATCGGTGCGAGTCCTCACCGTGCACGGAGGGATCAGCGCCCGTCGCATCACGGTGTCGACGAGCGGCGTCGTCCCGGCGATCGACCGCCTTGCCGCGGAGGGCCCGCCGGTCACGCTGGCGATCTCGCTCCACGCCGCTACCGATGCGCTGCGAGACCGCCTGGTGCCGCTGAACCGCGCCCATCCGATACACGACCTCGTGGCTGCGGGCGAGCGATATGCGCGCCGCACCGGGCGGCGGATCACATTCGAGTGGTGCCTGATCGCCGGCGTCAACGACTCGACCGAGCAGGCGCGTGCGCTCCGCGACCTTGCGGCGAGGGCCCGCGCTCACGTGAACGTCATTCCCATGAACCGGATCAGCGACAGCCCATGGGGACCTCCGGATCCGGCGAGGGCCCGCGCCTTCCTGGGAGAGCTGCACGGCGTGCGCGTCACGGTGCGCGACACACGTGGCAACGCCGCGGACGCGGCGTGTGGGCAACTCCGGGCACTGCTCGAGGCGCGGCGCGAGCTGCGCCCCGACGGCACGCTGGGCCCGCACCGGCGCGTCGCGCGAGTGTGAGCGGGTCCGTCGCGACCGACAGCGATCTCATGGCGGAGGCTCTGCGCCTCGCCGCGACCGCAAACCACCTGACAAGTCCCAACCCCATGGTGGGCTGCGTCGTCGCACGCGATGGTGAGGTCGTCGCGCGCGGCGTGCATCGCCGGGCCGGCGAGCCGCATGCCGAGATCGAGGCGCTGCGCCTGGCGGGTGACGCGGCGCGAGATGCCGACCTGTTCATCACGCTCGAACCGTGCGTACACCAGGGACGGACGCCGCCGTGCGCGCCTGTCGTGATCGCCGCGAGGCCACGTCGCGTTGTGGTGGCCATGCACGATCCGAACCCGGTAGTGAACGGTCGCGGTGTGGCCGCCGTTCGCGACGCGGGCATCCGTGTTGAGGTAGGGCTACGTGAGCAGGACGCGCGAAGGCTCAACGAGTTCTACGTCAAGCACGCCATCACCGGGATGCCCTTCGTCACCGCCAAGTTCGCCATGTCGCTCGACGGTCGCACGGCCACGCCGACCGGCGAGTCCCAATGGATCACGTCGGACGCGACGCGGCAGCGTGCTCACGAGCTGCGCCACGCGCACGATGCTGTCATGGTCGGCATCAACACGGTCCTGCGCGACGACCCGCAGCTCACCACGCGCCTAGACGGCGGACGCTCACCGCTCCGCGTGATCCTGGACAGCACCCTGCGCGTGCCGCCGGAGGCTCGGGTGCTTTCCACGACGGAAGGGGCCGCGCTCATCGCCACGACCGAGCGCGCCGATCCCGAACGCCTGGCGCGGCTGCGACAGGCAGGATGTGACGTCGCCGTAGTCGACGGGCATGACGACCACGTAGACGTCGATGCGCTGCTGCGGCTGCTGGGCCGGCGCGACGTCGGCAGCGTCCTCGTCGAAGGCGGTGCGACCGTGCACGGCGCATTCTTCGACGCGCGAGCGGTGGACAAGGTGGTGGCCATGGTCGCGCCGCGCGTCTTCGGCGGTCGGGAAGCTCCGGCCGCGGTTGCCGGGCACGGGGCTGCTCGCATCGCCGACGCCGTGTCGTTGAGCGATGTCATGGTGGAGCGCTGCGGGCCCGATCTCGTCGTCTCGGGGTACTGTGTGTGGTGAAGCAGGGCAGTTGACTCAGATGTTCAGCGGCATCGTCAGCGAGATGGGCGTGGTGACCGCCAACGGCAGCGGCCGCCTCGCGGTGGAGTCGCGCGCGGTGTCCGGCAGCCTGCACACCGGTGACAGCGTCGCCGTGAATGGCGTGTGCCTCACGGTGGTGGACCTGCCCGACGGCGCGTTCGTCGCCGATGTCATGCCGGAGACAGAGCGGCGGACCACGCTCGGATCCCTGCGGCCGGGTGACGCGGTGAACCTGGAGGCCAGCCTCGCGCTGGGCGATCCCATCGGCGGCCATCTCCTCGCCGGCCATGTCGATGCCGTGGGGACGATCACGATGCTCCGTGACGACGGCAATGCGCGCTGGCGCATCGTTCACCGTGTCGCTGATCCCGCACACGCTCGCGCACACGACGGCCGGAAGCTGGTCCGCAGGTTCACGCGTCAACATCGAGGCCGACCTGGTGGCTCGCTACGTGCAGCGCGCACTCGCCGGTCGTGACTCGGTCACCGCGCCGGCCGGCGCAGTGGTTCGGAAGGGCTGAGCGCAAATGCCCCTGGCAGCCGTCGACGACGCGATTGCGGACGTCCGGGCCGGTCGCTTCGTCATCATCGTGGACGACGAGGACCGCGAGAACGAAGGCGACCTGGCCGTCGCTGCGGATCGCATCACCCCGGAAGCGGTCAACTTCATGGCCACGCATGCGCGCGGGCTCGTGTGCGTTTCCACAGAGGGATGGCGCCTGGACGAGCTCGGACTCAGCGCCATGGTGGACCAGAACACGTCGCGGTTCGGCACCGCGTTCACCGTGAGCGTCGACGGCGTCGGACATGGCGTCACCACGGGGATCTCCGCATTCGACCGCGCCACCACCATCCGCATGCTCTGCGACGAGCACGCGAAGCCGAGCGATTTCGCCAAGCCGGGTCACACCTTTCCGCTGCGCGCCGCCACCGGCGGAGTCCTCGAGCGCGCCGGTCAGACCGAGGCGATCGTCGACCTCTGCAAGCTCGCCGGACGGTTTCCCGGCGGCGTCATCTGCGAGATCATGCGCGAGGACGGGCGCATGGCACGCCGCCCCGACCTCGACCACTTCGCCGCGGAACACGATGTGAAGATCGTTGCGATCAACGACCTCATCGCATACCGGCGGCGAACAGAACGTCTCGTGGTGCGTGGCGCCACGACCATGCTGCCCACCGAGTTCGGCACGGTGACGGCGCACGGCTACGAGGATCTGATCACGCACGCGACGCACATCGCGCTGGTGTGGGGGAGGGTGGACGACGGCGAGCCGGTGCTGGTGCGCGTACACAGCGAGTGTCTCACCGGCGATGTCTTCGGCTCCCAGCGCTGCGACTGCCAGGCGCAGCTGCAAAAAGCGATGACGATCATCGCCACCGAAGGACGCGGCGTGCTGGTGTACCTGCGACAGGAGGGCAGGGGCATCGGTCTGATGGACAAGCTCCGCGCCTATGCGCTGCAGGACGACGGGTTCGACACCGTCGAGGCCAACGTTCGTCTGGGCCTTCCCGTCGATTCGCGTGACTACGGCATCGGGACGCAGATCCTCGCGGATCTGGGAGCGCGGCGCATCATCGTGCTCACGAACAATCCGAAGAAGTACTACGGCCTCGGCGGCTACGGGTTGGAGGTGACCGACCAGGCGCCGTTGGTTATTCCGGCCACCACGCACAGCGAGCGCTATCTGCGGGCGAAGCGGGAGAAGCTCGGTCACCTGCTCGACGTGCTCGACCCGCACGGCGGATCGTGACCAACGCCAGGCCCACGCCCGTGCGACGATCGTCGTGATGACCGTGCATGCGGGCAAGCTCGACGCAACGGGGATGCGTATCGGCGTCGTCGCCGGGCGCTTCAACGAGATCGTCACGCAGCGCCTGCTCGATGGTGCGATCAGCGCGCTGCTCCGGCTGGGGGCGGACGAGGACGACATCACCGTCGTGTGGGTGCCTGGGAGCTTCGAGATCCCCGTCGCCGCACGCGAGCTCGCCGAGCACGGGTCCGTCGACGCCGTGGTGTGCGTCGGAGCGGTGATCCGGGGCGAGACTGCGCATTTCGACCTCGTCGCCGGAGAGGCGGCCCGGGGCGTCGCGTCGATCCACGCCATCACCGGCATCCCGTCGGGGTTCGGGATCCTCACCACGGACAGCGTCGAACAGGCACTCGACCGCGCCGGTGGCAAGCACGGCAACAAGGGCGCCGAGGCCGCCATGGCGGCCGTCGAGATGGCGTCGCTGCTGCGCTCCCTTCGCCGTCCTCGCGCTTCGACGCGTCGCGCTGCCTCCTGACGATGCCCGTACCGCAGCGCGTCGTCTCGCTGCTTCCCAGCGCTACCGAGATTCTCTTCGCGGTCGGCGCCGGCGGTGATGTCGTCGCAGTCACGCACGAGTGCGACCATCCCTCGGAGGGAGTTGCGCGCCTGCCGCGTGTCACCGCGAGCGCGCTGCCGACCGAGGGCGCCACATCGCGTGACATCGACACGCACATCCGGCGCGCGCGCCACGAGGGGTCGAGCATCTACAACCTCGACGAAACGGCGCTGGCGGCGCTCAGGCCGGATCTGATCGTCACCCAGGAGCTGTGCGAGGTTTGCGCGGTGGCCTATGCGCAGGTGCAGCAGGCCGTCCGGCAGCTACCGGGCGACGTGCCGGTGATCTCGCTGGAGCCCGAGACGCTCGACGACATCTGCGCGACCGTCGTGGCGGTGGGCGAGGCGACCGGCCGCGAACGGCAGGCGAGCTCTGTCGAGGCGTCGATGCGGGAGCGCCTCGGCGTGATCGCGTCCCTGGCCCCGCCCGAACCGCGGCCACGGGTCGCGTGCATCGAGTGGACCGACCCCATGTTCGCGGCCGGGCACTGGGTGCCCGAGATGGTGACCCTTGCCGGGGGCACGGACCCGCTGGGGACGTCAGGGCTTCCGTCGACCGACCTGCCGTGGGAGCGCGTTCTCGAGTCCCAACCCGAGGTGATGGTGCTGATGCCCTGTGGCCTCAGCCTCGATCAAACGCTCGGGGTGGCCCACGAGGTGACGTCGCGTCCGGGATTCGGTGATCTGCCGTGCGCCAGGAGTGGCCGGGTGATCGCCGTCGACGGCTCGAGCTTCTTCAACAGGCCGGGGCCGCGCATCGTCGCGGGCCTCGAGATCCTGGCCGCTGCGGCCCGCGCCCTGCCTGGCGGCATGCTGCCCAGAGGCGCCGCCTGGGTGGGGTCGACCTCCTAGCGCGCCGCCTTCGCCTGGGTGCGCAGGCAGCGGGTGCAGACCCGCGCCTTCACCACGCGGCCCTTGACCGTGATGTGGGCCTGCTGAAGGTTGGGCAGGAAGCGACGCCGCGTGTGCACCTTGGAGTGGCTCACGTTGTGCCCGGTCATCGGGCGCTTTCCGCAGATCTCACAGCGCTGCGACATGGGATGCTCTCTGGATTGGTCCGGTTTTGGCCGCGCCGGGTCACCCGTACTAGAATGCGCCCGCTGCGGCACGAGGCGGCAAAAACGTGGTCCCCGCCGCTCGGGAAGCCGGCGGCGAGGATAACACAGCCCCCTCGCTCCGCTTATGAGAACACGTGAAAGGAAAGGTCAAAGCGCCTGACGCGCTGACCCGCACGGCGTCGCTGGGCCGCATCGAAGTGTCACCGCGAGTGGTGGCCTCCATCGTCGGCCACGCGGCGAGCGAGTGCTATGGCGTGGTTGGCATGGCCGCGCGCGGGCTGCGCGACGGCATCGCCGAGCTGCTCAATCGTGAGAGCGCGCACCGTGGCGTCCAGGTGCAGGTCCTTCCCGATGGCATCGTCATCGAGCTCTACATCATCGCCGAGTACGGCACACGCATCAGCGAAGTGGCGCACAACCTCATGAGTGGGGTCCGCTATCACGTGGAAAAGACACTCGGCCTCCCGGTGCTCGCTGTCAACGTCAACGTGCAGGGCATCCACACGGAGCGGGATGGTGCCCGGCACTGAGGCGGCGTCCGAGCTGACCATCCTGCGTGAGCCCCTCCGTGAGGCCGACGGCGAACAAGTGCTCATCGGTCTGCGCAGCGCGTTGGCGTGGCTGGAGGCAAACCAGCAGGAGATCAACGACCTCAACGTGTATCCGGTGCCGGACGGCGACACCGGGTCGAACATGTACCTGACGCTGCGATCCGCGGTGGAAGAGGCGCAGCACGCGCCGCAACCGCAGTCCGCCGAGTCTGTGATGGCGGCGGCGGCGCACGGCTCACTGATGGGCGCGCGCGGCAACAGTGGCGTCATCCTGTCGCAGATCTTTCGCGGTCTTGCACAAGGCTTGTCCGGTCGCGCACGTGTCGACGTGGAGGGCGTGGCTCGCGCATTTGCCGAGGCTTCCGCAGTCGCGTACCGCGCGGTCATGAAGCCCACCGAAGGAACCATCCTCACGGTGATGCGTGAGGCCGCGGAGTCGGCGGCCGCAGCGGCGGCGGAAACCGACGACATCCGCGTCCTGCTCAATCGCGTGGTGCGTGACGCGCACGCCGCGGTGGAGCGAACCATCGATCAGCTTGCGGTGCTGCGCGAAGCAGGCGTGGTGGACGCGGGCGGTTTCGGGCTGGCCGTGGTCATCGAGGGCTTTGCCCGCGCGCTGAGCGAGTCGATGGCGCGGACCGCCGAGCCGTCGACGCAGCGACGTCCGGGCGAGCCCGCCGTGCGCGTTCCCGGATCCGCAAGTGGTGAGCCGCTGCTGGCGCTGCAGGGGCGCCGCGGAGCAGCCGCGGTGGCGCCACGCGAAGAGGGCTTCGGCTATTGCACGGAATTCATCATCAGCGGCAACAGCCTCGACGTCGATGCGCTGCGTGTCGAGCTTGGCCGGCTCGGTGAGTCCGCCCTTGTCGTCGGCGGGCCGGACCTGGTCCGGGTCCATGTCCACACGAGCGATCCGACTGCCGTCATCGGGGCCGCGGCCCAGCGAGGCCGCCTCAGCAAGCTGAAGGTGGAGGACATGACCGCTCAGCACCACGAAGTGCTGGAACGCGCCGGCGCCGCAGAGGCTGCGGCTCCCACGCCTGGCGACGAGGTTGCTGAAGGAGCGCCGAAACAGGTGGGCATCGTGTCGGTAGCGCCTGCGGCGGGGTTCCGTGACATCCTCGTCGGCTTGGGAGCCGACGCCGTCGTGCTCGGCGGCCAGACGATGAACCCCTCCATAGAGGATCTGCTGAACGGTGTGCGCTCTGCCAATGCACGCGCGGTGATCCTCTTGCCCAACAACGGCAATGTCATCCTCACCGCTGAACAGGTGAACGACCTGGCCGACGGTTGCACCGTGCACGTCGTGCCCACGAAGAACCTGCCCCAGGGCATCAGCGCGATGCTCGCGTACGACCCGGGCGCGCCGGCCGAGACCAATGCCGAGCGCATGCGTGAAGCGATCCAGTCCGTGCGTGGTGTCGAGATAACGCGAGCGGTGCGCGACAGCACGGCCGACCATCGCGAGATCAAAACGGGCAACATCATCGCCATCGTGGACGACCACATCGTGCAGGTCGGCGACGCGCACCTCCCCGTCATCGAAGGTGTCCTGGCGGGCGCTTCCCCTGCACCCGAGCTGGTGACCGTCTATCGCGGCGGCGATGTGTCCGGTGAAGATGCGGAGCGCCTCGTTGCCGAATTGCGAGAGCGGCATCCGGGAATGGAGTTCGAGCTGCAGATCGGAGGCCAGGAGCACTACCCATACGTGCTGTCGCTTGAATAGGCCGTGATCCATCTCGTCACGGACAGCACGTCCGACATCACGCAGAAGGACGCAGCGGTGATGGGCATCACCGTCGTTCCGCTCACCGTGCGCTTTGGCGAACAGCAGTTTCGCGACGGCATCGATATGGATTCAGCCGCGTTCTACGCGCAGCTGCAGAAGAATACGACGCATCCGACGACGTCACAGCCGACGCCGGAGCAGTTTGCCGACGTGTACCACTCGCTGCTGCAGCACGCCGATGATTCGGTCGTGGGCTTGCACATCTCGGCGAAGCTGAGTGGCACGCTGCAGTCGGCACACATCGCGGCGCAGGAGGTCGGTCCGGAACGCATTCACCTGGTCGACACGGAGAGCGCCAGCGCGGGTCTTCAGCTGCTCCTGCGCGCCGCGCTCGAGGACGTGGCTGCCGGTCGCGACGCCCGCGATGTCGCAGCGCGAACAATCGCGCGCCGAGACAAGGTGACGATCTATGTGCTCCTCGACACGCTCACCTACCTCCAACGGGGAGGCCGTATCCGGCGGACACAGGCGGTAGTGGGAGCCGTGCTCAACGTCAAGCCGCTGCTGAAGGTGCAAGACGGCGAGGTGTTGCCCGAGGCGCGGGTGCGGAGCCGGCGCCAGGGTGTGGACCGGATGCTCGAGCTGCTCCGCGCAAAGCTGCCGATGCGGTACCTGGCGGCGTTTCATTGCGGTGCGCCCGAGCTGCTCCCAGACTTGGTGACCCGGTTGAAGGCGCTGGCCGCGGAGACGGAGATCATCACCGGTCAGGTGGGGCCGGTCGTCGGTGCGTACACCGGGCCGGGGGGCATCGGGCTCGCGGGGTTGTCGGCCGACTGATCCACGCCTGCGCTGAGCGAGCGCGGGGCAGAGGCGCGCGGTTGCTACCGCCGGCCTCGTTCTCTCGCGTGGCGGCGCTTGACGTGGCGAACATTAGTTCGATATACTACGAGGATGTGTGATGGCGAAGGCAAGACGACAAATGGAGATGCGACATCCGCCGTCATCGTCGCCATCGAGCGTCTGCTGGAAAGGCCCCGGCCGGATTTGGGCTCGTCCGAACAAACCAAAGAGTTGATCCGGCTGAGGCACGCAGCGGACCTCTTGGAGCTTGCCTTCGCGAGAGAGGCCGCCGTATTTGCTGCCTCCAACGAGTACGACGAGCTGGGCTTTGTAAGTCCGATCCAATGGATCCGCCAGGAGTGCCGGATGACCGGGCATGCCGCAGCGGCCGCGATTACGGTGGGGGAGCAAGAGCCGGCGCTGCCCAAAAGCACGCAGGCTCTGCGTGCGGGCAAGCTCGGCTTCTCGCATTTCGCGCTCCTGGCCGGCACTGCTGCGTCGATCAAAGAATCGCCCGGCGGGGATGAGTTCGACGAGGCCCCGCTTTTGCGGAAGGCGCTGGCCCACTCCCTGAGTCGCTTCCGGCGTGAATGCACCCATGCCCGCCATGCCGCCGACGCGCGCCGCTTCCTGGAGGAACAGACCCAGATGGAAGAGTGGCGGCGCCTGGAGCTGCTGCCATGCGAGGACGGAGCCCTGGTACTGCGGGGCTTCCTCGATCCGGTGGGTGGGGCCATGCTGCGGAGCGCGCTGGAGCCATTGGCGCGGCGAAACGGTGCCAGCGATGAGCGTACGAAGGAGCAGCGCTGGGCTGATGCTCTCGTCGAGCTGGCCCGCCACGGAGGCAGTGCCCAGCTCCAGGTCACCGCCACGCTCGAGACGCTGCGTGGATTCGACGGCGCCCCCGCCGGGGAGCTGGAGTTCTGCTCGCCGATCGCTGCGGCGACTGTGCAACGCCTTGCCTGCGATGCGAGCGTCACCCGGGTGATCCTGGACGCCGACTCCGCGGTTTTGGACATTGGACGGGCGCGTCGCGTGCCCTCAGCGGCCACTCGCAGGGCCCTGCGGGCGCGGGATCGTGGCTGCGTTTGGCCCGGTTGTGAGCGGCCAGCCTCGTGGACCGCGCCCCACCACCTTCGCCACTGGGCCGACGGCGGGGACACAACTCTTGAGAACCTCGCGTTGCTGTGCCATCGCCATCATTGGAAAGTGCATGAGGGCGGTTGGCAGCTGGTACGCAGTCGAGACCAAGGCGTGGTCACAGTCCCGCCTATGCCTGAGTTCGGATCCCGCGCGCGAGCTCCGAACGAACCGGCTGTCGTCTGAGGGTGAGCGACCTAGTAAGCCTGACGCATGGCAGAGGTCGTGGCCGGCGAGGATCGGCGGGCAAAGGACAATGTTCTGTATGAGGGCTACACGGCCACCGACGTGAAGGCAAAAGTCCTGCCGCTTCGGCCCACAGCGCCTGACACTCCGGTCATGTTGATCCATGGAATTGGCGACAAGCGTGGCGCTCTATTGCGGAAGCTTGGCGTCGTCACCGCTCGTGATCTGCTGCTCCACCTGCCACGGCGATACGCTGACACGCGCGACCTGACGCCACTCTCGGCGTTGATACCCGGGGAGGTGCAGACGTCGCGCGTTCGGGTGCGCAACATCACGCAGCGATACAGCCCGAAGAAGCACATCAAGCTTGTCGAGGCATCGTTCGAGGACAACGGAACCGTGGTAGGGGCGGTGTGGTTCGGGCCCCAGTTTGTCGAGCGTCAGGTGTTCCCAGGGATAGAGCTTGTCGTCAGTGGCAAGGTTCAGCGAGGACGCACCGGCCTCCAGTTTCGCAATCCCAGTTATGAGCCCGTATCCGCCGAGCAGCATCACGTTGGCGCGCTCGCACCGGTCTATCCCGAGACCCATGGCATCACATCGAAGCTCCTCCGTGAATGGATCGAGCCGCTACTGACCACCGCCGATGTATTGCCCGACCCGATCCCCGACGACGTCCGTGCCAAAGAGAATCTCATGCCGATCGCCGAAGCGTTGCGGCAGGTCCACTTCCCCGACAGTCTCGAGTCAGCCGATCGTGCTCGTGAGCGCATCGCGTTCGAGGAGCACTTTCTCTTACAGCTCGCTGCGGAGCGTGCGCGTCGCAGGCGACGGGAGGCCACCGGCGTCGTGATCCGCTACGGCGTCGACGTCGCTCGTGGATTCGCAACGTCGTTGCCATTCAAGCTCACGGATGGCCAGCGGATGGCGGCTCATCAGATTCTCACCGACCTCGCCGGACCGGGCCCGATGAACCGGCTCCTGCAAGGCGATGTGGGCAGCGGCAAAACGGTCGTGGCGGCGATGGCTGCGCTGATGACGCACCACGCAGGGCGGCAGACGGCGGTCATGGCGCCCACGGAAATCTTGGCGCGGCAGCATGCGGCCACCCTCGATCAGCTCCTGACACGGCACGGGCTGCCGCCCCGCATGCTCGTCGGCAGCACGGCTGCCAAGGCGCGACGCGAGGTGATCGAGGCGCTTGCGGCAGGCCATGATGCGCTGGTCGTGGGCACGCACGCGCTGATCGAGGACGACGTGGTGATGGAGAACCTCGGGCTCGCAATTGTCGACGAGCAGCACCGCTTCGGCGTTGCGCAGCGGCAGCGACTGCGACAGAAATCCGGTGACATGCCGAACTTTCTTGCCATGACAGCGACCCCCATCCCGCGCTCGCTGTCGCTGACGCTGTACGGCGACGTCGACCTCAGCGAGCTGCGCGAGATGCCTCCCGGGCGGCTCCCGGTGGCGACGCGTGTCGTGGCGCCGCACGACCGTGCCGATGCGTACGCATTCGTGCGCGAGCAGGTGAACGCGGGCCGTCAGGCGTTCGTCATCTGCCCGCTCATCGAAGAATCCGACAAGCTCGGAGCGAAGAGTGCGACCGCCGAGTACGAGCGCCTTCGCGGCGACGTGTTTCCCGACCTGCGCATCGAGCTCCTGCACGGACGCATGCCGTCACGCGAGAAGGAAGAACGGATGGCACGGTTCATGCGGGGAGACGCGGACCTGCTGGTCTCGACAAGCGTCGTGGAGGTGGGCGTCGATGTTCCCAATGCGACGGTCATGCTGGTAGAGGGCGCTGAGCGGTTCGGGCTCGCGCAGCTGCATCAGTTCCGCGGGCGAGTCGGCCGTCGCGAGCACCAGTCGTACTGCCTGCTGTTCCAGGGCGGCGTCGACGAGGAGGGCTCGCGCCGGCTGGAAGCGGTCGCGCAGACGGGGAGTGGGTTCGACCTTGCCGAGCTCGACCTCAGGCTCCGTGGCGCCGGCGACGTCGTCGGCTTGCGTCAGCACGGACTGCCGGAGATGCTCGCGGCCGACCTGCTCGATGTCGCACTGGCGCAGCGAGCGCGGGCGGCCGCGCTGCTGGTGCTGGATCGCGACCCCGTGCTTACCGCATACCCGCCGCTCGCCGATGCGATGCGGGAATACCGCACCGTCTTCGACCTGGACTGATGGCGCAGACGCGCATCACCGCCGGGCAATGGCGTGGACGGATCGTGGGCACACAGACCGGCATGCGCATCCGGCCCACCCGCTCGATGGTGCGTGAATCCCTCTTCAACATCCTCGGTGGTCGCGTCGACGGAGCCCGTGTGCTGGACCTGTACGCCGGCGCCGGCACGCTCGGGTTCGAGGCCCTGTCGCGGCAGGCGGCAACGGCGACGTTCGTCGACCGCGACCCGGCCGCGCTCCGGCTCATCGCGGCGACGGCGGACCGTCTGGGTTGCCGCGACCGCTGCCGCTTGGTGCGGGGCAGTGTGATCGCCTGGGCGCGAAGAAGTGGCGCTGACCTCGTCGCTGCAGATCTGTGTTTCATCGACCCGCCGTATCGCGAGGAAGAGCTCGATCGTGTGCTCGAGATCCTCGGTTCCTGCCCACCGAAGCTCGTCGTGTGCGAACATCACGCAAAGCATCGTCTGGCCGCGCGCATCGGCGCACTTGCGCAGCTGCGTGAGGTCCGTCACGGTCTCACCACCCTCACATTCTTGCAACGAACCACAGACGGAGCCGAGCCCGCATCGTGAGCCGGCGTGTCGCGGTCTATCCAGGGAGCTTCGATCCCGTCACCCTGGGTCATCTCGACATCCTCGACCGTGCGTCGGTGATGTTCGATCACGTGGTCGTGGGCGTGCTCGAGAACCCTGACAAGGCGCCGCTCTTCAGCGCACGGGAGCGGGTCGACCTGCTGCGTGCCGCCATCGGCGAGCGGCCCTCGGTCGAAGTGACCAGCTTCGAAGGTCTCACGGTCGACTTCGCTCGCTCCATGGGCGCGATCGCCATCGTGCGAGGTCTGCGAGTGATCTCGGACTTCGAGTCCGAGTTTCAGATGGCGCTGATGAATCGCCGGCTCAACGCGGACGTGAACACGGTGTTCCTGATGACGTCCTTCTCCAATGTGTTCATCTCGTCGTCGATCATCAAGGAAGTCTGCCGTCTGGGCGGCAGCGTCGACGACGTGGCACCACCCGTCAGCGTGGCGGCGATGCGACGAAAATTCGGTCTCGATGGGAGCAGCAGATGACAACCATGGAAGTCCACGAACCGGTGAGTGTGCTCGAGCTGGTCGACCAGCTCGAGGACGTGGTGACCGCCGCCCGGCGGCTGCCGCTGAGCGCAAATGTCGTCGTCAACGAGGACGAGACACTCGAGCTCGTCGATCGCATTCGCCTGGGCCTGCCGGACGAGCTGGTGCAGGCGCGGCACACGCTGGAGGACCGCGAGCGCATCATCGCCACCGCGGAGGAGGAGGCGGAGCGCACGCTTCGGCACGCCGAGGAAGAGGCTGAGCGGTTGCTCCGCGAGTCGGGCGACCGCGCCGCCGCACTCGTCGCTGAGCACGCCGTCACCGCTCAAGCCAGGGCGCATGCAGACGCCCTTGTCGCCGAGGCCGAGGAGCGCGCTTCCGTGACCCGGGCTGAAGCCGACACCTACGCACGCGACGTGATGCTGCGGCTGGAGGAGCACCTGATGCGCGCGGTCACGACCGTGCGCAAGGGTATCGAGACGCTCCCGGTGCCGCCGGACGCTCGGCATCGTGAGCGTCGAGAGCGGCGGTGACGAAGCCGGTATACTGGCCCCGTGCTCGCGCGCGCTCTCGCGATTGCGGGCGATTCTCCCGGAGGCATCATGCCGCTCCCCAAACAACGCATCTCAAAGCGCCGCCGCGACTTCCGTCGCTCCCACCACGCTCTGTCACTGCCCGCACTCGTGCCCTGCCCGCAGTGCCGCCAGCCGCGACCCCCGCATCGCGTCTGTCCGAACTGCGGCCACTATCACGGGCGCGAGGTGATCGAGACCGAGTAGGCAGCGTCTGACCGCGCGCATCGCTCTCTGCTTTCCAGGGCAGGGCAGCCAAGCGGCGGGAATGGCGTCCGGCGGCATTCTCGAGACACCTCTTGCGCGCGAGCTTCTCGACGAGGCATCGCGTCTCGGCCTTCAGCTGTCGGACGTTCTCGCGCACGGGGACGATGCATCGCTGCGACCGACCGAAGTCGCACAGCCGGCACTGCTGGCAGTCGAGTGCGTGCTCCAAGCAGAGCTCTCATCCGGCTCTGACGTCGTCGCCGTCGCCGGTCACAGCGTCGGCGAGTATGCCGCGTGTGTCGCCGCGGACGCGCTGCCGGCCGGAGACGCCATGCGGCTCGTCGTGGAGCGCGGGCGTGCCATGGCGGCGATGCGCCACGGGACGATGAGCGCGTTCCTCGGCATGGACGCGGCAGATGTCATGGAGGTCTGCGACGAAGCGCGACGCGCGACCGGTGAGGTGGTGGTGCTCGCCAACTTCAACGCACCAGGACAGGTCGTGGTCAGTGGCACCAAGGACGGCGTTGCTGCTGCCTCGTCGCTGGCCCGAGAACGCGGTGTGCGTCGGGTGGTGCCGCTGAACGTCAGCGGTGCGTTCCATTCCCCGCTCATGGCCGAAGCGGCCGAACGTTTCGCCGCGGCACTCGATGCCATCGCGCTGACCGATCCGCGTGTTCCTGTCGTCTGCAACGTGGACGCCGAGCCGGCGTACGACGCGAACACGCTTCGGGAGCGGCTCCGGCGGCAGCTGACGGAACCGGTTCGTTGGGACGATTCTGTTCGCCGCATGGTCGGACTCGGAGCAGAGTCTCTCGTCGAACTCGGGCCGGGAACCGTCCTCACCGGGCTGGCTCGGCGCATCTCCCCCGACGTACGCGCCGTGTCGGTCGGAACGCTGGATGGCGCGCGCGGTCTTGCGGCGGTGGAGACGACCGCGTCGTGAGCGAGCGCTTTCTGTCGGGGCGGACGGCGCTCGTAACCGGCGCCTCCCGTGGTATCGGTCGCGCAACGGCCGTAGCGCTCGCCACGGCCGGGGCGGATGTCGCGCTCGCGTATGGCAGCGGTATCAAAGAGGTGGAGCGGGTTTCGTCCGAGGTGCGCGAACATGGTGCGCGCGCCGTCCTGCTTGCGGCGGACCTGAGCGACGCCACGGCGGCTGCCGGACTGGTGGAACGGACAGTGACCGAGCTGGGAGCTTTAGACATTGTTGTCAACAATGCGGGAATCGCTCGCGATGGCCTCGCCGTTCGGCTGCGTGATCACGATTGGGCCGACGTGATTGCAGTCGATCTCACCGCGGTTTTTTACATATGCCGCGCCGCGTTGCGCCCGATGCTTCGCAAGCGCTTCGGGCGCATTGTCAACGTGTCCAGCGTGTCAGGTGTGATGGGCAACGCCGGTCAGGTGAACTACTCCGCGGCGAAGGCCGGGTTGGTCGGTCTCACCAAGTCGCTCGCCCGCGAGGTGGCGACGCGCGACATCACGGTCAACGGTGTGGCGCCGGGCTTCATCGAAACGGAGATGACAGCGTCGCTTGCCGAGCCGGCGCGTCAGGCGGCGGTTGCCGCGGTGCCCATGCAACGGATGGGTACGGCAGAGGAAGTCGCCGCGGCGATCGCGTTCCTCGTCTCACCCGGGGCGTCGTACATCACCGGGCATGTGCTGCACGTTGATGGCGGGCTGGGAGCCTGACCATAGAATTGGACGAGATCGTGCCGCCTCCGAGACCCGACCCCACGTCTGCCCCGGTCGATGCCGATGCCGGAGCGGATGTGCGTCAGCCACCACGGCGCAGCGGACGGCGCCCGCCGGCCGCGAAGAATCCGGAGGCAGGACCCCAGGCGCGCCCGCCGGAGGCCGCCCCGGTCGTCGACGGTGCGTCTGGTCCGTTTGCGTGGCGCCCCCCCAAACCCGACGCTATCGTTTCCAGTCAGAATTCCACGGAAGCCGCTGCGACAAAAGAAGGAAACCCCGATGCCAGACTTCAGCTACGACAGGTTCAAGGCGATCGTCGCCGACCAGCTCGGCGTCGAGCCGGAGCAGGTGACTCCGGAGGCGTCGTTCGTCGAGGACCTGAACGCGGACAGCCTCGACCTGGTCGAGCTGATCATGGCGTTCGAGGAGGAGTACCAGATGGAGATCTCCGACGAGGACGCCGAGAAGATCGCAACGGTGGGGCAGGCCTGGGACTACATCCAGGAGAAGGTGGGGGCCGCGTCGTAGCGCTGGCCCCGGTAGGGTCCGCCCCACCTGGGCTCACACCCGAGGAGTCGGCGCGGCTCGACGCCCTGCAGGAGCGCGCCGGCATCCGCTTTCGGCGGCCCGAGTTGCTTCGTGAGGCTATGACCCACGCGTCGTGGAACAACGAGCGTGGAGAGCCGAGCGGCCCCGGGCACGACAACGAGCGCCTCGAGTATCTCGGTGACGCGGTGCTCGAGCTCGTCGTCGGCGATTACCTGTTCCGCCGTTTCCCGGTCTACGACGAAGGGCAGCTGACACAGCTCCGGGCTGCGCTGGTCAACACGACGTCGCTCGCGCGTCTCGCGGAACGTCTCGAGCTGGGGTCGACGCTCCTCGTCGGCCGCGGCGCGGCCAAGACCGGGGCGCGCGCCCTGCCGTCGCTTCTGGCCAATGCCTTCGAGGCTCTGATCGGCGCGATCTTCCTCGACCAGGGCTACCGCGCGGCGTCGAAGGTGTTTCTGCAGAACATCGGCGACCTGGCCGAATGGAGCGACGAGAACTTCAAGGGCCGCCTGCAGGAGGTGTCTCAGGAGCGGACCGGCGACACCCCCCGTTACCGGGTTAGCCCACTCGCCGGGCCGGGGCACAACCGTGAGTACCAGGCCGAAGCGGTGCTCGGGGACAAGGTGGCCGGTACCGGGAGGGGGCGAACCAAGCAGGCAGCCGAGCAGTCCGCCGCGCATGACGCGCTGGAACGCATCGCCAAGCTGCGCAAGCCCGCTCCGGCGGCTGCGGCGGCAGGTGCGGCACGCGCCGCGGCCCGCGGCGCCGCGGAAGAGCCCGCCCGCGTACGCCGCCGCGTCGCCGAAGTCGCCGCCGATCGCGGCGCAAGCGCGGTGCAGCAAGGGCGCCGGCGCGGGGGCGCGTCGCGACGACCTGCCGCCCGGGCGCCGACGGAGGCTGCCTCTCCCACCGCGGTGCCGCTGCGACGGGGACTCGTGGCGGCGCTCCGCTCGGCGGCTGAGGCCCTGGTGGGCCGTCGCACCGCAGAGCCACCGCCGCCGCCGCAGCCGGCGGTGAAGAAGCGGACCCGCCGTGGACGGCGTGGTGGTCGTGGCCGCGGCGGCAAACCGCGGCCGGCGGAATGATCGCAACATGTTGTATGCAGGAGACGCGCGTGGCGCAACATGTTGACGTGACCACACGATCGCGGGCAGAATCGGGCGGATGAGACTGCGCCGCGTCGTCGTCTCCGGGTTCAAGACGTTCGCGTCGCGTACCGAGGTGACGTTCGACCGCGGGATCACTGCCATCGTCGGACCCAACGGCAGTGGCAAGAGCAATCTCGTCGATGCCGTGCGGTGGGCGCTCGGGGAGACGAATGCCCGCGAGCTCCGGGGCCAGCGCATGGACGAGGTGGTGTACGCCGGCGGGGGCCGGCGGCAGCGCGTCAACCTGGCTGAGGTGGAGATCGTCATCGACAACGAGGAGGGAAGGCTTGCCACCGAGGATCCGGAGGTGGCGGTCACCCGCCGCGTCGTGCGCGCGGCCCACGACACCGAATTTCGCATCAATGGGGAGCGCGTCCGGCTCCGCGACCTGGAGCGGCTCCTGGGTAACACCGGGCTGACCCAGAACGGATATGCGGTCGTCGCCCAGAACGACATCGACTCCATCATCGAGGCGTCGCCGGCGCAACGCCGGGCGCTGGTCGAGCAAGCCGCCGGGGTTCGCGGCTTGCGAGCGGCGTGCGAGGAGACGCTGAGCCGGCTGGGCCGAGCCGAGATCGCCCTGAGCCGCATGCACGATCTGCTCGGTGACGCGGAGCCGCGTCTCGAGGAGCTCGCTCAGCAAGCGACGGCGGCTCTGGAGCAGCGGAACGCCACCACGCGCCTGGCGGAGCTGAGGGGCAGCCTGGCTCGCGAGGAGTGGCGGGCGGCTCGCGGCGGCCTGAAGCAGGCGCGCCGGCGGCTGGAGCAAGCCTCGTCACGGCTCGAGGCCGCCACCGAGGCAGACGCTGCCTTCGCCGGTCGCGCCGGGGGCGAGCGGCAAAGGCTCGAGCAGGCGCGGGCTGCCCGCGACGATGCCGCTGCTCGCCTCGAGGAGGCCCGTCTCTCGGTCGAGCGCGCCGACGGCGAGGCGCGCCGCCTGGCAGACAGGTTGCGCAGCGCGGTCCTGCAGCGCGCGATCGCGAACGCGGAGCTCGAGTCCGCCCGTGCCGACCTGTTGGCGGTCGAACCGGCGCAGCTCGTCCCGCCATCGGAGCCGGACGGGGAACGAGCAGCTCCTGCAAGCGACGACGGCCCGGGCCCCAGCGCCGCGGACGCCGACGACGCCTTCGCGCGGACTCAGGCGGCCGTCGACCACGCATGGGACGAGGTCAACGCGGCACAAGCGGACGTGGACGCGACCTCAGAGAAAGCTCGCAGCGCGCTGGCCGAGGCGGCGATGCTGCGCGGGCTCGTCGCCGGCGCCATCGGCGCCGAGGGAGGTGTGGCACGTGCTGTCGCCGAGGGCTCGCTCAACGGTCGCAGACTGGTCGACAGCATCTCGGTCCGCGATGAACGCGACGCGACCGCGGTGGCCGCGGCGCTCGAGGGCCACCTCGGTGCGTGGCTCGTGGACGACGTGGACGGCGCCGCCGAGTATCTCGACACCGCCGGCCCCCGCGAGGAGCTCTTTGCCCTGAGCCACACCCTGCCCGGTGCCGCCGGGCGGGTCCCCGCGCCGTGGCGCAGCGCGGCTTCGGCAATCGATGCCTCCCCGGATGCACTCGACGCGATCATCCGTCTGCTCGACGGCGTGTGGTTCGCGGACAGCCTCGAGTCGGGGCGAGCCGCACTCGCCGCCGGCGCCAGAGTCGCCGTGCTTCCCGACGGACGCGTGGTGAGCGTGGCGGGGATACGCGGTGGTGGAAGGCCGGCTGAGCCGCTCGAGCTCGCAGCCCGGGAGCGAGAAGCGAAGCGTCGTGCCGAGTCGGCGGCAGCCGAGGCCTCGGCCGCGATCGCCGGCGCGGGTGATGCGAGGCGGCGCCTGGAGCAGGCTGCAGCGGCGGCTCGCGCCGCCGGCGGTGCGGCCGCGGAGACCCGGCAGCGAGTCCTGATCGAGATCGACGCGGCTCGCAGACGCGGATCCCTCGCGCAGCCGTCGCAGGACACCGATCGCCTCATGGAGAGCGCCCGAGCTCGCGTCGCGGCCGCCGAGCTTCGCGTGGTGGATGCCGAGTCGTATGCACTGGCCGCGCTGGTCATGGGTCGTGCGGCCCGTGGGTCTGCCGTGGTCGAGCGGGCGGCAGTCGACGTCGCGCGCGCCGCGCTCGACGCAAGCTCGGTGCCGCTGCCGGACCTGGAGCGGGCGGTGATCGCCCTCGAGGCGGAGCACGCGGAGGTCGCGGTGAGCGTGGCTCGCGCCGAGGACGAGCGAACGGCTGCGCTCGCCGAGGTGTCGGACGCCGAGGCTAGCGTCGCGCGGCTCGCCGAGGCGGTGCGCGGCGAGGCCGACGACGATGCCGTCGAGTGGGATCCGCAGGCGATGGATCGGGCGGAGCGCGAGATCGTGCGCCTCGAGCGACGCATTACCGCGCTCGGTCTGGTCAACGCGCTCGCGCCCGAGCAACACGCTTCGCTAGAAGCGCGCGTTACCGCGGTGCGCATTCATCGCGACGACATCGGCGCCGCATGCGATGACATCCACACGCTCACGCGCCGGCTAGCCGGAGATCTGGAGCGGCGGTTCGATGCCGTCTTCGGCGCAGTTTCCTTCCACTTTCAGCAACTGTTTGCCGAGCTCTTTCCGGGCGGCAAGGCGACGCTGCGGCTCGAGGAGCCGGTGGTCGATGATGCAGACGAGGAGTCGATCGCGGAAGTCGCGGAGCGCCGCCCAGGGGTCGAGATCCTCGCGCAACCGCCGGGAAAGCGGTTGTGCCCGCTGCGGCTGTTGTCGGGCGGTGAGCGGTCGATGACCGCGCTCGCCACCGTGCTCGCCCTTCAGCAGGTCAACCCGAGCCCGTTTTACGTGTTCGACGAAGTTGACGCTGCGCTCGACGACAGCAATGTGGTGCGCTTCACCCGCCTGCTGCGCCGGCTCGCGGAGTTGCAGCAGTTCATCATCGTCACCCACAACCACATCACGATGGCCGCAGCGGACATCCTGTGGGGCGTCACCATCGATGCAGACGGCGTCAGCTCGGTGCTCGGTGTGCGCTTCGAGGCTGACGTGCAGCTCGAGGGCGGCGTCGTCGTCGGGCTGCGCCGCGCGGAGTCTCGCGCCGCCGGATAGCGGCGCCCACCGCCCGATGCCCGAAGACGCCGAGGTCGTAGCGGCACCGCGCAGGAAGGCGTGGTGGCGGCGCATGTCGCGACGCATGGGACGCGCGACCGGCAGCTTCGGCTCCGGTGTGCGCGGCGCCATCGGTTTGGGTCGGTCGCTCGACGATGCGTTCTACGACGACCTGCTGGAGGTCCTAATCACCGCCGACTGCGGCGTGGCGACGTCGGAGCGCCTCGTTGCAGCATTGCGCGAGCGCGCTCGGGCTGAGCACATCCGCGATGCCGGCGCCGCAGTGGCCGCGCTGCATGCAGAGATGCTGGCGATGTTGGAGCAGCGTGATCGCGCGCTGCACCTCGATGCGTTCCCGAGCGTGGTGCTCGTCGTGGGAGTCAACGGTAGCGGCAAGACGACCACCGTGGGAAAGATGGCGTATCGATTGCGAGAGGAAGGCCGAACACCGATCATCGCGGCCGCCGACACGTATCGCGCCGCCGCCATCGACCAGATGCGGATCTGGGCCGACCGCGCAGAGAGTGAGTTCGTCGCGCATCAACCGGGAGGTGATCCCGGCGCGGTCGCCTACGACGCGGTCCAAGCGGCGATCGCCCGCCGGGCGGACTGTGTGCTGGTGGACACGGCGGGCCGGCTGCACACGAAGGCGAACCTGATGGCCGAGCTGGCGAAAGTGCGCCGCGTCGTGCAGCGGATCATCCCGGAGGCACCGCACGAGACCCTCCTCGTGCTCGACGCGACGACAGGCATGAACGCTGGCAACCAGGCGCGCGCCTTTCATGAGGTGCTGCAGCTCACCGGCCTGGTGGTGACGAAGCTCGACGGCACCGCCCGCGCCGGGACCGTCATCGCCATCGAGGAGGAGCTTGGGGTGCCGGTGAAGCTCGTCGGCCTGGGCGAGGACATCGATGACCTCAACGTCTTCGATCCTGAGGCGTACCTGGACGCCCTGTTCGGCGTCGAGGGTGAGGAGGAGGCGGTTAGCCCCGGAGAGCCGGGTGCGGGTGCTTGACAAGTTGGTGAGTACTCACTAACATTCGACAGGCGATGCCACCCACGCTGACCGCCGAGCGCCTGACCGCCGCCGAGCGGCGCGAGCAGATCCTTCGCGCAGCCATCGGCGTTTTCGCCGAGCACGGGTACGAGGCGGCGTCGACCGAGGAGATCGCGCGGCGTGCCGGCATCTCCCAGCCATACGTGTTCCGGCTGTTCGGCACGAAGCGTGAGCTGGTGCTGGCGAGCATCGATCGCTGCTACGAAGAGATCGCGGCGGCGTTCACGCGCGCCGCTGGTGGTCTGTCCGGCGACGCCGCGCTGACCGCGATGGGAGATGCCTACCGGCAGATGATCGAGGCGGACCACGACCGGGTTCGAGCGCAGCTGCAAGGATACGCGGCGTGCGACGACCCCGAGATCCGGGAGCTGATGGCGACGGGGTTCGGCGGTCTGTGGGATCTGGTGCGACGGCTCAGCGGCGCCGACGCGGCTCAGGTGAGCCGGTTTTTCGCCAACGGAATGCTGTTGAACGTGCTGGCGATGATGGGGCAGTTCACCAAGCCGCAGCGCTGGGCGTCGGAGCTCATCGTCGGCTGCGCGAGCGACGCATAGCCCGTCGAAAAAAATTTAAGCCGCGAAGTGAGTGAGTAATCACTAAGAGAAGACGGCACCAGTCGAAACCAGGCGCAAGGAGGACAACCATGACAGCGAGAGCACGGACCACGTGGACCTTCCTCATCACCGCGGTGGCGTTGTTCATGGTCACGCTCGACAACCTGGTCGTGACCACCGCCCTTCCCGTGATCCGGCGCGACCTCCACGCCGACCTGCAGCAGCTCGAGTGGACGGTGAACGCGTACACGCTCACCTTCGCCGTGCTGCTCCTGACCGGGGCCGCCCTAGGTGATCGGTTCGGCCGCCGGCGCATCTTCACACTCGGCCTTGCCGTGTTCAGCCTCGGGTCGGCCGCGGCCGCGCTGGCGCCGAGCGCAACCTGGCTGATCGCGGCCCGGGCGGTTCAGGGGGCGGGGGCGGCCATGGTCACGCCGCTGACGCTCACGCTGCTGAGCGCGGCCGTTCGCCCAGAGCGACGCGGGCTCGCGCTCATCTTCTGGCTCAATGTCCCCATCGGCCTTGCGCTTGCGCCGCTGGCAAGGGTGCGCCTGACCGAGAGCCGTGGACCGGATCGCCACCTCGACCTCGCCGGACTTGCACTCGCCAGCGCTGGGCTCTTCGCCGTCGTGTGGGGCCTGGTGCGCGCCAACTCGCAGGGGTGGACGAGCCCGGAGATCTTGTCCAGCCTCGCCGCGGGCGTGCTCGTTCTTGCCATCTTCGTCACGTACGAATTCCGTGCACGTGCGCCGATGCTGCCGATGCGCTTCTTCCGCAACCGCACGTTCAGCGGGGCGAATGTTGCATCGATGTTGATGTTCTTCGGCATGTTCGGGTCGGTGTTCCTGCTGGCACAGTTTTTCCAGACGGTGCAGGGGTTGTCGCCGCTGGGCGCGGGTATGCGCATCCTTCCGTGGACGGCGATGCCGCTTCTGGTCGCGCCGACCGCCGGTGCGCTCTCGGATCGGATCTCCGGACGCACCTTGCTGGCGCTCGGGCTCGCGCTCCAGGCCGCCGGTCTCTTCTGGATCGCCCAGGTCACCACCGCGACGACGCCGTACAGCTCCCTGGTCATCCCGTTCGTCCTGAGCGGCATCGGCATGGGACTCTTCTTCGCGCCGGTGGCGAACCTCGTGCTGAGCTCGGTGCGCCGGGAGAACGAGGGCAAGGCTTCGGGCGCCAACAATGCGATTCGCGAGCTGGGCGGTGTGCTCGGCGTGGCCGTGCTCGCGTCGATCTTCGCCCACAGCGGCGGATACACCTCCAGCCACGCGTTCGTCGCGGGGGTGGTGCCGGCGATCACCGTCGGGAGCATCGTGGTCGCGGTGGGTGCCCTGGCCGCCGCGCTGATACCGGGACGTCGTCGTGTCACGGTGTCGGAGGCCGCCGTCGAGGTTATCGCCGCGTGAGAGGGTAGAATGTCAAGGCCTTGACCTTGACAGCTTCTCTTTGGACTCACGCGCCAAGTGGCCGCCCGCGACACCAGCGCCTGCTCGACGTCTACGGCCCGCTGCTCACCGCGCATCAGCGCGAGGCCTGCCGGCTTCACCTGGACGAGGACTGGTCGTACAGCGAGATCGCCGAGCGCTTCGGGTGCACGCGAAGCGCCGCGCACGACCTGGTGCGCAGGGCCACGGCGCAGCTCACACGATTTGAGGAGCGTCTCGGCCACGAAGCCGAGCTGCGTCGTCGCGATGCGATCGAAGCCGAGCTCCTCGCACGTCTGCGGTTCACGGCGAGCCGCTGACATGTTCGATTCCCTCACCGACCGCCTGACCACCGCGCTGCGACGGTTCAGCGGGCGCGGTCGCCTGAGCAAGGAGGACGTGGAGGCTGGGCTTCGCGAGGTGCGAGTCGCGCTGCTGGAGGCCGACGTCAATTTCCGCGTGGCGCGCGCCTTCGTCGACCGGGTTCGTGAGCGCGCCGTCGGGAGCGATGTGCTCGAGTCGCTGACGCCGGGGCAGCAGATCGTCAAGATCGTCGCCGAGGAGCTCACCGCGCTCCTGGGCGGCGAGCTGCGCAAGATCACATACGCGCCGCAGCCTCCCACGGTGATCATGCTCGTGGGGCTGCAGGGAAGCGGGAAGACGACGACCGCAGCGAAGCTGGCCGTGGCGGTGCGGCGCGACGGGCATCGCCCGCTGCTGGTCGCCGCCGACGTGCGCCGGCCGGCCGCCGTCCAGCAGCTGGAGAAGCTTGGCCGCGACATCAACACGCCCGTCGTGTCGCCCGACGGCAAGGCCAATGTGCCGCAGCTCTGCAAGCGGAGCCTCGACGAGGCGCGAAAGCTCAACTGCGACGTCGTCATCATCGACACCGCAGGCCGCCTGCAGATGGACGACGCGCTACTCGAGGAGCTCAAACGGATTCGTCAGACCGTCCGGGTGAACGACACCGTGCTCGTCGTCGACTCGATGACGGGGCAAGAGGCGGTCAACGTTGGCCGCGGCTTCGAGGATGCGGTCGGCGTGGACGGAGTCATCCTCACCAAGCTCGACGGCGACGCACGCGGTGGTGCCGCGCTCTCCATGCGCGAGACGATCGGCAAGCCGATCATGTACTCCGGCACCGGCGAGAAGCTGTCCGACCTGGAACCGTTTGCGCCGGATCGCATGGCGTCACGGATTCTGGGCATGGGCGATGTGCTCACGCTGGTGGAGCGGGCACAGGAGCACGTGTCCGAGAAGCAGGCACAGGAGCTCATGGAGCGCTCATTCGCGGGCCGGCTCACCATGGACGACTTCGTCGACCAGCTGCGCCAGGTGCGCAATCTGGGGCCCATCGAGAACGTGCTCGGTATGATGCCGGGCGGTCGCAAGCTGATGCAGCAGGCGGGAAACTCGCTGCCGTCGGAGCAAGACATCGGGCGCATGGAGGCGATCGTGCTGTCCATGACGCCGCAGGAGCGCCGCCATCCCGAGGTGATCAAGGGATCGCGACGCAAGCGCATCGCCGCCGGCAGTGGCACCACGCTCGCCGATGTCAACCGCTTGCTCAAGGGCTTCGACCAGATGCAGACCGTGTTCAAGGCCCTTGGTGGCAAGCCCGGCAAGGGGATGCGCGGCAAGGCGCGAATGCTGCGGCAGCTCAAAGGGCTCGACACGACACAGTTGGGCATCGGGTGACACTCACACGTACGAATCAACGGCGATACAAGGAGAGCATGTGGTCAAGATCCGGCTGAAGCGCATGGGCACGACGAAGCGGCCTGTGTACCGACTGGTGGTGGCGGACTCGCGGAGCCCGCGTGACGGCAGGTTCATCGAGGCGATCGGCTTCTACGATCCGCTCCCGGATCCTGCGGTCGTTCGCATCGACGAGGACAAGGTGCGGGTGTGGATGCGTCGCGGCGCGCGGCCCAGTGACAGTGCACGCGATCTGCTCGTGCAGCAGGGAATCCTCGCAGCACCGCCACGCGTGCAGCGAGCTCCGAAGCCCGCGCGGCAAGAGGAGGCAGCGCCGGTGAGCGCGCCTGCGACGCCACCGGTGGCCGAGATCGCGGCGGCGGCAGAACCCGCGGCGGCGGCAGAGCCCGCGCCAGCGGAAGAGCAGCCCCCGGCAACAGAAGACGAACCTGCGGCCGGGGCCGTGGCGGAGGAGGAGGAACCGTGACCGACTACGTGGATCTCACGCACTTCATCGCCGAGCGCATCGTCAGCAACAAGGAGGCGATCGAGGTGCAGTCGCAGCCGCGGGGGCGGAGCACCATCGTGCGCCTGCACGTGGCCGACGAGGACATGGGCAAGATCATCGGCAAGAACGGTCGCAATGTCGAAGCCATCCGCGCGGTGGTTCGCGCCGCAGGACTGCGCCATCACGAGCGTGTCCAAGTGGAGTTGAAAGATCGCGCGTGACACAGCCTGCTCCCGCCTCGCCAGCCAGCCTGCGCGCCGCGCACGTGCGGCGTGTGCACGGGGTGAAGGGCGAGGTGCGCGCCGAGATGCTCGGGGGCGACGCACGACGGTTCCGCAGCGGTCTCCGCCTGCGGGTGGAGCGCAGCGGGGCGCAACTCGTGGTGCGCTCCTCCCGAGACGGTGGCGACGGCACGGTGCTGCTCGCATTCCAGGGAGTCAACACAGTCGTGGACGCCGCTGCGCTTCGCGGCGCGTATCTGTGCGTCAGCGGCGACGAAGCACGAGAGCTCGGAAGCGGTGAGTGGTTCGTCTGGCAGCTCATCGGACTGCGCGCCGTCACTCCTGACGGGGACGAGCTCGGCACGGTGCGCGACGTCGAACCGGCGCGTGCGGCGGATGTCGTGGTGATCGAATCCGCGGCCGGTGAGCGCAGATTTCCGATGGTGCGTGAGTTCGTGCGGCACGTTGACATCCCGGCGGGCACGATCACACTGGCACCGGTGCCCGAGGATGCGGCGTGATGCGCTTCCACGTGCTCACCATCTTTCCGTCGCTGTTTCCCGGCCCGCTCGGAGCCGGCGTCGTGGGACGGGCGCTCGACGCAGAGCTCATTTCGCTGCACGTGCACGACCTGCGAGATTGGGCGCAGGAGCGGCACCGGCAGGTCGACGACGAGCCGTTCGGCGGCGGCGCGGGCATGGTGCTCAAGCCAGAACCGTTGGTTCGCGCGGTGCGAACCGTTCGTGAGACGGACCCGCGTGTGCGTTCGATCCTGCTGTCGCCGCAGGGGCGAACATTCACGCACGACGTCGCGCGCGAGCTCGCGCACGAGGACTCGCTTCTGCTCGTGTGCGGCCGTTATCAAGGAGTCGATGCGCGTGCTCGCGACGAGATCGGCGAGGAGCTCTCGGTTGGCGACTTCGTTCTGAGCGGCGGCGAGGTCGCCGCCATGCTGATCTTCGAAGCGACGGCCCGGTTGGTCGACGGCGTGGTCGGTTCACCGGAGTCGCTGATCGGCGAGACGTTCTCGCAGGGCGCGCGCGGCGGCTTCGAGGCGCCGCTGTACACGCGTCCGGCATCGTTCGAAGGCCACGACGTGCCGCCGGTGCTGCGCGGCGGAGACCATGCGCAGATCGAAGCCTGGCGAGTCCGCGAAGGCGAGCACCGCACGAGACGGGTCCGCCCTGATCTGTTACGGTCGAGTCGAAAAGCCGGAGAGAAGGAATGAATGTCATCGATCTGCTCGCACGTGAGCAGGAGAAGCGCGAGGTCCCCGTGCTGCGCCCAGGCGACACCGTACGCGTGCACGTCAAGGTCGTCGAGGGCACGCGCGAGCGGATCCAGGTGTTCGAGGGAGTGGTGATCGCGGTTCGGGGGAAGACGGGGCTGCACACACGGTTCACCGTGCGCCGCATGTCGCACGGTGTCGGAGTGGAGCGCACGTTTCTGGTGCACTCGCCGCGCATCGACCGCATCGATGTGCTGCGGCATGGGCAGGTGCGCCGCGCCAAGCTCTTCTATCTCCGCGAGAAGGTGGGCCGGCGCGCCCGGATCCGCGAGCGGAGAAGCCCGGTCGGCGGGCCGGACATGGTGCTGTTGCGAACCGACGACGCGGAGGCCGCCGCTGAGGAGGCGGCGCTGGCCGAGCCCGAGCTCGCGCCGGACGAGGAGCCACCGGCGGTTGAGCCAGAGGCTGTGGAAGACGCGGACACGGCCGGCGAGACGGGTCGGTCGGAGGCGGAGCTTGCCGCCGAGGCCGCCGAACGCGAGGACGGCGGGTAACGTCGTGCAGCGCGCCCCGGAGCCGCTTCCGCCGGCGCGACCGATGCGCGAGCGGGTGGGACACGCGGGCGAGGTCGCGGCGCTGCGTCACCTCGAGGGGCAGGGGTTTCGCATCCTCGCCCGCGACTGGCGCACGCGGCTGGGCCAGATCGACATCGTGGCCGAGGACGGCGAAACGCTGGTCCTCGTCGAGGTCAAGGCCCGACGAGGCACGTCGTTCGGTCTCCCCGAGGAGGCCGTGGATGCGCGCAAGCAACGCAAGCTCCGGACCCTGCTGGAGGTGTACCGCGCGCAGACCC
>VBGJ01000245.1 GCA_005880445.1 Chloroflexota bacterium | reverse complement strand
GAGGACGGGCGATTGCACGTGGCCACGAACCGTCCGAACGCAGCGGACGTAGGCCAACAGCTGGCGGAGATGACCGAGCGGCAGGTGCGGCTCGAGTTGGCCGACGCTATGGCGATACAGCGTGCGCTCGACTTGCACTACACGGTGATGCCGAACGTCGATGCGCAGGTAGTGCGCGCGGTCAAAGAGACAGCGCGGCAGCCGCAAATGGCGGAGCTCGCCACGGTGAGTCCGGACGCGCCGGTGGTGCAGATCGTCGACCTCATCATCACCCAGGGACTCCGCGACCGCGTCTCGGACATTCATATCGAGCCCCAGGCCGACCGTCTCCGCGTCCGTTTCCGCGTCGACGGCGCCTTGCATGATGTGCAGTCTCTGCCGCCACAGCTGGCCGCGCCGGTGGCGTCACGTCTGAAACTCCTCGCGGAGATGGACATCGTCGACCGTCATCGCAGCCAGGACGGCCAGTTGACCATGAAGCTCGACGGCCGCGATGTCGATATCCGCATCGCCTCTATGGAGACCGTGTGGGGCGAGAAGATCGTGATGCGCCTGCTCGATCGCTCGCGGTCGCTGCTGCCACTGGACCAGCTGGGCCTGCGACAGGAGGAACACGTGCAGTTGCACCGCCTCGTCACCTCGCCCTACGGGCTGGTCGTGGTCAGCGGACCGACGGGCGCCGGAAAGACGACCACGCTCTACGCGGCGCTGAACGAGCTCGATCGCAGTACACGAAACATCACCACAATCGAGGACCCGGTCGAGTATCAGTTCGACAACATCAACCAGGTCCAGATCAACCGGCTGGCCGGAACCACGTTTGCCAACGGGCTGCGAGCGATTCTGCGGCAGGACCCCGACGTGATCCTCGTGGGCGAGGTGCGCGACGTGGAGACGGCGCAGATTGCGGTTCAGTCGGCTCTTACGGGGCACCTGGTGCTGGCGTCGCTCCATGCTGCCGACTGCGTCGGCGCTCTGCACCGCTTCCTCGACATGGGCGTAGAGAGTTTCCTGGTAGCTTCGGCGGTCGTCGGCGTCGTGGCACAGCGGCTCGTGCGCACCAACTGCCCCGACTGCACGGTATCGATGAAGCCACATCCGGAAGAGGTTGAGTTCTACCGGACGGTCCGCGGGCACGAGCCGAAGCAACCCCTGATGGCAGGTGCCGGATGCCGCCGGTGCAAGGGGACCGGGTACTACGAGCGAGTAGGTGTATTTGAGACTCTTCGAGTCGACGATGTCATCCGCGAGTTGATCGTGGCGAAAGAGAGCCAATCAGAGCTTCGGCATCGGGCACAGACCTCGGGAATGCGGACCCTGCAGGAGTCGGCGTGCGACCTCGTCGACGCCGGCCGAACCACCATCGCCGAGGTGATGCGGACCGTCTACGTGATCTGAGAGGCAAGAGCAGAGATGCAGAACGTCACAGCGTCCACCCCGGTAAAGCCCGGTTATTTCGACGGGCTCGTCAAGTTTCTCCAGTTCCAGCCGCCAAAACCCAAGCCTGAGGTCGTCGTCAACTTCTGCAAGCAGCTCCTCACCGTTGTCACCGATCTGGAGCGTGGCGTACGTCTCAGCGCGGCCTTTGCAGCCCATCCGCGCATCTTTCCATCACTTGTTGTTGACATGGTCAGGTCGGCAGAGGTGACGGGACAGCTAGAAACGGTCCTTCGCCAAGCCTCAAAGCACATCGAACGCGAAGCTTCGGCGCGACGCAAGATCCGCAGCGCCATGATCTATCCGGTCATCGTCGCGACGATGGCGGTAGTTATTGCCCTCGGCATCATTCTGTTCGTCCTTCCCTCGTTCACCGCACTTTACGCAGAGCTGGGAGTCAAAGAACCGGGCATACTGGTCTTTCTCCTTCACGTTTCCGTCTACATCAAGGCGCATTACCTCTTCATCCTTCTGGGGATCCTTGCCGCTGCCATCCTCTTCGGCACGTGGGTGCGCACCGCCCGCGGTCGTTATGCCCTTGACGGGTTCCTGTTGAAGATGCCGCTGCTCGGACCCATGGTGCGCGCCTCGACGACGG